>JBFHXJ010000097.1:0-15883 GCA_041598995.1 Woeseiaceae bacterium | reverse complement strand
TTGCCCTCCTGGGGAACCGTCTCCGGATCGTAATAGTGATCGGACTTTTCCAGGTTGTGGGTGCCTTTCTCCATTTCAAGCACACGGATGTACTGCATTTGTGAATCTCTGCCGAGATTGTTTTCTTCGACACAGGCGTAGACGCAGTCACGGTAACCTTTGCATTTGGAGATGTTGATGGCATAACCAAACACTACGCCGGGGATAGGTGGTGTGTTTACGCACTTGATGTCCACCCCGGTCTTGCGCTTGGCGTTGCGCTCAATGCGAGCCAGTGCCTCCTCGATTTCCTCGGGTGTCATTTTCTGATAATGATCCTGAAAGAAACCGGCGAAGGCGTCTTGCATGGATTGGCCGCCCCAGGAAGCGGCATTCGCCGTGGTTGCGGCTGCAGCTGCAGCGGTTACGGAACTGACGGCGCCTACGCCCTTGACAAATGTCCTCCGGGAAATGTCGGTTTTCTTCTTGACCGACCGTGTCTTTCTTTTGTTCGTGCTACTCATGGTTTGGATCCTTCGGGCGTTCCCATGCCGGCGGGTGTGCTTCACGCATAATCTCCGGGTGTTCCAGTCCTTTCCGGAGCGGCGGAAGCGGTTTGGGAGCACGGGGCTCGATCATGGGACTGTGTGGATCATGACAATGGGGGCAACTGTAAATGACGCGCTCGCCCTGCCAGTTACTTACTCTCTTTCCATGTCCGCCGAACATCCAGTCCTTGTGCCGCTGCATGTGGCAACTGGCGCAGAGTTCAGGCGCGCTGTCAAAATCAATACTCTCACCGAGTAAGTTCGTCAGGTAATCCCGGTCGTCGATTTTGTGGCAGGTCAGGCACCAGATTCGCTGATCTCCATGATCGAGAGTGGACGGGTGGGGTGAAATAAGTTCCCGGACTTCAGGATTCGGCGTCAGGAATTGGTGGCACTGGGTGCATGGGTAAAAGTTCAGTTCCTGTTTACGCGGAACAATCGAAAATTCAACAGCGGAAGCGTTCACGATTATTCCCGGCTCTGTGACCTCTTGCCTTGCCTGGGCAAAGCCGACCGGGATGCAGGCGAATAACGCGAGTAACAAGAGAGCGAGATTCTTTGTCACTGTAATTCCGGAAGAGCGTGAAAAACGAAATCGTGCGAATGAATGTCCTATCTTATTCGTTTTTTCTCTTAGCATCAGTATTTCAGCGCGCAAATCTTCGAACAAATCTGAGTCTGACTGCATTAAAGGCCAGATTCGGAAGAGTTTTTAATGTTTGATTCATCTTCACTGATAACTAATGTTATTGCTGTGGGGAAGATCGCGGACTGATTCCTGTAAATCAAGAGCCGCAGTGCATGTAATAAGGTGATTTCAGCCACATGATCGGTATAGGCCCAATAACTCTGTCGAAGTCATAAACTTCTGCCTGCAATGAACTCTGGTACTTACGGATAAGCCTGCCGCTTATGCCCGGTCGGAGGCAGCACTAGCGCAGTCGTGTGTGAGCTGCGATATCGACCAGCTCCCGAATCTCGCCTTCGCGGTCTCTAACGAGCCAATGGGTGAGGTCACCACTGGATACGATACCTACGAGCTTTCCATTGTGTAATATCGGCAGGTGTCGAACCCTGCGACCGGTGACAATGCCCATCGCTTCTTCGACCGTCGTCGACGGATCCACGAATACGGGATCCCTCGTCATCACCTCGGATATCTTTGTGTTGATCGGATCTTTGCCGTCGCCGAGTACTTTTGTCAGCGCGTCCCGCTCGGTGAATATGCCTTTGAGCTTGTCGTCGTCCATGACGAGGACTGCACCGATGTTCTGCTCGTTCATCAATCTAACGGACTCGATGACCGTAGTTTCAGGATTTACACAACTGACCGGGCGAGTCGTTTCGGCGAGCATATTCGACAGCGGCGCTTGCTTTCTTTTCTTGCTTGTCTTCAGGAATACGAAAGCAATCACACAGCCTGCAAAGATCAACAGTACATAGAACGACCATTCCAGTATGGGCGCGGGGGGTTCTGCTGCGGTTGCGCAGGCGGGCCGCGATAACAGCGCCAGCGCTGCTGCAGCGGCGAGAGTATGGCGGGAGATGTTCATGGTAGTTTTTCCTGATACATGTCTTTCCACGGCGGAAAGAGACGTGTCAATAACCAGAGCAGCAAGAATGGCGCGACCATGACCGCAGTGCCCGCAATAATGCCCTGGCGTCCGTACCATGGCGGTATGTAGGTTAACAGCCCCTTCAGGGTCTTGGATATCTCCTGCCCTCCGATCACGACGTTCCAGCGCATCATGAACACGCTCATGAGAACCAGCAGCGAGCTGATCACGAGGCCGGTGACAAATGCATCACCCCGCGTATCCCGGGCAATTAGGCCGCTGATGATCAAAATCGGCAGGACCGCGCCGATTCCGAACTGGAACACGAAATATCGTACGAAAAGAGGTCCGCTGACGTACTCGACGATGACATCGATGCCTTCCTTGCCCTTGTAGACGATGTTGGCGAATGCCAGCGCCTCCAGAAGAAGCGCAAACATCATGAATCCCCAGAGCACATAGGTCATGCCTTTCAGGCATGCGAAATCGAGTGGTATGCGGCGAAACTTGGCAGCCAGCACATAGAGGACGATGCACAAGGCCACGCCGGAGATGACGGCGGAGAAGATAAAGATGACCGGCATCATGTCCGATCCCCACCACTCGCGGGATTTCAGCGAGCCGTAGACAAAACCCACATAGCCGTGCAAACCATGCGCCGCGGGAATGCCGATGACGGCCAGCGCCATCAGCCATTTTCGGTCGTACTCACGCGCCTTGGCGGATACGTCATCGGACCACAGCGTTACTGCACGGTAAAATGCGCGCAGTAGTCCCGTCGAGCTGTTCGCCCGTGCCACGTTGTCGACGCGAAATACGAACCAGCACTCCAGGATCAGCAAGAGCACGTAAAAGGCCGCGAAGAAACCGAACATCGCAAAAGCAGACGACAGGTGCGGCGTGATCATCGCGTTCATCGCCCGTTCCGGATGCCCGAGATGCAGCATCAGCGGCGCAGGCACGAATATCATGCAGCTCAGGGAGGTCAGCAGAGCGAACCTGGCAACCGGCTTGAACCGCTCTACGCCAAACGCATGGTGCATGCTGGAGACCGTAAATGCGCCAGCGACGAGTCCGGTCAAATACGGATAAACCGCAATCAGCAGAGTCCACGGTATGATTGTCTCGTTCGGATAAACATAGCCCGTGTACGGTGCGACGTGCAGCAATACCATCACGTCACCTCCTTGTCGATGCCGACATAAAAGCAGGTCGGCCCGTTGCCGGTCTCGGGTTTCAGTACCTGCACGCGGTTTCCATCAAGGAACTTATTGATCTTGCTCGCCGGGTCGTTCAGATCGCCGAAAATGCGCGCCTCGACCGGACATACCTCCACACAAGCCGGTTGCAGGCCTTTGGTGATGCGGTGATAACACCAGGTGCACTTGTCAGATGTGCCAACCTCTTTGTTAAAGAACCGCGCGCCGTATGGACAGGCCTGGACGCAATATTCGCAACCGATGCAATAAGTCCGATCGATCAGTACCACACCGTCCTTGGTCCTGAAGGTCGCCCCCACCGGGCAGACCTGGACGCATGATGGATGCTGGCACTGGTTGCACATCTTCGGCACGAAGAAGGCTTTGGTGACATTGGCATCCTTGTAGCGATGATCAAAGCGATACTCGCTTTCTGATCCCGACGCGGCGATGTTTTGCGGATCATGATGACTATCGACACGGGGCTTCTCCTCGCCCTCCAGGTAGACGTAGCGTTCTACCCAAGTACGGAAGTGATGCGCGTCCTGTTCAACACCATTCTCGGTCTTGCAGGCCTCGACGCAGCGAAGACAGCCGATACAGCGAGTCGCATCGATACCGTACGCCCAGCGGTGCTTGGTCCAGTCATAGTCCTCGGTCGGGAACGATTTCGCGCCTGTGGTGCCCGTAATGTGTTCATCTTGCGCCACGCTCTCGGCGAACACGACACCGCCTCCCACCACACCGGCGAGCGCCTTGGCGGTAATATTCAGGAAAAGGCGTCGTCCAAGTTTGCCTTTGCTCTTCTCCTCGGTCACTGTGCTGGTCCTCGCGGCAAGCTCGCATAGTGTTCAGCGAGATCGATGATGTCTTCATCACTCAGTGATCTAGTGACGGCGTTCATTACCGCATGCTCAATCGCGCCGGATCGGTAGTCCTCGAGCTTCTGGGCGAGGATCGATTGCTCGACGCCCGCCAATGCGGCAGACATTGCAGCGTTGCGGCCGTCGGCGCCGTGACAGGGGGTGCACGGGGTCGTCAGCGCCACCAGGCGTGCCGACATCGGCGGTAGAGCAGGTGCTGCTGCGGGAACGACTGACACCTGTTCCGGTACCGGCTCTGGCTGAGCACCGAGGCGCGGCGAGTGCGGGTTGTGGCATGTCAGGCATTGAATTGGGCCGTCATGCGGTACGGGGTGCTCCGCGACCACTACCTGCGGGTGCGCGGCGGGTCGCCCGGGCATCGCCTCGTGGCACACGGTGCAAAGCTTGACGGTATCCTCGGGTTTCGGCATCGGGCCGGTGGCAGGATGCTCGCGTGCGGCGCCGTGACACACTTCGCATTTGACGCTTCGATGCGCACCCGACGTCCATTCAGCGTGCCGTTCGGCATGACACGCCTGGCAGTATGCCGTCCCGCGGAACTGCGGCATTGGGTAGCCCGCCATCTCGACCACGGCATCCCCTCGGTAATCGCCGAACTGGTAATAGGAAGGATCGAGAACGTAATACCTTGCGGCGACCGCGAGGATCAGAAATGCGGCAAGTATGAGTAACAGTCGAACGATGTGTGTGGGCATGCTGGCAGCGCCGTGATTGTTATTCGGCACCGCCGCAATGCATCAAAACTTCGATGCGAACTTGCCTGGAGATCTGAAACACCATGGCGCTTCCCGTCGAATATTTGACCACTAGGAATCATATCGACGGCCAAAGTCCCGTGACATAGTGGAAAACCGCAGTCGGTAGGTGATTTCTACGGCCTCTGCATTTCGGGATTTCCGGGTTATGCGTTACACAGCAATGATTTCCCGCGGGGAATCTATGACCATGCTCCAGGGCGTATAGAGTAATTATGGAATCGGCACTATATCGCCGGGTAGGTATCCCGTCCGCAACCGGTGGGGAGTAGCGTCACGGGATCTGGCGGGACAACAAAGGGGGGCCGACAACAGGGTCCGCCCCCAAGCTTATTCAATGAGGAGTAGTGGCCTCGGTCCCGATATGGGAACGAACCGCTCTTATCGGGCTCGACAGACATCGCGTGCTTATCTGATCAATAGCACTTCCTGATTGACCGGATAGAGCCATTCCACGCCGCGGTCTGTAACGATGGCATCGTCCTCGAGGGGAATACGCAGTTTCTTGCCACCCCATTCGGGGATGGCGGTGTAGGCGAACAACTCGATAGAGAACAGGTTGGTCGGCCGGATCATGTAGGTCATGCGCTCCGGATTGAACCAGGCGATCGACGGGCCGATGCCGTGGCCGAGATTGCCGACCGAATGGCAACCGATGATCACGTCGATGATTTCGGGATCGTCGGTCGGCTCGTTGAATTGTTCCATCACCGTAAAGCCGGCCTTGTTAATGAGATTGTTTAGCAACTCATAGGTCTCGCCGGCCGTCCTGCCGACCTTGATATTGTTTTTTAGAATATCGCGCACTGCACGACCGTTGTCGAATGCCTTTTGATAGGACGCCGGCAAATGTGTCTCGCCTTCTTTAAGGACATAGGCATGTCGCTTGATGTCGGTGTAGAAATTCAGATAGCCGACACCCCAGTCGATCGCGAGGAAATCGCCACGCTGAATCACGTGATCGTTCGACAGCGCGACGAAACCATCAGGTCCCGTGATATAGACCGAGGGCATGCCGAAAGAAGTGTCGAGATTCGATTCGAATTGCTGTTCACGCATCCACCACGCGACGTCCGCGAGCGTCGTCTTGCCTGGCGTGATGATCTCATTCGAGAACGCGCGTTCGGCGATATTGCGTGACAACTCGCCGGCCCACGCAAATGCTGCGATCTCCGAGGCGACGCGTCGTGAGCGAAAGTCCGATGCGAGTTTTTCCGCAGAGACGAAACGTTTGGCCAATTCCGCGCCCAACTCTTCGCTGAGTTTGTGATAGCTCGTATAGCTGAGGCCATCCGCGGCGCCGATGTTGCGGGCGAAATTCAGGGCGATCGTCCGCGGGTTGCGTTCCTCGACAAATTCGCGCAAATCCTCGCTGTCGCCAATGATGTCGTATGCTCCGTTGTCTTCGACCAGTGCGGTGCCGACGCCGAGGATCGCGCGCTCGATCCGGTCGCCGCCGCGATCGGTAAAGATGTAATAGCCGTAATCGCCGACGTATCCCCGGCCGAAGTCTTCAGTCAGCGGGTCTTCGAATCCCTCGCGGTTGACGGTGATCCACATGTCGACGCCGTTTTCCCGCATGACCTCGGGCAGCACGAGATCGAATTTCTCCTGGCGGATCTGGTTCATGCGTTCCCAGCGAAGGCGCGCCTCGCCCTTGGCACTTGCCGTGGACGCTCCGACGGACAGGAGCGCGGCGGCGAGGAGGATGGTCGTGGATCGCATGTTCCGCGCGGGTCAGAACAGGCCGGTGATGCGCCCGTCGTCGGTGACGTCGATCTGCTCAGCGGCAGGCACGCGGGGCAGTCCCGGCATGGTCATGATCGAGCCGCAGATGACGATCAGGAACTCTGCGCCGGTCGCGAGCCGCAGTTCGCGAATCTGCACATCGTGACCGGACGGTGCACCGAGGAGTTGGGGGTCGGTCGAGAAGCTGTATTGCGTTTTCGCCATGCAGATCGGGTAATGGCCATAGCCCTCTTGCTGGAACTGATCGAATTGTGCGCGGATCTTCTTGTCCGCCAACACATCCTCGGCGCCATATATCGAGCGGGCGATGCGCCGCACCTTGTCCCACAGTGGCAGGTCGTCCTTGTAGAGCGGCCGGAATTGCGCCTTGTGATTGTCGACGAGATCGATTACGCGCTCGGCCAGATCGGTGGCGCCGGCGCTGCCGTGTTCCCAGTGCGACGACACCACGCACTCGACATCGAATTCCTTGCAATAATTCTTGATCGCCAGGTGCTCGGCCTCCGTATCGGTGACGAAATTATTGATCGCGACCGTGACCGGCACGCCGAACTGCCCTAGATTTCGGATGTGACGCCCGAGGTTCGCGCAACCGCGGATCACCGCATTGGCGTCTTCTTTCGTCAGATCGTCTTTGTTCACGCCGCCGTGCATCTTGAGCGCTTTAGTCGTCGCCACGAGCACCACGGCGTCAGGATGCAGGCCAGCCTTGCGGCACTTGATGTCGAAAAACTTCTCCGCACCGAGGTCGGCCCCGAAGCCGGCTTCGGTAACGACGTAATCGGCGAGTTTCAGCGCCGACTTGGTGGCCATGACCGAGTTGCAGCCGTGTGCGATGTTGGCAAACGGCCCGCCGTGCATGAGGGCGGGATTGTTCTCGAGCGTCTGCACGAGATTGGGTTGCATGGCGTCGCGGAGCAGGGCAGTCATCGCGCCATGCACTTTTAGGGCTTCCGCGCGCACGGGCTTCTCGTCGCGGGTATAGCCGATCGTGATATTGCCAATGCGTTGGCGCAGGTCCTCGAGATTCTCTGCCAGGCAGAAACAGGCCATGATCTCCGATGCGACCGTGATGTCGAATCCTGCCTCGCGGACGACGCCGTTATGGTAGCCGCCGAGACCGGAGGTGATCGTGCGCAGGGCGCGTTCGTTCATGTCGAGTACGCGCCGCCAGGTCACACGTCGCGGATCGATGTTGAGCTGATTCTCCCAGTGCATGTGGTTGTCGATGATCGCGGCCAGGAGGTTGTGCGCGGCGCCGATCGCGTGGAAATCGCCGGTGAAATGCAGGTTGATGTCCGTCATCGGCACGACCTGGGCGTAACCGCCGCCGGCAGCGCCGCCTTTCATGCCGAAACAGGGACCGAGGCTCGGTTCACGCAGGCACACGATCGCCTGCTTGCCGATCCTGTTGAGGCCGTCGCCCAGTCCGACCGTCGTCGTCGTCTTGCCTTCGCCGGCGGGCGTCGGCGAGATGGCAGTGACCAGGATCAGCTTGCCATCGGCTTCGTCCTTGATTCCCGACAGGCAGTCGTAGGAGATCTTCGCCTTGTCGTTGCCGTACGGGATGATGCCGTCCGCGGAAATATTTAGTTTGGCGGCGACATCCTGGATCGGCAGTTTGTTTGCCGCCTGCGCAATCTCGATGTCTGGCAGAAAGTCTTTCATGCTGTTAATCCGGGGAGCAGAAGATGCTTCGTTTTTGTGCGATATTGCAGTGACGGCAGGCGATACTATGTGAAAATTAGCCTTGCCGTCCAGCACATGGGGCGGACCCGGATTTTCAGCCGGCGTTCAGCGAGCCGCGGCTAATCTACACTGTACCAATGGTAGTCTGCATTGCTGGGAATCAGATACGGTGCTAGGCAGGTCTACGTATTGACTGGCTATCGGCGGATTCTATGATTTGTCTGGTTTTGTGGGCGGCCGTTGGCCGCGCGAAGAAAAGGAGTTTGAGACATGCGTAAATTACTAGCGATGACCGGTGTGCTCGGTCTGATGATCCTCAGCGGACCGGCAATGGCCGATGCCCCCCAGTCACTGGCAATTTGTACCGGTTGCCACGGGGCGGACGGCGCCAGCGGCATTACACCGGATACTCCAACCATCGCAGGATTCGATGCGGCTGTTCTCGAAGATGCCATGTTCGCCTACAAGGACGGGTCACGCAAATGCGTACCGTCAGGTGCCATGATGTGCCAGATCTCGACATCGCTGAGTGACGACGACATCGTCGGGCTGGCCGCACACTTCGCGGCAATGCCTTATAAACCAGCGGGCGAGGACTTCGATGCCGCCAAGGCTGCCGTGGGTGAGGAGCTCCACCAGGAAAAATGTGCAATGTGCCACGGTATTCACGAACCCGGTGATCCGCAATTCGGCATCGTACACGGCCAGAGAATGGCCTATCTGCGCACTGCCATACAGCAGTATGCTTCGGGCAACCGGGACGCCATGGTGCCCATGGTGGAGGCCGCCAAAGCTCTGACGCCCGAGGAAACAGAGGCGATAGTCAATTACTACGGCAGTTACCGCGCGAAGAAATAAACATTGTCAATCGCCGGTGAGGCGCGCGGCCAGCGATCCTACGGAGTGCCGATCCGATAGCGGACACCGATGCCGACGAGCCAGAGATCGTAGTCGTATGGCCGTGCGCCGAGCGTCAGTATGGTCGGCAAAGTGTCGGGGACGACGCCCTGCAATGCCCAGTCCTCGGTCGAGAAGCTCTCGTACCGCAATTGTAGTGTCGCGTCGAGCTTGTCGGACCAGCGGTACAAAATCTTCAACCGCAGCGCATCGAGCGTGGATTCGAGATCCGGAAACCGATTCTGTCCGCCGGCGCCGCTCGTGACGTCGATCTCCGTATTGCCTTCGGCGCGTGTGTAATCGAGTTGCACGTCTGCTTTGTCGCCGATCCCGGCAATGCGAAAGCCGGCGCCAATGTTGTTGAACTGGTCGGCGTGACTCGCCTGCCAGTCGGGTGTCGCGAAGAGTTCGCTGCCCGACTGCTTCGCGTCGATCTCCTCGATTCCGCCGGTAAGATAGATCGATGCGCGTTCCGATATGGACCAGCTCAGATCGGCAGAAATGCGCAGCTCGTCGCTCTCTGTTATCCCGAGCTGTGACTGCGTATAGCTGTCGTCGGCATAAAATGCCGTCACTCCGATCGAAACAGGTTTTTCGGGTAAGGATGCCGAAAGCGTGAGTTCGCCGAATTCCCGATAGCGATAGGCAAGATAATATTTTCGCATTAATGGGTTTTGGCCCAGGCTACTGGCAAACGCCTCGTTGTAACGGTCGATATCTCGCTTCGACGCACCTCCCCTTGCAGTGATATCGAGATACGAATTGGGACGCCAGCGTGCGCTTGCCCAGCCAGCGTCCTCGGTCTGTTCCGATACTTCCTGGAAGTCGCGGTCAGTTTCCGTGCGGTCGTAGCCCGCAGAAATCCGAACCGTGTCGAATAGCCTGTAATCTGCGCTCACGTTGAGCCGCGAGCGCTCGTAGCTGTACGGCGTGTTCAGCTCCGAATCGCCCGACAGGAAGGTATCGGTAATGATACGGGTCCATTGGAATTGTGGCGTCTTGTTGTCACGCTCGTCCTGACGAAAACCGAGCTTCACGCGGGCGCCGGGCAGCGGCCTTGCCGTTATATTGAGTGCGAAATTGGTCGTATCGACCTCCGCATCGAGAATGGCGGTCGGTAACGCCCCTGCAGCGATACCCGGATTGATCGTATAGGGCAGCAAGGTATCGTTTTGCTCGCCACGCCCGGTTGCCGCGGAGAAACCGATGACGGTATCCATGGCCGAAAAAGTGTAGCTGCCGGATAGCGTCACCTGCTGGAAATCGCTGTCGGGCTCCTGCGCATGCCTGCCCTGATCCTCGCCGGGCAGAGATGTGGCCGGATCGAATGCAAATGGATTGTCCCAGGTTAGCGCAGTGGCATCGTTCTCGAAGAATGAGCCGTAGTAGGCGAGCGTCAAATGACCACGGTCCATCTGGTAACGAACACCGAAATCGACTTCGTCCGTCTGATGGTCGAGCGGTCTGAGTAACAGGCTCGCCTGCGTGAAAGTCGATGCACCGAAGATGTCGACGCCATCCCTTTGCTGGCGCCGGTAATCGACAAACAGGTCGAAGCGGCTGGTGGGCAAGTAACTCGCACCGACCTCGATAATCTGACGATCGCTCTCGACATCCTGGCTGCTGAGCGAAGAAGCGAGAGCCGTCATCCCCGATGTGCGTGGCGCCGGCACCCAGGATCCTGGCAACCTCATGGTGTCGTTTCCCGAGGCACTGAAGACGGTGCTGGTCGTGTCGAACACGCGCTCCGGCAACTCGCGATACGCGAGGTTGAAACCGAAACTGCCCTGCCGGCCGCCCTCGATCTCGAGCACCCGCGAATCCAGCCCCAAGTCCTCCGCGTACCAGCTCAACTGATAATTCTCGCCCGTATACCTGCCTTCACCGTCGACGTTGACATAGCCGCCTTTCTCGTCATAACCGCTGGCGTCGCCAAACCTCGTGGCATCGTCACTGACATAACTGCCGCCAGCCGCGATATTCGCCTCGTAGCCGCTTGGAAACGGACAGAACTGACAATTCCAGCCGGAGGTATCGGGCGGCGGCGCCGACTGCGCAACCGCTACCATCGGCGTCAACGACACGATCGCCGATATCGCAATTGTCTCAAATCGCATTACTCCGCCCTTGAACATTTCTTCGACCTCTCAAGCCCCAACGTGCAATTCGTGCATGCTCGTCAGCGCATCAGTTTGGACCCTGATGGGTGATTCGAGCCATGCACCTGTGAATGGCAGTTCAGGCAACTTTGTCCCAGCAGGTATTGCGACGGCATACCGCTCGCCAGTCCGTCCGCATCGTAGGCGATACTGGGGTGTCCGCGCTGCGAGTGACAGCTCTGGCAAAGAAACGGCGCGCGTCGCGCAAGCATCCCGGGATGATTCGAGCCATGCGGGTCGTGGCACGTCGTGCAATCTTCAGTGACCGGCGCATGTTCCCACAGGAACGGACCGCGTTTCTCCGCGTGGCACTGGAAGCAGGTTTCGTTGATTGTCTGCCGCGCCAGTTGTAATTCGGTGGTCGCGCCGTGCGGGCTGTGACAACCGGTACAGGCCATTTTCCCCTCGCGCATCGGATGCGCATACGCTTTCAGTGAATCGCTCCTGCGGAGGGCATGACAGTCATAGCATTTGTCGGCCTGCGTCGATATCCGCAGCACGGGATCATTGGCAGAGTGACTCTGATGACAACCGGCACAACTGACCTCGTTGGCGTCATGCGGGCCGCCGTGCCACGCGAATCCCGTATTGGCTTCGTGGCATCCGAAGCACATACTGTTCTGTGTCTCGACGCTGTCAGCGGAGTCGGCGGCAAAACGGATGACCGGCGGCCTCTCTTGTCCGCGCCGCACCCTGCCGGCATGCAGGCCGCCCGGACCGTGGCAGGCCTCACATTGCAGCTGACCCTGGCCGAAGGGGCTCCGTGGATCGGTCGGCACGCCGTGTTTCGTGCGGAATATCGGGTGCACCGCCTCGTTACCATGGCAGGCAAGGCAGGTGTCCGCACCACTGCTGCTGTAGGGAATATCGACGGCTGCTTCGTCAGCGGCCTGCGCGCTCGCGACCGACGAACCAATCAGACAAAAGAACAAGGACACCGTTAGGGGTCCGATAATGTGATTGATCATTCGAAATCGATTCTCTGTCAGATCCTGGCCGCAATATCGTCGACCCGCCCGGGCCTTTCGGGTTTGGGACTTGCGACAGTGATTAATTGAACACAAATTTCCCGACCTCGTGCTTTATTTTCACGTCCGCCGTGCGTCCGGGACCATGGCATACGGCACAGCTCTCGATCTTCGAGGAAACCAGCGCGCCGTCCGCGGCTTTGGTCGCATTGAAATCCCCGCCGTTCTGCTCCATGTGCAGAATATCCTGCGGCTCGACGTGGCACGCGGAGCACGCCGATGCGTTCGGCGAATAGACTCGATCGTCAGTCGGCGTTGCCGGATCATTGACGTCGATCGTCGTGCCAAGCACCTGTGTTGCATCCACCGGATAGTAAGTGTTCGCGAGGTGACAACCCTCGCAGTTGTTGATCCGGCCCGGATAGATGTAATCGAATGTGTGAACACTGTTCCTGAAACCGCAAACCTCGAAAGGCACACCGATCGTTCCCGATGCGTGCATCGCATGGATCATGCGTTTGAAGTCGATCGTCTGATCGTCCGCGCCGAGATCGGCCAGACAACTTCCCGCGCCGCGCTGATTTACGTCGGTCATGTTCGGGTTATGGCAATTTACGCACACCTCGGGTTTGTCGGTGCGATTATTACCATGCAGCGAAAGCTGGTTATGACAATCATCGCATTTCACGATATCGACGACGGAACGGCGCGGCACCGCCGTGGCATCAGTAATGGGTGCGTAAGCGATGGCATTCGTTACCGCAATGCGGTCGACATTGCCGTCGTTATCCGCATCGACCGCCGGGTGACCCTCGATCGCTGCCGCCGCGCTGCCAATGGCGGTCATTGGTATCGCAGTTGCCGATGTCACAGTAAAAGTGCCGTCGCCGTTAGCCGTGGAGGCACCACCACAAGCCGTGAGCGGGTTCATCTGAATCGGCAGGGCCGGTAATACGCCACTACCGGCGTTCGTGTAATCGGTGGTGCTCCACGCTACATTGACAGACAGGCGGCTGGCACCGCCGGCGCATGTCGTGAACGGCGCGTCCGCCTGGATATCGTATGGCGCGTTGCCATTCGTCGGATCGGTTACCGAGAACGTCACCACAGGGAATTCGCCGGGTGCGGTACCGGTCACATTCAGGATGTTGAAGCGGAATGCCTCCCCGGCGGTCTTGGTGCGAATCTCATGAGCGACGGGAACCTGCACGAGGCGGCCCTCGGCGTTGGTCACCGTGCCTTGCGGTCCGTGACAATCGACACACTGGGTATCATCATTGAAGACGAGGTCAAAAGGATGCACGCCATCTTCGATGGCAAAATCGTGCTTGCCGTTCACGGCGTCACCGTCGTCGTAATGACACGTGCCACAGGCAGCGCGATTCGGCACGAGCCGGTAGTTGCTTGCTTGCGGCGTGTTGGCATCACTCTCCTCGTGACAGGTCTGGCAATTCCTGATGTCCTGAGGCCACACGACGTCCGACCAGTCATGCAGCGTTCCGCCGAAGCCGATGATCTGGTAGTCGGACCGGGCGGAGTGAATGTTGTGAATCAGCCGCTTCATATCGACGCTGTTACCCGTGTCACCGTCAATCGAAGACGGGTTATGACATAGCACGCAGTACTCGACATCGAAGCGGGCTTCGCCGTGCATCTCGAGGTTGTCATGACAGGCATTGCAGGTATCGTTGTCGACGATCCGGCGTGTGAAAGTAGGGGTGCCGCCGGTCGGCAGGAATTCGAATGGTGCGTTATCGGCCGGAATGTTTTGCGGAAAGAAGCCGCCGGAACTGGTACGAATTTCGATGCCCAATCGGTGCGTCTTCGACTGACTGAACACGGGGCCTGCCGGATAATCGGTGAGCGCGTTCGCGAACGTATACGCGTAAGTGCCGTCGCCGTTATCGGTGAAGGTGCCCGCGGTCGCGTTTTCCGTAGATGCCTGCGCATTCGCAATCCCGCCACTGTCCCGTGTGATATAGGATTGCCACTCGCTCGAGCCGCCGTTGCTTCCCGGCGTCAATTGCGCAATGACGAAGCTGATATTACGGGCAGGCAGACCCTTCAGTCCCTGGCCAAGATCATTCGTCAGATTCAGCATCACCGTGGGAGCCCCACCGCCGGCCGGCACGGATACATCGGTGATACTGACGTTGATCTTCTCGGCAGTGGTTACGGCGACAGCTTGGCCGGTGGGTGGTCCCGGCGGTCCCGTCGGGCCGGACGGTCCCGCTGCTCCCGGCGGTCCGGCGGCCCCGCCACTGCCCTCGCAGCCGGCGAAAAACAGAGCCATCAACGTACAAGTTACAACGCGCGTCGGCCAATTGTTGTAGCTTGCCATGTACCGTCACCTTATTTGTGGTCGGCGGCACAAACGTCCTGCCGCCTTGTTTGTTCCGAAATACTCTCGCTGCAGTTCGATAGTACAGAGTTTCGTCCGGCAGGCTAAATAGCAACTCACCGTGAAGTCATTCGTGGATGTACGTATGCACAAGCGCCGCAATCGGAGAGCTTCTGACTCGCTGGCATCATGGCTGCACGACATGGAGTCACAGCCCGTGTAATTGCATAGATCTGCTGAGGTGAAACCTTGTTTCGCCAACAAGATAGTGTATGACAGCAGCTTTGGCTATTGCCAGGTTATACACGAACCGACAGTGGCCTGGCTTGGACGGCATCACAAGAAGGGCCGGAGAAGACTCCGGCCCATCTCATCTTTCCTTGAAGACGGGGCGCCATCAGAAGGCGCCCCGTTCCTGCTATAGCTACTCTACGCCCGGGTTGTGGTATTTCGTCGTGTCGAATTCCGAACCCGCGCCGTGGCAGACCGCGCAGGCTTCCTGCCCGTTTGGTAAGCCGGTGCCGGCCGAGCCGTCGGGAACCGTGCACTCGGCACCGACGATCGTGCACTTCAGGTCATCGACCTGGCCGCCCTGGGACTCGAAATGCCCCTTGGCCGCCGTGCTCGTGTGGCAGACGCCACAGACCGCCGCAGTCGCCGTCGAGGCGATGTCGTCCGTCCAGACCCTGATGTCAGATCCCTGGTCGGTGCTCACCGCTCGGGCTGTCGCGCGAGCCACGTTATAGAGTCCCGGCTTATGGCAGGTGTCGCAGTTGGCGACGTTCTGCGGGAAGTGTACTTCGGAGAAGTCGCCACCACCGTCCGTCTGGAAGGTAGTGCTCCCGATGTGGATCGAGTGCACCATGTAGCCGAAGTGGTAGCCTTCATTGGTGTTACCCGCCGGGCAAGCGCCGCTCGCGTCCGGATTGCTCTGGCACACCGCGGCGTCCCCGTTGTGGCACATCAGACAGAACTCGGCGTTGCCATTGCGGTTAGTGCCGTGCATCTGTAGCTGGTTATGGCAGGCATTGCACTTGGCACTGTCGTGGGCCGCCACGCGCGCCTCACCCGGGAAGTACAGGGCGCTCACCGCCGCGGCCCTCTCCCAGTACAGGTTGCCGTCCGCATCCGTGGTCTGCCAGGCGGGATGACCGCCGAG
>JBFHXJ010000096.1:0-16011 GCA_041598995.1 Woeseiaceae bacterium | reverse complement strand
GGCAGTTTGCCGATGAGTGCGCTCGCGAGCTTTTCCGTCTGGTCGCCGGAAATTCGCACGATCGCGATACCGCCCTTGCCGGGCGGCGTCGCCGCCGCAACGATGGTGTCCCTGAGATAGTCCGGCATCGCTGTTATCGTGTTCACGGCAAACGTGAATTATCTGCCCCGTTCGCGGCTTCGTCGCTGCTTGCACCTCCGTGTGCGCAGCGACATAAGTACATCCCTGCACAAAAAGCCGATCCCACAACGATGATTAGCAATGTGTGAGCGGATTCAGCCGCGATTCCTTACTCTTCTTTGTCCTTGTCCTTCGCCTTTTTCTTCTTGCCGCTGCGCTTTGCGGCTTCTTCATGAACGATCTTGTTGATGTACCACTGCTGCGCAATCGAAAGCACGGTGTTGGTCACCCAGTAGAGCACGAGGCCGGAAGGGAAGAAAGCGAAGAACACGGTGAAGACGATCGGCATAATCTGCATCACCTTAGCCTGTACCGGATCGGCCGGTGCCGGGTTCAGTTTCTGCTGGAACAGCATCGATGCGCCCATGATGAGTGGCAGGATGAAATAGGGATCGCGCGAGGACAGGTCCGTAATCCAGAGCGCGAACGGCGCCTGCCGCATCTCGACGGATTCGAGCAGTACCCAGTAGAAGGCGAGGAAGAACGGCATCTGGATCAGGATCGGCAGACAGCCGGCGGCCGGATTTACTTTCTCTCTCTTGTAGAGTTCCATCATCGCCTGGCTCAAGGCCTGGCGATCATCCTTGTACCGGTCCTGCAATGCCTTCATGCGCGGCTGTATTTCGCGCATCTTCGCCATCGAGCGGCCGCTCGCCTCGGTGAGTTTATAAAAAGCGAGCTTGATGAGAATCGTGACGACAATGATCGCCACGCCCCAGTTGCCCACAAAAGAGTGAATCTTGCTGAGCAGCCAGAAGAGGGGCTGGGCGATAATCGTGAGCCAGCCGTAATCGACGGTAAGCTTGAGACTCTCGTCGAGATCCCCGAGCTGCTTCTGCAATTTCGGCCCGACGAAAACGCTGGTCTCGAACTTGAATTCGCTGCCGGGACGTACGAAAAGCGAGGGGCGCCTGATCAGGCTCGCCATCGAGATGTCGCGGTTTACGCTGACCGTGTAACTGTATTCCGAATCGCGCGGTGGCACGACCGCGCTCAGGAAATGGTGTTGTATCGATCCGACCCAGCCTTTTTCTGCCCGGATTTTGTAAGGACCATCCGATATCAGGTCGTCGCGATCCAGCTTTGCCGACTTTTCTCCGTCGTAAATGATCGGTCCGTCGAAGGAATACGAATCGACGTTGAACATCGAACGCTCGATTTCGTGCGAGCGTCTTTCGATTTGTGCATAGTCGGCGCCGCGCCACACGTTTCCGCTCGCGTTGACCAGTCTCTGCGTGACGTCGATCCGGTAACTTCCTCGCTTGAAACGAATCTCTTTCTCGACGCTCAGGCCCTGGCCGTCGCTCCACCGGAAAGGGACCACGAGTTCGGCATCGCTGCCCAGCGTGTATTCGCTCGCAGGCGTCGTGAATTGCGCAAGATGATTCGGTTCGGGTCCGTCACCTTCGTCGATCAATCCGGTCTGGATGCTGCCGCGGTCCGGTCCTGACGGGCTCAATACCTCGACCAGTGTATCCGGGTCGTCCTTGGCGACCGGGTAGCGAAGCAGCACGGCGCGTTGCAGCGTTGCGCCCTGCGTCAGGATCTCCATCTCGAAGACATCGGTCGTGACGCGCACGACATCGGTCGCTGCCGGCGCGGCCGGCGCCGGCGCTTCATCAAGGCTCGGCGTGGGGCTTTCCGGCGCAGGCGAATCGGCGGCGGCGTCCGGCAAGGCCGGTAGCGACTCGCTGCCGCTCGCTGTCTCGCCAGCCTCGGTTTGCGGCGTCGCCACACCGTTCCCGCGCTCGACCTGTTTGTCCGACTGCCATGCCTGGTAAGTCAGCCACGCCAGCATCAGGAAAGTCGCCCAGACCAGCAGTCTTTGGTTGTCCATTATTTCTTAGATTCCTGAACGCCTGACTGACATGTTTGCCAGTGTCCGGTGAGGCTGTCAAAAAGCGCCTTGTTGCTGGCCCGCGCCGCAGGGGCGTGGTTGATCACCACGAGGTCGAGGCCCGTGAGTGCCTCGCGGTGCAGTCGAAACGATTCGCGGACAATTCGCTTCAGGCGATTGCGCGCGACGGCGCCGCGGCAGTGTTTCCGGGATATCGCCAGTCCGAGTCGTGCCTGCGCGCCAGCGTTTCGCTTGTACAGGACCGTAAACATCATATCGCGGCTTCGTTCGGCCTTTTTGAAGACGCGGCTGTAGGCTTTTGAATCAGGCAGGCGGCTCTGCCGTCTGAAGCGGCGGTCTGCCGTTGTGCCTGTTGTCGGCGTTTTTTCCGTGGGATACCAGGCCGCGGCGTGATCAGTGTTTCGGCGAGAGTTGCGCCCGTCCCTTGGCGCGACGTCGCTTCAATACCTGGCGCCCTGCTTTCGTCGCCATTCTCGCGCGGAAACCATGCGTGCGTGCACGCTTCAGGTTGCTCGGTTGGAATGTGCGTTTCATTGTAATGACACCTTGAGATGAATGTGTTGTGCGCCGTCTCGGCTGCTCCGGGGATCTCTATCGAGGCCGATGTGCCCCGTTGAGAAGGCCGGCAAGGGTACGCGTGAGGCCTAATTCTGTCAATAGAATAAGGCCTTATGCCACTTATTGAAAACTGCTCCAGATGCCGGAGCATGCGCGTTTTCGCGCGCGAAAGGATCATCTGGCGAACGCCCTATAGACGTATTAGACTGCCGGGTCTCTAAGCATAATGAACTCCATCCGGGCACTGGGGAAACTTTGCACGCCGAAACATCATTATGGAATCGCTGTGTCCGCGACCTCCAGTCCGAGTTGCCGGAGCAGCAATTCAATACCTGGATCCGGCCGTTACAGGCCGTCGAGGATGGCAATGTTCTGAAGCTCCTGGCGCCGAATCGATTCGTGGTCGAGTGGTTGCGTGAGCATTACATCGAGAGGATCCTGGAGCTCGTCGACTCAGCCGGCAGCACGAGCGAGGTCGTCGTCGAGGTCGGTTCCCGGCATCCTGCCATCCCGGTGGTCAGCACTCTGTCCCCGCCGGCCGGCCGCAACGCGCCCGCCGCAATCGCGTCCCGCCTCAATCCTGAGTTTACGTTTGCGAATTTCGTCGAGGGCAAGAGCAACCAGCTGGCGCGCGCCGCCGCAACCCAGGTCGGCGAAAACCCCGGCAAGTCATACAACCCGCTGTTTATCTACGGCGGTGTCGGACTCGGCAAGACCCACCTGATGCAGGCGATCGGCAACGCCATGCTGAGCCGACAGCCGGATTGCCGCGTAAGCTACGTACATTCGGAACGTTTCGTCGGCGACATGGTTCGCGGCTTGCAACACAACACGATCTCGGAGTTCAAGCGCTTCTATCGTTCGCTCGACGCGCTGTTGATCGACGACATCCAGTTCTTTGCCGGCAAAGAACGCTCTCAGGAGGAGTTTTTTCACACCTTCAACGCACTCCTCGAAGGACAGCGACAGATTGTCCTTACCTGCGATCGCTACCCGAAAGAGGTCAACGGGCTGGAGGAGCGCCTGAAATCGCGGTTCGGCTGGGGTCTTACGGTCGCGATCGAACCTCCGGAGCTCGAGACCTCGGTAGCCATCCTCATGAGCAAGGCGGCCATCGAGGGCACCGAACTGCCGGAGGAGGTGGCCTTCTTCATCGCCAAGCGTATTCGCTCCAACGTCCGCGAACTCGAGGGGGCATTACGCCGGGTCATCGCCAACTCGGATTTCACCGGCCGGCCGATCAGCCTGGACTTCGCCAAGGAGGCACTGAAGGACCTGCTCGCGATGCAGGATCGGCTGGTGTCGATCGAGAACATCCAGAAAACCGTCGCCGATTACTTCAAGATCCGTGTCGCCGAGCTCCTCTCGAAACGGCGCAGCCGCTCCATTGCCAGGCCGCGCCAGATCGCAATGGCACTCGCCAAGGAACTCACGAACCATAGCTTGCCGGAGATCGGTGATGCTTTCGGCGGCCGTGACCACACGACGGTGCTGCACGGTTGCCGCAGAATTTCGGCTTTACGCGAAACGGACAAGCGCGTGGACGAGGACTACCTGAACCTGTTGAGAACCTTGACGAGTTGATGTGTACAAGCCGTGGATAAACCGGAACGGTAAACTTATCAACAGCTAATGCACAGGACTTGCGACCTCAATACCGGTTTTTTGAGCGTGCCGTTTCCAATATAACTAATTGATTTTTAATGGTAAAATTAGGTTATCCACAAGATCGGGTCCGCTTAATTATAACCATAAAAATTTTATTTCCAGTATTTATTAACAGGTGCAATCAATGAAGTTAAGCGCAACCCGGGAGGCCTTGCTGCAGCCCTTGCAAGCGGTGATCGGTGTCGTGGAGCGGCGACAAACGATGCCGATCCTCGCCAATGTGTTGCTCGCCGCAAAGGACGGGCAGGTCGCAGTGACGGCGACAGATCTGGAGGTTGAACTCGTTGCCAATGCGGAGGTGGAAATAGAGGCGGCCGGCGAGGTAACGGTACCTGGTCGCAAACTGCTGGATATTTGTCGGGCGTTGCCTGAGGCAGCGGAAATCTCGATGAAACTGAGCGGCGAGAAACTGACTGTGAAGTCGGGTCGGAGTCGCTTCAGCCTCATGACCCTGCCGGCTGCGGAGTTCCCGACGGTCGAGGATATCAGTGCGGAGCAGACGGTATCGGTGTCACAGGAGAATCTTTGCAAGCTGCTCGAGAAGACACATTTTTCGATGGCGCAGCAGGACGTGCGCTACTACCTGAATGGGATGCTGCTCGAAAGCGCAGGCAGCCGTTTGCGGGCGGTCGCCACTGACGGCCATAGGCTGGCGCTGTGTGAGGTCGACGTAGCGCAGAAGGATCTGCCGGAGCAGCAGGTGATCGTGCCGCGTAAGGGTGCGCTGGAGCTGCAGCGCCTCGTTGGGGGCGAAGGCGATCTCGAGGTGGTATTTGGTAGCAATCACCTGAGGATTCAGCTGCCAGGTATACGCTTCACCTCGAAGCTGATCGACGGTCGTTTCCCTGAATATGAACGGGTGATTCCTCAGGATACGAGTAATGAGCTGACGGCGGACCGGGAATTGTTTCGCGCAGCGCTGGCGCGCACGGCTATCCTGTCGAACGAGAAATACCGTGGCATCCGGCTGATTATCAAGCCGGGGTCGCTGCTGCTGCAGGCGCATAACCCGGAGCAGGAAGAGGCGGAAGAGGAGCTCGAGATTGCCTACAGCGGCGAGGAAATAGAGATCGGCTTCAATGTGAATTACCTGCTGGACGCGCTGGGTGCGATCGAATCCGAGGAGGTTACCCTCGCGGTCGTGGATGGCAACTCGAGCTGCCTGTTGCGAGAACCCGGGAATCAGCAGACCAAATACGTCGTCATGCCGATGCGGCTCTGATCCGACGCGGCCGTTTGCCACTCAAGACTTTCAAATGCGCTGATTTCCGCTGCCTCGAAGACATAGAGCTGGCGCTCGATCCACACTACAACCTGCTCTATGGACGGAATGCTTCGGGCAAGACGAGTCTCCTGGAGGCCATCGCTTACCTGGGCCGCGGCCGCTCGTTTCGCGGTGCGGCCACGGAGGACCTCGTGCGCCACGGGGCGCGGGAGTTTGTGCTGTACGCGAGGATCGATAGCGGTGCCCGCGAAGCCACAGCCGGCGTGAGCAACGGTCGTGCCGGGCTTGAGATTCACGTGGACGGCGACAAGGTCTCGAGTGCCGCAGCACTGGCGGAAGTGTTGCCGCTGCAGGTGCTGGATCCGGATATCCATGAGCTCGTTGCAGCAGGGCCGGAGGGGCGGCGGCGTTACATCGATTGGATTGCGTTCCACGTGGAACCTGGCTACCTCGATCGCTGGCGCCGATTTCGCCGCGCCCTGAGGCAAAGGAATGCAGCGCTCAAGGAGGGGCCGGGAAGGCAGGCGCTGGCCGGCTGGGACAGGGAATTCACGGAGTCGGGCCTGGCGATCCACGAGGCCCGTGAGCGGGTGCTGGATATCGCGCGCCCTGCGCTCGAGGATATCGGTGAGGCGCTCTTGGGCGCCGCCGTCGACGTCGAATACCAGCAAGGCTGGGCCGCCGGGTCAACGCTCGGCGATGCGCTCGCGGCCGGCCTCGAGCGGGACCGACAGCTCGGAAGCACGCAAAGCGGGCCGCAACGCGCCGATATGAAGCTCTGTTACGACGAGCGCAAGGCCAGGCGGCTGGTCTCGCGGGGTCAGCAGAAACTCCTGGCCAGCGCGCTCATTATTGCGGCCACAGAGGTCGTGCAGTCACAGCTCGAGCGACCGCTGCTGTTGCTGCTCGACGATCCGGCCGCGGAGCTCGACGAGGATTCCCTGGGGCGGCTCATGCAGGCGGTGATGGCGCTCGACTGCCAGGTGATCGCGACCGCGCTGCAGCCGGATGCGGTGCAATTTCCGGAGCCGCCGAAGCTGTTCCACGTGGAACACGGGCAGGTCACCGAGGTCGCCTGAAAAGGGGGCCGAATCGTCCATTGGCTGCTCGCTCGCGGGCTAAATTTTGGCACGCGTCGGCGGTCTAAAACATCCAGAAAAACATGCTTTCAGAGCGCTATCGGGGGCCCCTAATTTGGCCCTAAATGGTACAATGTTTCGGTTTAGTTCAAAGGACCTCGCATGACCGACGATATCGAATATACTTCCAGTAATATCAAGGTCTTAAAAGGCCTCGAGGCGGTCCGCAAACGGCCGGGAATGTACATCGGAGACACCGACGACGGGACCGGTCTCCACCACATGGTTTTCGAGGTCGTCGACAACTCGATCGACGAGGCGCTGGCGGGGTTCTGCAGCGTCATCACGGTAACGATTCACGCCGACGAGTCGGTCACGATCGCGGACAACGGCCGCGGCATACCGGTCGACCTGCACCCCGATGAAGGGCGTTCCGCCGCCGAGGTCATCATGACGGTCTTGCACGCCGGCGGCAAATTCGACGACGACTCCTACAAGGTGTCCGGAGGGCTCCACGGCGTCGGCGTTTCGGTCGTGAATGCGCTCTCCGAACAGCTGGTCCTGACCATTTATCGCGAAGGAAAGGTCCACCACCAGGAATACCGTCATGGCGAGCCGCTGGCGCCACTCGCGGTCACGGGCAAGACCGACAAGACCGGCACCACGCTCAGGTTCAAGCCGAGTGCCAGAACCTTCACCAATATCGAATACCACTACGACATTCTCGCGCGACGCCTGCGGGAACTGTCTTTTCTCAATTCAGGGGTTCGAATCGAGCTCATCGACGAACGCGACGATGAGCGCGAGGTGTTCGAATATCAGGGCGGCATCCGCGCATTCGTCGAGCACCTGAATCGTAACAAGACCCCCGTGCATCCCTCCGTGTTTCATTTTCAGAATGAAAAACAGGGGGTTACCGTCGAGGTAGCGCTGCAGTGGAACGACGGCTACCAGGAGAACATGTTCTGTTATACGAACAATATCCCGCAGCGCGACGGCGGTACGCACCTGGCCGGCTTCAGGAGCGCCCTGACGCGCACGCTGAACAGCTACATCGAAAAAGAGCTGTCGGGGCGCAAGGACAAGTTCACGCCGTCCGGCGATGACGCTCGCGAGGGCCTGACGGCGATACTCTCGGTGAAAATGCACGACCCGAAGTTCTCCTCGCAGACCAAGGACAAACTAGTTTCATCTGAAATTAAAGCGGTCGTCGAATCGGCGATGAGCGAGCGTCTCGAGGATTTTCTGCTCGAGCATCCGCAGGAAGCCAAGGCCATCGTATCGAAGATCATCGAGGCGGCCCGCGCCAGGGAGGCGGCGCGCAAGGCCCGCGAGATGACGCGCCGCAAGGGCGCGCTCGATGTTGCGGGATTGCCCGGCAAGCTCGCGGACTGCCAGGAAAAAGACCCGGCGCTGTCGGAGATCTTCCTGGTCGAGGGCGACTCGGCCGGCGGCTCCGCCAAGCAGGGCCGCGACCGCCGCACCCAGGCCATACTGCCGCTGAAGGGAAAAATCCTGAATGTGGAAAAAGCCCGTTTCGACAAGATGCTGTCTTCGGTGGAGGTCGGTACGCTGATCACGGCGCTCGGTACCGGCATCGGTCGCGACGACTTCGACCTACAAAAACTGCGTTATCACCGCATCATCATCATGACTGACGCGGATGTCGACGGCTCGCACATACGCACCCTGCTGCTGACGTTTTTCTACCGGCAAATGCCGGAGCTCATCGAGCACGGCCACGTGTATATCGCGCAGCCGCCTTTATACAAGATCAAGAAAGGCAAGCAGGAAGTTTACGTAAAGGACGACGCTGAGCTGAACGCGTATCTCTTGAGCGCAGCAATCGACGGTGCGGCACTGCATGTGAACGCCAAAGCACCGGCGCTGTCTGGCACGGCGCTCGAGGCGCTGGCGAAAGAGCACATGACAGTCGAGAACATTATCAACCGTCTGTCGAATCGCTATGACGAGACCGTATTACGAACGCTCGCGAAAGTCCCCGTGGTCAAGGGAAAGACGCTGACAGACGTGGACAAACTCGAGGCGTGGACCAAGAAGTTGTCAGCCGCGCTGCCGAGCGAAAGCGGCGATCGCGCCGCGGACGGCAATGGTGGCGCCTATATCGCGGAACTCGACCGCGGTGATGGCGAAGGGGAGGGCGTGCGCATCGCGATTCGCAAGCTGCAGCACGGCATCAGCCAGACGCGCTACATCCCGCGAGAGTTCTTCGACACGAACGAATACCGTCACATCATGGCACTGGCCGGCAAGCTAAAGGGATTGCTTGGCAAGGGCGCCTACGTCGAGCGCGGCGACAAGCGTATCGCCGTCGGTATCTTTGCGGAGGTCGCAGACTGGCTCATGAGCGAGGCACGCAAGGGCCAGTCGGTGCAGCGTTACAAGGGCCTGGGCGAGATGAATCCGGAACAGCTGTGGGATACGACCATCAATCCCGCGACCCGGCGCCTGATGCAGGTCAAGATTGAAGACGCCGTCAAAGCCGACGAGATCTTCACGACCTTGATGGGCGATCACGTGGAACCGCGCAGGCAATTTATCGAAAAGAACGCGGTAACGGTATCCAACCTGGATATATGATCGAACAAAACCGCATTGACGGATAAAATTCCTTTTCCGTTGACTACCTGAAGAACCAGCGCGCGCCTATCGTGAAGGCGTCGTTGTCGCCCGCGAACTCGAGGCTGAGACCGGCAGAGAGCTGCTCGGTGAAATAATAGTCACCGGCGATCTCCAGGTAGGTGTCGCTGTCGTCGAGATTGATGTGATTGACGAAGCCGCGTATTTCAAACTGCGGCGCAAGCAAGCCACGCGCACCGGCGGACAGCGCAAAGCCGGTGTCATCCGCGTCGAAACCTGAAGCATCGACCTCGGAGTGCACGAGACGCAATGTGCTGACGAGATCGAACTGGTCGGTGTAATTCCAGACATAGCCGCCGCCGATCTCCAGCAGCGTCGTATCGACATTGTTGTTGAAGTCGAGTGAGGTGATACTGCCGACGATGATCCAGTTAGGGTCCGCTTCCCAGGATCCGCCGATCCGAAAGCCGTCGCCACCATTGCGGTCGACGTCGACGAAGCGAAGCTCCGCATAGGAATAGCTGACATCGCCGAGGGCGGGTACGTTCGATTGCGCCAGCGCGGTCTGCTGTGCCAACAGCAACGCCAGTACTGATAACTTCTTCATAATCATCTCCCAAGCTTTCCGCGGTATGACCGCGCCACATGCGAACCGGAAAAGGCGCGGAGATTATAGAGTCGCTCATGGGGTTGTCCACTGTCTTCACACAAGACTGTGGTTACGACGCGACACGCGCTTCAGGCGCTTGTTTCGCCTTCAAATATCGAATAACCGAAGTGTCTCTGTTTTGCGCCACATGCTTCCGGCCGAATACTTTTTGCGCACGCCGGCCGCGGTGCGGCGTGCACATAGATTACTTATGGCTGGCCGCCGTCGAGAATTTCATCTATCAGCGTTCGAAACGAATCGTCGTGAACGTGAATTCGGCATGTTCGTCCGCGTGCCACCCCGGTTCCAGCTATGCGAGCAGACTCAGAAGGCCACTCGTATCGGCGACAATCGCGTCGGGCTCGACGCCCCACGGGTCGAACTGAGCGGCCGGACTGCGCTTCACCCAGACCGTTTTCCAGCCGGCCATGTGGCCACCGATGACGTCGAACGGATTGCCCGATATGAGCCACGTGTCGGCCGCTGCCGTGCCCGTTACTTCATTGAAATGTTCGTAGACGGCTGGATCGGGCTTGAAGCTGCAAACGTCGTGCACGCTGACGATACCCTCGAGCGAGGCGTCGAGTTCGGCGTGGGCGAGCAGCCGGGCGAGATCCTCCGGCTCGCCGTTCGAGAATGCGTAATTGAGAAACCCGGCGCGTTTCAATTGCCGCAAGGACTCCGGCACCTCGGCGTACGCCGGCAGTTCGCAGTATTGGCCGAGAAGCGTCTCCCGGTCGGCAGCCGACATGCCGATTTGCAGCTGTCGTAACGCATACTCGAGCGCCTGCCTCGTGCACACTGAAAACGGCTGATAATCGCGACCGAGCGCGCGGCGAAAAAGGTACTCGATCTGCTTGTCGCGCCAGAGCTGTGCCAACGGGCGCGCCTGGTCGCCGGCAATGGCTTCGAGCCGCTCGGAGATGCCGAACGGATCAATGAGCGTGCCGTAAACGTCGAACGCGAGCGTGGTCGTCACTGATATAACGGACCGATTCGAGTGCTAAGCAGCGAGCCTGCCGCGGTGACCCCTGGCCAGGCGTTAAGTCGCAATCGCCATCATTCGGAATCGGCTTCGGGCGGCGGGCGGTCGCTGTTGAAGATGTCGTACATCAGTTGCCAGCCGCCATCGGCGTGATGCCAAATCTCGACGTACTTACCGCGGTCGAGGAGTTGGTTATGCGGCGAAGCGATCGTGTAGGTGCCGACCTTGTAGCCGATATGGCCATGTGCCTGAACTTCGGCATCTTTTATGCCGACGATGTTACCGTTGGCGAGGAACTCGCCCCAGAAGGCCTCGATTGCTTCCCGCCCGGACACCATCGGCGCATTCGGCGGCATGATCGAGCCGTTTGGCGCATAGATTGCGGCGAGTGCCGCGGCATCCCGGATGTTGAGCTGCACTCGGAAGGCGTCACCCATGTCCCTGAGGCCGGCCAGGTCGGTCTCGACTTGCTGCCCGCCCCCGCAGCCAGCCAGCACGGCAATCGACAGCATCGTCAGTAATTTCTTCATTAGCGCCTCGCGAATCGACGTTATGCAGGCCGTCAATCTTACAGCACGCCGTCATTGATAAAAGACGCTGATCTCTTGCATCTTCGACTCGACCCAGTCCTGCACGAGCAGATTGAGTTCCCTCGGCGGCAGGTCCGCCGGTGCGACCGGCGGCCCGATGCAAAAGCGAATCTTGCCCGGCTTTTTGCGAAGACCGCGGCGTGGCCAAAGGTCTCCGGCATTGTGCGCGACCGGCACGACCGGACACTGCACGTCACAAGCGAGCGCCGCGCCGCTGATGCCGTATTTCCTGGTCTGGCCCGCCGGCATGCGCGTACCCTCCGGGAAAATCGTGATCCAGATGCCCTCGGCGAGGCGCTTGCGGCCCTGCTGGATGACCTGCGACACGGCGACGTGGCCGGCGCTGCGGTCGATCGCGATCGGCCGCATCGCCGCGAGCCCCCAGCCGAAAAAAGGAATCCACAGGAGGTCGCGTTTCACGACCCAGGTCTGTGGCGGGAACACGGCAAGCTGGGCGTACGTTTCGAACACGGTCGTGTGCTTGATCATGATGACGCTCGGCTCGGACGGAATGTTTTCCTCGCCCTCGATGGAGTAATCGAGGCCGCAGACGAGGCGTCCCACGACCAGCATGCTCTTGCCCCAGAATCCGGCGACCGCCGCTTTGACCTTGAACGGGGCGAGCCACAGGAGAAAGATCGTGAAGGCGGCGATGCTGACCGACACGAAGAAATAGAGCTGGAACACGAGCGACCTGACGAAAACCACCATCTCAGTCAACCTTTTGCCCTGATTCCGCGATCAATTGTGCTGCGGCCGCGTCGAGATCGGCAAACGTTTCTACGTGCTCGCCCCTTGCCTGCAAGGTTGCCGCAGTCTCCCCGCCCGCTCCGGTCAGCACGAGCATCGGCCGCGCATTGACGGCGCGGGCGGCCACCAGATCGCGCTCCGAATCGCCGATAACCGGCACGCCTTCGAGGGATACCGCGAATTCCCGGGACAGCGCCGTCAACAGCCCCGGCGCCGGCTTGCGGCAGCCGCAGCCGTCATCCGGCAGGTGCGGACAGTAAACGATTCGGTCTACCGAGCCGCCCGCCTGCCTGACGAGGCGGCAGAGCTTGTCGTGCATCGCGTCGAGCGCCGTTTGCGTGATGAGACCGCGGCCGACACCGGACTGGTTGGTCGCAACCGCAACCCGAAACCCCGCATGCGACAATCTCGCGATGGCCGCAATACTGCCGTCGATCGGTATCCATTCGGCTGGCGATTTGACGAATTCGTCGGAATCGTGATTGATCACGCCGTCGCGATCGAGAATGACGAGACGCTGCGGCACAAATCAGTCTTGGCCGGCCTGGCCCGGCGTCAGCCTGGATACATCGGCAATATTGAGAAACAGCCCGCGAAGCTCCGCCAGCAGCGCCAGTCGGTTATTTCGGACCGACTGGTCGTCCGTCATCACCATGACATCATCAAAGAAGCTGTCCACCGACTGCCTGAGGCTCGACAGTTCCGTCAATGCCTCCGTGTAGGCACGCTTATCGAGTAGCGGCTGTACCTGTCGCTCCGCGTTTTTCAATGACTCGTAAAGCCGCAGCTCCGCATCGTCACCGAGTAACTCCGCCTTGAGCTCGCCATCATCCCGGTAATCGGCCTGACGCAGGATGTTGGCGGTTCGCTTGACCGCCGCAGCGAGACTCTGTGCCGGCTCCAGCCGCGAGAATACGGCCACCGCCTGCAGGCGCGCGTCGAAGTCGGTCAGAGAGCTCGGTTGCTTCGCCCGCACCGCCTCGAACATCTCCGCCGTAATGCCGCGGCCCTGATCGAGGTAGTAACTGCGCAGGCGTTCGATGGCGAATTCCTGCAGCTCTTTGCGAACCGCGTCGATGTTTGCCCCGGCGGCCGGCTGTTGCAGGATGGCCGCCTTGACCGCTTCGTGGAAATTGATATCGAGGTGCTTTTCGATCAGTATCCGGATGATGCCGAGCGCGGCGCGGCGCAATCCGAACGGATCGCGGTTGCCGCTTGGCCTCTTGCCCAGCACGAAAATACCCGCGAGCGTATCGAGCTTGTCCGCAACCGCGAGCACCTGCCCCGCCTCCGATGTGGGCAGGTAATCGCCAGCGAACCGCGGCAGATACTGCTCGCCTATCGCCACCGCGACCAGCTCATCCTCGCCGCTCGCCTCTGCGTAATAACGGCCCATGACGCCCTGCAACTCCGGGAATTCGCCGACCATGCCGGTCAGCAGGTCGCATTTTGCGAGCACGGCAGCACGCGTCACCGTCTTCGGATCCATGCCGAGCTGTTTCGCAATGAGTGTGGCAAGCGCAGCGATGCGGATGCACTTGTCGTGCATGCTGCCGAGCCCTTTCTGATAAACGACGCCTTGCAACGCTTCGGCCCTGGTTCCGAGCGGCGTCTTCGTATCCGAATTCCAGAAAAAGCGGGCATCTGCGAGGCGCGGTTTGACCACACGCTCGTTGCCACTGCGAACGATATCGGGTTTCTTGCTCTCGATATTGGCGACCACGATAAACGCGGGCAACAGCTCACCGCTTGAATCCACGACCGGGAAATAGCGCTGGTGCGTGGTCAGCGTGGCAACGATCACTTCCTTCGGCAACATCAGGAACGACCTGTCGAACTTACCGGTCATCGGTACCGGCCATTCCGTCAGCGCGGTGACCTCGTCGACGAGCGCCGCATCCGTCATGGCGGTGCCATGCAGCTTGTTTGCTTGTTCCGCCGCGCCTTCGATGATTTTCTTGCGGCGGGCAGCGAAATCGGCGATGACCCGACCTTTCTTCTCGAGCAAGGCCAGATATTTGCCGGGCTCGGGGATCTTTATCTCCTGCGGCGCATGGAAGCGATGCCCGCGCGTCACGTTGCCGCATGCAATGCCGAGCACGGATCCCGGCACGGTGTTTCTGCCGTGCAGCAACAAGACCCAGTGCACCGGCCTGACGAACTCCGTGTCGCGATCGCCCCAGCGCATGCGGCGGGGAATCGGCAGGGCATTCAGCGCATCGGTGACGATATCGGGCAGCAGTGCCGCTGCCGGCCGGCCCTTTTCGACGGCGTCATAGCAGAGCCACTCGCCCTTGTCGGTTTTCTCGCGCCCGAGGTCCCCGAAATCAACGCCGCATTTTTTGGCAAAGGACAGACCCGCATTTGTCGGCTTGCCCTCATCGTCGACAGCGATCGATACCGGCGGTCCTTTCATGCGCGATGTCTGGTCCTCCTGGGTCAACGCCAGCATGGGGGCCAGCGCGGCCAGCCGACGGGGGCTGGCATAAGTGGTCACGTCGCCGTGGCTCAGGCGGGCCTTTGAAAGCCCGTCCGAGAGCGCCTCGCCGAAAGCTTCCTCGAGCGTTCGCAGGGCCTTCGGCGGCAGTTCCTCCGTCCCGATCTCGACCAGGAAATCAGCCGCGCCGGCCACTAGCGGCCCGTCCCGGCGGTCGCCAGCATCGGGAAACCCAGCGCTTCGCGGCTCGCGTAGTAGGCTTCACCGACGGCGCGCGCCATGGTTCGGACGCGCAGAATGAATCGCTGGCGCTCGCTGACGGAGAATGCCTGGCGCGCATCCAGCAGATTGAAGGTGTGCGAAGCAGCAAGCATCTGCTCATATGCCGGCAGCGGCAGGCCGCATTCGATCAGTCGCCGGCCCTCGCTCTCGGCGTGATCGAACGCTTTGAAAAGTGCTGCGACGTCAGCTTCCTCGAAGTTGTAGCGGGACTGTTCGACCTCGTTCTGGTGATACACGTCACGATAGCTGATGCGCCCGAGGGGGCCGTCCGTCCAGGTGATGTCGAAAATGCTCGCGACGTCCTGCAGGTACATGGCGAGCCTTTCGAGACCATAGGTCAGCTCGCCGGTAACCGGTTTGCACTCGAGCCCGCCTACCTGCTGGAAGTAGGTGAACTGGGTGATTTCCATGCCATTGAGCCACACCTCCCAGCCGAGGCCCCAGGCGCCGAGGGTCGGCGACTCCCAATTGTCCTCGACGAAACGAATGTCGTGTACGCCCGGATCGATACCGATCGCCAGCAAAGACTCGAGGTAGATGTCCTGGAAATTCTCGGGTGACGGTTTGATGACGACCTGGTACTGGTAGTAGTGCTGCAGGCGGAACGGATTGTCCCCGTAACGCCCGTCGGTCGGTCGCCTGCACGGCTGCACGTAGGCCGAGCTCCAGGGCTCCGGCCCGATGGCGCGGAGAAAAGTCGCGGGATGAAACGTGCCCGCACCCATTTCCATGTCATAGGGTTGCGCGACCACGCAACCGCGCTCTGCCCAGTAGTTTTGCAGCGCAAGGATCAGCTCCTGAAAGGTCTGCATGAAAGACGTCTATTCCTCGTAGGCTTTGGGATTCAGGGGCTTCGAGACGCGCAGTATAACCAGATGCAGTCGCAATGATATCGACGAGCCGCATTCGCTCGCCACCGGCCGCGGCTGCGGCGCCCCTGCAGTAATCTCCCACAGCACACACTCCCGTGGTATCTTGCGTGCATGCAACCCTTCGGCGACCGCTGTTCAGGCGGTAACGATTATAAAAAGAGTCGAAGAACGGGAAGCGGCATCATGGTGATCCGGGCCCGTCAGTTAGCGGTGATGCCGTGAGACGGAACATCCTGCTGACGATCGCCCTCGCCTGCCTGTGGCTGCTGCTCTCCGG
>JBFHXJ010000095.1:0-16274 GCA_041598995.1 Woeseiaceae bacterium | reverse complement strand
GACGTGCTGGTGAACGGCGTGTCGGTAAGCTACACGGACAACACCACCGGCAACGATATCAGCGTCGATCTCACGACCAAGCTGACGTCGAGTGCCAGGATCACGGTGTTGTTTACTTCCAATGCGCCGACCACTCAGGACCTGACGGGTAAGGACTTCCTTTCTACTGTCGACGATTCCGGCGATGCGACCGCTCCGCAGTCGACGACGGAAGGCAACGGCGACGGTGATGCCGGGGACTTGAACGACTGGACCGTGACCACGACGAATATCGGAGGGGGCGCGTGCGACATCGATCCCGCCGGCACCTACATCGAGGCGGAGAATTACACCTCGCTGGTCAACGGCACCGGTCCGGGGACATTCGTGGTCGAATCGACTCAGGCGGGCTACAACGGCACGGGATATCTGACGTCAAGCGGCGGCAGCACCACCGAGCCGCCGGAGAATCAGCGCGCCGATTACACCGTCAATTTCACGACAACCGGCACTTATTACATCTGGATAAGAGGCTACGCGCTCGACGCGAGCAGTGATTCGATCTTCGTCGGTCTGGATGGAACCTGGGTAGGCGCGCTCAACGAGGGCGGCACTTACAACCAGTGGATCTGGTCCGATACCGTCGACGTCGGTGTCAACACGATCAACGTCGCGACCGCCGGCTCGCACACGATCAACCTGTGGGTGCGCGAGGCCGATCACAAGATCGACGGGATCTACATCACGCAGGACGCCGGCCCGATCCCGGGTGGACCGTCCATCGGTATTCCCACGCCCGGCGGCACCCCCGGAACCTTTACCAAGCGCGTCATCGCCTCAACGGATGATTCCGAACAGAAAGTGACCAGCACTTTCGACATGGACCTGACCAGTTCGGATCTGGAACTGCATGACGGCGGCGGAGCCGGGTCCGGCTATGTGGGCATGCGCTGGACCGGCGTCACCATCCCGCAAGGCGCAACGATAGATAATGCAAAGATTCAGTTCCACGTGGATGAGATTTCGGCCAGTTCGAGCGTCCCGCTGACGGTGACATTCAGGGGCGAGGATATCGACGATGCGCCGACGTACACGACCACCGCCTCGAACTTGAGTGACCGGACCGAAACGACCGCGTCGGTCGACTGGGCGATTCCGACCTGGGTAACCGTGCACGATGAATTGCCCGCGCAGTTGTCCGCCGATCTCAGCCCGATCGTCCAGGAAATCGTCGACAGGGCCGGCTGGGTGTCCGGCAATGCCATGAACATCATGATCAAGGGATTTTCCGGCAGCGGCGAGAGAACCGCCGAAGCCTGGAACGGCGAATCTGCCAGCGCCCCCGAATTGCAGATCGACTATACGAGCGGTGGCAGCCAGGCTACTATCGTCGACCCCTCCGCCTGCGGCGGTGGCGCCGGCATTACTCACTTCGCGATCATCCACGACGGCACCGGCATCAACTGCCAGGCTGAGGACGTGACGATCGAGGCACACAACGCCAGCCACTCCGTGGATACCTTGTTCGCGGGAACGATCAAGCTCTCGACCTCGACCAACCACGGCGACTGGTCGCTCGTGGCCGGTTCGGGCTCGCTGACCAGCGGCGGCAAGGGCAACGGCGTGTACGGATTCAGTGCCTCGGACAACGGCGTGGTCACGCTGGGCCTGCGCGATACCTTCGTCGAGACAACGAACATCGATGTGAACAGCCAGGGCATGAACGAGGACGCGAGTGAGGATCCGAATCTCGTCTTCGCGCGTTCGGGCTTCAACTTCCTCGCGAACAGCGCGAAGAACACGATCGGCGTACAGATCGCCGGCAAGCCGTCGAACGTGGCCCCCGGCGTACAAACGCTCGAGCTGCAGGCAGTCAAGACGAATGATGACACCGGCCAATGCGAGGGTGCGCTCGTCGGGCCGAACGTGATCGACATCGGTTTCGAGTGCGAGGACCCGACGAGCTGCGCGACGAATTCGCTCGACTTCAACGGCATCGGCGTGCCGGCCAATGCCAATGCCGTCGTGCCGACCTATGCCAGGGTCAACATGGACTTCGGCAATGCGGCGGACAACACGGCGACGTTCACGATGACTTACAACGACGTCGGCAAGATCAAGCTCCATGCACGGAACCGGCTACTGCCGTCCGGCGAGGAAATGATCGGCGCCAGCAACAGCTTCGTCGTCCGTCCGTTCGCTTTCGACCTGACGGCGGTCGGCAACCCGGCGGCGAGCGGCCCCGCAGGCTCCCCGTTCGTCAGCGCCGGCACCGAGTTCACCGCCGACGTTACCGCGCTCTTATGGGAGGCCGGCGATGATTTGGACAATGACGGCATCGCCGACAACCACGATGACACGGACCCGTCGAACAATGCGGACCTGACCAACAACGCGGCCGCCCCGAATTACGGTAACGAGTCGTCGGTGGAACAGGTGCTGCTGACCGCTGCGCTCGACCAGCCGGCAGGCGGTAATAACCCGGGTCTCGCGGGCGGCACCAGTGTTACCGTTTTCACGGCGGGCACCGGCACGACGACGACGGTGCGTTACGACGAGGTCGGCATCATCGAGATGACCGCGAAGATCGCGGACAACGATTATTTAGGTATTGGCGCCGCCGAGACCGCGAAGATCACCAGCAAGTCCGGCTACGTCGGACGCTTCAACCCGGAGCAGTATGCCGTGACGGCAGGCGACATCAACCCGGCGTGCCTGGCGACCTTCACTTATGCACGCCAGCCGTTTACCGGCTCGATGACGATCGAGGCGCAGAATGCGGCGGGCGGCGGCAATACCCGGACCGAGAATTTCCGCGGTGGCTTCGTCACACTCGACCCGGCCACCGAGCTGGTCTACATGAACAGTGCGACCTCCAGCGCCTATCAGTGGAAGTCGGTGACTTACAACCAGAACTTCGACTCCGGCAACTACGGCGAGGCCGTGCTGGCACTGCAGTTCCGCTGGGATATGCCGGAACAGGTACCCACATCCAGCACGGTTCAGAACACCGCCGTCACCGATGAAGTAACGACCCTGGTCGCTGCACCGGTGAGCGTAGGCTCCACTCCGGTGCGCCATGGGCGCGCCCTGATCGGCACTGCGGCAGGCTCGGAGCTCGTCGATCTGAACGTCGTGATGCGCACCGAGTACTACCTCGACGCCACCAACGGTTACGTCGTCAACACCGATGACTCCTGCGTCACCGGCGCCGCGCTGAGCCTGAGCAATTTTGCTGACAACCTTGATGCCGGTGAGACCTGCGTGCAGGATACCGGCAGCCCTGGGGTCTCCGGCGCCGGCTGTGCGTCTCCGGGTCCGATTCTCGAGCGCTACGACGACCCGTTGATCGCGGGCAGCGCCAACCTGTGGCTCAAGGCGCCGGGCGCCGGCAATGACGGCAGCGCGACTGTCAGCGCCGACGTACCCGACTGGCTCGAGTTCGACTGGGATACCGGCTTGCCCGGACTTGAAGATCCGTCCGGACACATCGTGTTCGGCATCTACGGCGGCGACAAGAACCAGGTCTACCGGCGCGAGCTTTACCGATAAGTCGCTAGGCGACTCAGGCGACCAGTCCTGCGGCGTGCAGGACCGGTCTCTGCGTCTTTGCCGCCCTTTCAGGGGACGCGAGCCGGGACTGCCGCTACAATGAGCCGTCCAGGGGACTATACAATTCGTTCCCCAAGTCCAACGACAAGACGACCAGAGAACCAAATGACGAGCAAATTGCCGGCCCTTGCGGACTGGGTAGACGAGGTTGCGAAGTTGACGCAGCCGGACAGCATTCACTGGTGCGACGGCTCCGAGGCCGAGTATCAGCAACTCATCGACGAGATGTGCGAGAGCGGCACGCTGATCCCGCTCAATGACCAGACTTACCCGAACTGTTACCTGCACCGTTCGGACCCCTCCGACGTGGCGCGAGTCGAGCACCTGACCTTCATCTGCACGACGAATCGCGAAGATGCCGGGCCAAACAACCTGTGGATGGACCCGACCGAGGCGCACGCCAAGATCGACGCGCTATTCAAAAGCGCAATGAAGGGTCGCACGATGTATGTCATCCCGTACTGCATGGGACCCATCCACTCGCCGTTTTCGCGCATGGGCGTGGAGATCACCGACAGCCCCTACGTGGTCGCCAACATGCGCATCATGACGCGCATGGGCACCGCTGCGCTCGAGCGCATCGAGAAGGAAGGCACCTTCGTCAAGGGGCTGCATTCAACCGGCGACCTCGATCCCGAGCGCCGCTTCATCATGCACTTCCCCGAGGAGCTCTCCATCAAGAGCATCGGCTCCGGTTACGGCGGCAATGCCCTGTTGGGCAAGAAATGCCATGCGCTACGGATCGCGAGCTGGCAGGCGCGGACCGAGGGCTGGCTGGCGGAGCACATGCTGATCGTCGGCGTGGAAAACCCCGAGGGTGAGACCCACTATCTCGCCTGCGCCTTCCCGTCGGCCTGCGGCAAGACCAATCTCGCCATGCTGATTCCGCCCGAGTCGCATGCCGGCTGGAAGATCTGGACTTTAGGTGACGACATCGCCTGGCTGCACCTCGACGGGGACGGTGTGCTGCGCGCGATCAATCCCGAGGCCGGCTATTTCGGCGTCGTTCCCGGCACCAACGACAAGACCAACTACAACGCGTACGAAATGATCAAGCGCGACACGATCTTCACCAACGTCGCCACCACCGAGGACAACCAGCCGTGGTGGGAGGACAAGAAGGATGGCAAGCCGGTCACTGACTGGCGCGGGCGCAAATACAATGCGGGCAATGGCCCCGCCGCGCATCCGAACTCCCGTTTCACCGTGTCGGCGAAACGCAATCCGAGCTATTCGAAACTTGCCGAGACCCCGGAAGGCGTGCCCATCTCCGCGCTGGTATTCGGCGGGCGGCGCAAGGAGGTCGCGCCGCTCGTTTACGAAGCACGGAGCTGGCGTCACGGCGTACTCGTCGGCGCGAGCGTCGGTTCCGAGACGACAGCGGCAAACATCGGCGAGGTCGGCGTCGTGCGGCGCGACCCGATGGCGATGAAGCCATTCTGCGGTTACAACTTCGCCGACTACTGGGCGCACTGGCTGTCGTTCGACGAGAAATCCGACAAGCTACCCAAGATCTTCCATGTCAACTGGTTCCGCCGGGGCAAGGACGGCAAGTTCCTGTGGCCCGGATTCGGCGAGAACCTGAGGGTGCTGCGCTGGATCATCGACCGTTGCGATAACCGCGTCGGCGCCACCGAGACGCCGATCGGCCTGCTGCCCGATCCGGAAGACATCGATGTCAGCGGACTCGATCTGCCCGAGGAAACCCTCGAGATGTTGCTGTCCGTCGACGCGAAACAGTGGCGGGCGGAGATGAAGTCGGTCGGCGATTATCTGGCTGAATTCGGCGAGCGCCTGCCGGATGAACTGCGCCAGGAGCACCGGCGCGTCATGGACGCCGTCAACACGGCGGCTTCCTGACAAAGCACTTGCAGGAGCGGCTCGTGCCACGAATGATTCAAACCCGCTTTGCGACGGAATTCGCTACCTCGGTATTCATACTTCTTGTGGGAGTGGCTTAAGCCGCGATCGAACAGAATGGCGGATTTGATCTAGGTTTCTTCGCAGACGTAATGAATCGCCAACGGCGAGTCCGCCTTGGCGACGCGGCCGAGACCGATGATGCCCTCGCCTCTCAGTTCGATGTTGTCACGCCGCACGAACGTCTCTTCTCCGTTTACCGTCTGCAGAAAAGTGCCGTTGGTGCTCTGATCGACGAGTATGTATTTTCCGCGGCGTTTTTCGATCTTGGCGTGAATGCGTGAAATCAGGTTTCCTTTCACCACGAGATCGTTGTCGTCTCCCCGACCCAGGTTGATCGAGGTTCTCCTGTCGTTAACTTCGATCGTCTTATCGCGGAATGTCAACACGAGGCGGGTACCGTTTTTTTTCTTACTCGTCATCTCGAGCGTGGGCACCATGCTGGTCGCTTCGTCCGGCTGCCACAGCAGTTCGTAGAGCGCGACTTCATCGATGCGGCCGCGCACTGTCGCGATGTCGATCTGGCGCGTCTGCGCCTGCCACTTTTCGGTCATCTGCTCGACGGTCGCCCCTGACATGACGATTTGCTTGGCCTTGGCCTGTGAGGTCATGCGGTTAGCCGTGTGCACAGCGGCGCCAAAGATGTCGTTCTGTTCCTGGACGACCGGACCGAAGTGACATCCGATGCGAATGGATACCGGGATGCGGTTCTCGTCCTCTTCGGATTCCGCGCTGATGCGTGCCTGCATCTGCGATGCGGCTGCCATCGCGTCATCGACAGTCGGGAAAGTGGACATGACCTCGTCGCCGATCGTCTTGATGACCGTGCCGTCGAACTGGTAGGTCGCGTCCTTCATGACCTCGAGGCAGTGCGCGACGGTTTCGCTGGCCTTGGTGTCCCCGTACTTGTCGTATAGCTGGGTGCTGCCGACGACATCGGCAAACAGAATTGCCACTTCCAGGTCTTTGGTCATCTGGCCGTAATCCCAAGCCCCTTACGTTGCGACGAGCGCGATTCGGAATAGACGCGCCGGACGGGCGATTATAAGCACTTGACGCACGCCCGAGCCAACATTATGTCCAATTGAGCCGAATTATACGTATCCCCGCCAAGCCTTTAATATGCGGTCATTTTTCGGCGACAATATACGCGATCCAGGCGAGGTCTGCCTCCCCCTTTTCATCGGGTGTGAACTCGCCGTTGCCCTCACCGTCCTCGTCTTCTCCCTCCCAGTAAACGGTCGATTTCCTGAAGCCCGCCTCGGCGAGAACCTCGCGTAGTTCCGGCGCCGACCAGAGCCGCCATTCGTAAGTGAACGCTTTCTTGATCTTAGACCCGTCCTTGAACCTGAAGTGGATGTGGCAGCGAATGAAGTTGGTGACCGGATGAAATTCCGCCTGATGCCATATATAAGTAAAGCGCTTGTGCTTGGTCTTCTCCTTGGTCTCCTCCTGCGCTTCCGGGCCGCCGAAGAGATCGATAAAGAAAACACCATCGTCTTTCAGCGCGTCACAAGCCTTGTTGAAATAGGCCCGCAATTTGTCGCGCGTCTTGAAAGTGAAATAACTGAAATTGAAGGCGGCGATGATGTCCGCCGGCGGCGTCTCGGCCTGCATCACGTCCGACTCCATCAGTCTGACCCGTGCCTGATCCGCTGTCGGCAGTTTTGCGACGCGATTCGCCCTGCCCCACTCGAGAACTTTTGGATCGATATCGACGCCGATCGCCTGGAAGTCTTCGCCCTGCCTCACCCACTGGCAGCTCACGCTCGCCGTGCCGCAGAAATCCTCGCGAAAAAGATGCGCCTTGCGGCTGCGGATTTCCTCAAACGTCTCCTGCATGAATTCCACTTCATGTTCGACATTCTGTACCGATTTCTCGTAAAGCTCGTGGATATCGGCCTTGTCGGCCAGCGTCCGCTTACGAGCCACTGCGGTTTTTGCACTCATGTTGTCTTCCGATTCTCCGTGCCCGTTTGATCGGCGCTTATTGTAGCGGCCTGCTCGCCAACAATCACCGGTTCGCGACTAAAGTCGCTCCCACCACCAAATCAAATTGTGGGAGCGGCTTTAGCCGCGATTTCCCAGATCGGTCGTGCACCACCGTTCAGGCGGCCTTCGGTAACCGCTCCAGAGCTGCGTGCAGCACGTCGACATCTGCCCCGGGCCGGTGCGCGTGCTCGCTCAAGTACCGCCGCCAGGCCCTGGCGCCGGGCTCTCCGGCAAATAGACCGAGCATATGGCGCGTGATCTGCTTCAATTCGGTGCCCGCTGCGAGCTCCTTCACGATGTAAGGCAGCATCATCTGTACGACGTCGCGGCGCGATGGCGGAATGTAGCCGCTCTCCGACCCGAAAGCCTGTTCCAGTTCGGTGAGGAACCAGGGCTGCTGGTAAGCCTGCCGCCCGATCATGACGCCGTCGACTTGCTCGAGGTGTGTGCGGCATTCTTCGACCGTCGTGATTTCGCCGTTGAGCACAATCGTCAAATCGGGACAGTCGGCCTTCAGCCTGTAAACGCGCTCGTAATTGAGGGGCGGCACGCGGCGATTGTCTTTCGGACTCAAGCCTTCGAGGATAGCGATCCGCGCGTGTACGACGAACATCGTGCAGCCCGCCGCGTGCAGCGTGTCGATGAATCGCCGCAAAAATTCGTAACTGTCCTGATCATCGATGCCGATGCGGGTCTTCACCGTGACCGGTACCTCGCTGACCGAATTCATTGCCTGGTAACAGTCGGCGACGACGTCGGGACTCGCCATCAGGCAGGCGCCGAACCGCCCGCTCTGCACCCTGTCACTCGGACAGCCGACATTGATGTTAATCTCGTCGTATCCGGCCTCGACACCGAATCGCGTCGCCTCCGACATCATCCCGGGGTCGCTGCCACCCAGCTGCAATGCGACGGGATGCTCCGCTGCGTTGAAGCGCAGCAGTTTCTCCGTATCGCCGTGAACCAGTGCCGCGGCCGTGACCATCTCCGTATACAGCTGTACGCCGGGTGAAAGCAGGCGCAGAAAATAACGACAATGGCGATCGGTCCAGTCCATCATCGGTGCGACTGCAATCTTGTGGGATGTCGTCAGATTGTCCATAGGGGGAATTGTTCACGGGTAACACGCTCGTGTCGAGGCATAGTGCGGCGGCTGGGCAAGCGACCCGACCGGAATTTCGATGGACGCCGTATTTCACAATCTGACGTACCTGTCATATCGTCTCGTCGACGAACCACATCCCGACAGGTGCCGGCATTGAACGAACGAACGCCTCTCATACTTTTCGATGGCGTGTGCAATCTTTGCGAACGATCGGTGCGCTTCGTCATCAGGAACGATTCCGCAAATCTGTTCCGCTTCGCGGCGCTGCAATCCGACGTCGGGGCGTCGCTTTTGCGTGAACACCAATATGCGCATGATGAACTGAGCTCGATGCTGGTTATCGTCGATGGCACGCTTTACCGGGAATCACGCGCCGCGCTCGAAATCGCGAAGCGCCTCGATCCGCCGTGGCCGCTCTTCTATTACCTCTTCGTCTGGATACCCGCCTTTATGGCCGATTTCGTCTATCGCTTCATCGGTAAGCGGCGTTACCGCTGGTTCGGCAAGAAGCAGGCGTGCTGGATACCGGATCCGGAGCTCACGAAGAGGTTCATCGACCAGGCGTGATCACACGCTCAGCGCTCAGGACACGTCGAGCGCATACTTTCTTAACAGGTTAAGCGGCACGACTTCGAGCGCGCGTTGATGCGTCCGGCGCAGATAGACGCGGGGCGCCGTACCGTGCCGATACGCCTCCACCCAACGGGCGGCGCACAAGCACCAGCGGTCGCCGGGGCGAAGCCCCGGAAAGTCCATCTCCGGCCGTGGCGTGGACAGGTCGTTGCCGCGCGTCTTCGAGAATTGCAGGAACTCTCGCGTCACTTGTATGCATACGGTATGCGAGCCGAGATCCTGGTCGTCGGTGTTGCAGCAGCCGTCGCGGAAAAACCCCGTGATCGGGTCCTCGCTGCAGGCATCGAGGGGCTCGCCGTACACGTTCAACGATGGGTCCATGGGCCACCGGTCAATTGAGGCCAATCATGGATGCCATATTAGATCAGAACTGCAGCCGGGGTATCGGCACCTGGCGACCCCGTCGGGTTTTGCGCGACATGTCTCTGCAGGCACTCATTCCTCGTCCTCTTCGGACTCGAACTGCTCGAGGCCTTCGGCGAGATAGTCCGCGAGCAGGGACGTGCCAATGAGGTAATCCGCCGTGTGGTCGTTCCAGCTGTCCTCGGCATGCCGCAGCGCGTCCTCCCATTCGTCCAGGGAATAGTCTCCGCGCCCGAGCCACATCAGTGACACGAGCGACACCTGTTGATCGGGCTCGAGGTCCTCGATCGTCGTCTTCAATTCCTGGTAATAAGGATCGGCGCCGTAATCCGCTGTCACCTGCTCGGCCCAATCTTCCGTCGCACTTTCCGGCTCGTCAGAAAACGATACGTCGTCCCTTGAATGAAACTGCTGCGCCTTGTCGATGATGAATTCAACGGTGTCCCGATTCAGTTCTAGCTCGACCAATGCTGATTTCCTCCCTCGTAATTACAGCATACGATCCCACGCATCTTACCTGAGGCAATGGCAACCCCGGTGCGCATTTTATGCCAGGTCGATGGGACCCGTATCAGAAAGGATCATATGGAATCCCAAGTAATTTCAGCCCGTACAAATACCTATATTCGCGGCGAACAGCAACAACCCCGTGTCGAGCCGACGCTCTAATGCGGGACGCGAATTGACTTTGACCCTCATTGTTAAGACATTGGCATCTGACACCGTTCCGGATCGATGAGACATGGCGCGTACCGGCGACGAATATTTGAAAGACCTTGCGGACGACCGATCCGTGTGGCTCGGCAACGAGAAAGTTTCGGTAACGGAACATCCCGCGCTTGCCGGATCTCTCAAAGGCATGGCGGGTTATTTCGACTGGCAGCACCGTTTCGCCGATGATTGCCTGGTCGACAACCCGGACGCCGACGCCGTTACCAATGCCAGTCTCCTGTTGCCGCGTTCGGCAGAGGACCTCGACAAGCGCCACCGCAGTTTCGAGCGGATCGCGCGCTACTCCTATGGCGCGCTCGGCCGCACGCCGGACTACGTACAGACCGTGTTGTCGGGTTTTGCGGCCCGCGATGACAGCTTCGTCGTCGATGGAGACAGGCGCTGTGCCGAAAGACTGTGTGCATATCATCGGGAGGTCGCGCAAAAAGATTTGTCACTGACGCACGCGATCATCCTGCCGGCCATCGACAAGTCGGTATCGCCGCTGGAGGGCGTCAACCAGGGTCTCGCGGCGCATGTCGTCAAACGCAAATCGGACCGGCTTATCATCTCGGGCGCGCGAATTCTGGCGACCAAAGCGCCGTTTGCCGACGAGATATTCGTTTACCCCGCGCACCCGTTACCGCCGGACTCGCCGGCAGAGTTCGCGATCGCATTCGCCATCCCGATCGCTACGCCGGGTGTGCATGTCATGTGCCGCGACCACACCGGAATAGACGATCCCATAAAGGATCGGCCGTTTTCCGCGCGCTTCGACGAACAGGACGCCTTCATTATCTTCGACAACGTCGAGGTACCGCTGGAGCGGGTCTTTATCGACGGCGACCAGGATGTCTACGACAAGATCCTGACACACGGCTGGGCATCCAACATCCTGCAGCAGACCACGATCCGGGCCGCCGTAAAACTCGAATTCATTCATGACATGTGTGTCAAGGTCGCGGAGATTACGAACAGCAAGCGCAAGCCGGACGTTGCGGCCATGCTCGGCGAGCTGTACAGCTATTGCCTGCTGACGCGAGGTGCACTGCGTGCGGCAGAGGTCGATGCCTACGATCACGGCAACGGCGCCTTTTTTTTGAACCCCGGGCCGATCCGCGCGATCAAGAACCTCATGCCTAAATGGATGCTGCGTGCCAACGAGATCGTCGTCTCCCTCGGATCGCACAACCTCCTGTGCACGCCCGCGAGCGAGCTCCTCGAGCATCCGGACATAGGTCCGTTGATCGAGCGATACCTGCCGGGCGCCAACGATATTGATGCGAGCGAAAGAATCCGCGTGTTTCGAACCGCCTGGGATCTGGTCGGTTCGGCGCTTGGCTCGCGCGGCGCCCTTTATGAACTCTATTATCTCGCCAGCCAGCCGACCAATTTCATCCTCGAATCGAAGATTGCCGACAAGGAAAGGACCGAGAATCTGCTAGAGGCATTCTTCCGCGAGATGGACAGGCCGTGAGTCAGGGCACGGCCGGCTGTCGGCCGGCGCCGTGCATTGCCCGATCCCCGCGGATCATGAGCCACAGGATGGCGCCGACCAGCGCGAACACGGCGCCCGTCGACATCGCGGCGACCCAGCCGAGCCAGGCCGCGGTCAGGGGCACCAGCATGCCGCCGACGAAACCGACGATGTTGCCGCCGGTATTCATGACCCCGGTGGCCGCGGCGCAGTGGTTGCCCGATACGGCGATGGCGGTCGCCCAGAACCCGGCTTCGGTGATCTGGTTGCAGGCGAAGCAGGCGCAGAGCAGCACCACGGCGGTATAGGGATCGTCGGCGATGGCACCGCCCACCAAGAACACGCCGCTCAGGGCAAGCGCGATGCCGACCATGCCGGCCGGCCCCCAGCGAAATCCGAAGCGCCTGATCAGGTGATCGCACAGGAAGCCGCCGAGGGTCGCGCCGACGGCACCGAGTACCCACAGGGCAGCCATGAGCATGCCGGCTTCCTGGGCAGCGAACTGCTTGACCTCGACGAGATAATAGAAGAACCAGTTGAAAAAGAGATAGAAGACATAGTTCATGCAGAAGTAGCTGACGGTGAGCAACAGGATGTCGCGATCGCGAATGGCGAGCTTCCAGGCGCCCTTGTCCCGTCTGTCGTCCGCGCGTGACCTGCCAGCATTGATGAGCTCGAGTTCTCTCGCGCCGACGCGCGGATGCTCGGACGGCTCGTTTCTGACGACGAGCCACCAGGCGATTGCCAGCACGAATGCGATCGGGGCCGTGATGAGCAACGCCCCCCGCCACCCGTGTCGTTCCATCAGCCACACGATGAGCGGCGCCGTCGCGGCCGCTCCCAGCGTGAGCCCGGTGCTGGACAAGCCGTTCGGCAGACCCCAACGGCCGACGGGAAACCAGCGCGAAATCACGCCGCCGCAGGTGACCGGGAAAATCGGCGCATGTACGGCACCCACCAGGAAGCGCAGGACGATCAGCATCGCGAGCACGGCCGTTACCGATACCACGTCGGATCCGGGTACCAGGGCCGTGAGGATCGTCAGCACGCCCCACGCGACGGCGAGCACGGTCATGGCGAAGCGCGCGCCAACCTTGTCGCCGAAGATGCCGCCGGGGAACTGGAAGATCGCGTACCCCGCGGCGAACGCCGAGAAGATCATACCGAGCTGAATCTCCGAGAGCCCCAAGTCCGCGATCATCGATTCGCCGACGACTGAGATGTTGGTCCGCAGCACGTAGGAAATGCCGCTCGCGATGACGATGAGCCCGAGGACGACCCAGCGCATGTATGTCGTCCCGGCCTTCACAACGATTATTCGTACATCTTGCCGAGCGACTTGTAATACGACGGTATGTGCTCGTCCGTCCCCTGATAGGCGTGCTTGCTCATGTCGGGCGAGTAGCGGCTCGCCGGCGGTTTTCTCCCCAGCGCTTCCGCCATCGAGCGCACGTGATGCGGACCCGCGCCGCAACAGAGCCCGAGATAGTTGACGCCCATCGCGTGCACGGATTTGGTGAACGCCGCGATCTCGTAACGATTGCAGGTAAAGGGATCGAGCGCGGTCGGAAAGGTGCCGATGTCGGGTATGCATTGGCAATCGGTGTCGCGCAGCAACTGAAACGTCGGTGTCTCTGCCGTGGTGCGGTAAGGCACCGGCAGTGCCGCGACGTGACAGGAGACGGCGGCACGAATCTCATCGATGACCGGCAACATCGTGTCCGGGCCGCGCGAGCAGTTGAGCCCGACGACGTCGGCGCCTGCGTCCGCTATCCGCTTGCAGGCGGTCGCACCGTCCGCGCCGTCGTGCAATCCGTCGGCGTCGAGGCCAAAGGTGATCACCGACGGTTTGCCGCTGGCCTGAATGACGTCCAATGCCAACAGCGCTTCGTCGACCCAGCAAAAAGTTTCGCCGATGATGAAATCGACCCCTGCATCGACGGCCCAGCCGACCTGCTCTTCGAACATGGCGCGCGCCGCTTTGTGCGTCGCGGCGTTGTCGGGCTCCCAAATATTGGTGTTGCAGATGTTGCCGCCGAGAAGCGCGCCGGATTCATCCGCGACTTCGGCCGCGATCGACAGCGCATCGCGATTCATTTTCTCGAGCAGGTTTTCTTTGCCGATGACGCGCAGTTTTTCGCGGTGCGCGTAATAGGTGAACGCCTCGACCACGTCGGAGCCCGCGTGCACGAATTCGCGATGCAGCTGGGCGACTTTCTCGGGATGATCGAGGACGACTTCGGGCACGAAGGCACCGGCCTGTATGAAACCGCGTCTCTCCAGTTCGAAGAGATATCCTTCGGCGCAAATCACCGCGCCTTTTTCGAGGCGCTCCAGGAGCCCGGGAGAAGCGGCCATCCTTGCTGACATGTTGACGAGCCTATTTCTTGTTTTCAGTTGCGAGCCGCTATTCGGATACGGGCTTTGTCGATAGTATCCGGGTCACCGAGCAAGACCGTCAACAATCATCGTATGCGAAATGACTCGAATTTTGATGCTGCGATCATCGGCGCGGGTCACAACGGCCTCACCGCGGCCTCCTACCTCGCCCGCGCGGGTTTAAAGACCGTCGTCCTGGAAAGGCGCGACATAGTCGGCGGTTGCGCGGTCACCGAAGAAATCGACGCAGAACTCGCGCCGGGATGCCGGGTTTCCACCGCAGCCTACATCGCGAGCATGCTGCGGCCCGAAGTGATTCGCGACCTGCGCCTCGCCGACTATGGGCTAAAGATGATCGCCTGCGAACCCGCAGTGCAGACCGCGTTGCCGGACGGCAGCGTGATTTCCTGGTGGTCCGACCGCGATCGCATGCGTGAATCACTTTCGCAAATAGCGCCCCGCGATGTGGACCGGTTCTTCGAAGTGGAGGAACGGCTACAAAACCTCGCCGCCTACCTGCAGCCCTATTTCATGGAGTCGCCGCCCGATCCGGGCCACCGCGGTCTGGCACGCCTCATCGACTTGGTCCGCGTCGGCAGACGTTTTCGCGGCATCAGCGGCGACGAGATCGCACACATGCTGCGTTTTCTCACCGGCTCTCTCGGCGACTTCCTCGATCACGAATTCGAATCGGATGCCATAAAGCGCCTGATCCTCTCGAACAGCCTGTATGGAAAGCACGGCGGGCCGTATCAGCCGGGCACCGCGATGGGGCTCCTGTTCCACATGCTGAGTGGCGGCGAGGAAGAGCGGCGCGGATTCGCCGGTCACGTGATCGGCGGCATGGGTGCGATCAGCGAGGCGATGGCGGCATCCTGCCGGGATTCGGGGGTCGAGATACGCACCGCCTGTCCGGTGCGCAACATCAACCAGGTCAATGGCACCGTCGACGGCATCACGCTCGAGGATGGCTCGACGATTGATGCGGCTGTCGTCGTCTCCAATACGGACCCGAAGCGCACTTTTCTCGGGCTCCTGGCGGCCGGCGATCTGAGCGACAAGTTCCGTCGCGATGTACAGGGGATCAAGATGGCGGGGCCCTGCGCCAAGGTGAATATGGTGCTCTCGGAAGAGCCGAAGGTACGGGGTATGCCCGAAAGCTTCACCCCGCTCGAACGCAGCCTGTTTACCCTCGCACCGTCGTTGCAGGATGCCGAGGACAGCTACAACGCGGCAGCACGCGGCGAACTGCCCGATCAGCTGTGGGTGGACTGCGTGGTCGCATCCAACGCGGATCCGGGGCTCGCGACGGACGGCCGGCACGTGCTGACGTGCTTCGTACAGTACCTGCCATACCGACTCGCGCAAGATAGCTGGCAGGAACGTCGCGAGGAACTGGGCGACAGAGTCGTCGAGATTATCGGTCGCTCTGCTCCGAACGTTCCTGCATCCGTGGTCGCGCGCAAAGTCTATACACCACTCGATCTCGAAGAGACCTTCGGCATCACCGAAGGCAACATCTTTCATGGCGATATCAACCTCGGTCAGATGTTTTTCATGCGGCCGCTGCCAGGCTGGGCGAGATACCGTACACCCATCAAGGGCCTGTACCTGTGCGGGGCAGGCACCCACCCCGGCGGCGGCGTGACCGGCGCGCCCGGCCACAATGCGGCCAAAATGATACTCCGCGATCGGGGCCGGGCACGCCCCTAATCGAGGTTCAATAGTCCCGACTGGCGGGATTTATACGGAAATTTCGGGCTCGATAACGACGTGCAAGCATTTGATAAATGACCAGTTTATCCGCTTGCAAAGATAATCGGCGGGCGTATGATTTTTTGCCGCTGATCAATCGTGATCAGTAACGAAAAGGAAAGCGACACATGAAGACTGAAAAGCGTGAAGAATCACGTGGCAAGTCGCCCGAACCCAAGAGAGGCCCCGCCAAGAAACAAGCGAAAGAAACCGGAAAACCCGGCATGGGTCGGACAGAACGGCCAATCGCCAAGTAGCGATTGCAACACATGCATCGGCACCCGCATAGCGGGTGCCGTTTTTATTTGCAGCATGCAGCTTCCCAAAAAAAAGCGCGCGGCCGGTTGG
>JBFHXJ010000094.1:0-17052 GCA_041598995.1 Woeseiaceae bacterium | reverse complement strand
TCCTCGAACAACTGCGTGCGCTCGAGTTCCTTGCGGATCGTCGGGATGCGCACCGGCGCCTCGACGTAACCGCGGTCCTCGGCGACATGATGAATCAGATGCTGGTCGTTCACGATCAGCGCCATCTTTCTTGCCCGCGGTTTGTGGTCGGCGCTCTTTTCCGTGCCGCGCGCGTACTTCGGTTCGCGCAGGCGCACCGGATCGTCGCGGAACGACTTGACGACGCGCTCCACGTAATCGGGCGGGCAGACGCCCGCGTACTTGCGCTCGAGGATCGCCCGCACGATCTTTCTTGCCGCATCGCGGCGCAGGGCCTTTTTATTTTGGCCCAGGTTGTCGAACACGAGATAAGGCGGGTCGCTGTCGCCCTCTTTCAACGGCGTCTCGTAAGCCGTGTTCGCGATCGGCCGGGCGCCGTATCGTTCATAGAACTTGAGCCGCGAGACGTTCTGCTTCCTGATCGCGGCATCGGGCGACAGCACCGGGTCGTCCGGCAGGCATTCGAAGAAAATGCCGACGACGCCGAGGTGAAACGCCTCCTCGCGCACGCGCTCGTACAGCGCCCCGCCGATGCCGCCGCCGGTCTCGCCGCGCCCGGCGCAGACATAGTCGAGATAACAGAAGTCGAGGTCCGGCGCATACATCAGCATCGCGAAACCGCGCACGGTGGCGGAACCGTCCTCGGCGACGAGCAGGTTTGAACGGAACTTGTGCTTCAAGGGATCGGCGAGCTGCGACGGCAGCTTGGCGATGTCGCGTTCGCTCAGGTCCTTGAACTGCACGCGCAGCATCGCCTGAACCTGGCTCAGCAGCTGCCGGTTCGTTGCCGTGGTGACGTCGAAAATTTTGTGGATCCGGAACATCCGGGTCAGGTGATATGGTCCGTCTGTTTCATGACCTGTCGCGACGCGGCGGCCATGATGGCCGTGATCACGCTGTCGAAGGTGATCCCGGCGCGGGTCGCGGCGGCGAAGAAGCCGGCGTCGCTCGAGAGACAGGGATTGGCGTTGATCTCCAGCACCCAGGGCATGCCGCGCCTGTCGACGCGAATGTCCACGCGCGCGTAACCGCGCAATTTAAACAGCTGCCAGCATTTTTTCGCCAGCGCTTCGAGCCGGCTCGCCGTTTTGTCGTCGAGATCGGGAAAGATGCGGGGCGTGTTGCGGTACTCGACCGTGTCGCTGTTCCACTTCGCGTCGTAACCGACGATGCGCGGCTTGTCTGCGGCGAATCCCTCGAAGCGAATTTCGGCGAGCGGCAGCACCCGCGGTTTGCCGTGTTCCTCGATCAGCGAGACATTAAACTCGCGGCCATCGATGTAGCGTTCCGCGAACCACTCGCCGCCGAAACAGCGCTTGCTGTACGCGAGCCGTGCGGTCAGCGATTTTTTGTTGTGCACGACGCTGCCGTCGTCCAGTCCCAGAGAGGCGTGTTCCCAAACGGATTTCACGATCCAGGGTCCCGTCGCCGCGCCGCTCACCTTGGATGACGCAACCCATGCCGGCGTCGCGATGCCGTGCATCGTCATCCAGTGTTTCGCGAGCAGCTTGTTCGTGCTCAAGTAAATCGCGTCGGCGTCGGAGCCGGTAAACGGCATGCCTGCAGCAGCCAGTATCGTCGGCACCAGCGTGATCAGCCGCCCGTCGCCGCTCAAGGATTCGACCAGGTTGAAGACGCAATCTGGCCGACGCGATCGGAGCTCACCCAACCAGGACTCGACGTCGAGGCCGGCGGCCAGCGTGCTCACCGCGAAGCCGAGACGCTCGAGCGCGGCGCTGGTTTCCTCGACCTGCACCAGCGCGTCGAGCTCGTCGGGGCGCGCGTCGACGGCGATCGCCTCGTGCAGGACGACGACTTTCGTTACGCGACTCAAGACCGAAGCGGACATGAATACTAAGCGACCGCCACCTGCTCCCTGGCCGGTTGCAGGGATTCGCAGCGCGCGAGGGCCGATGCCATGATACGGCGGATCAGTTCCTTATAGGAAACGCCGACTTGCGTCGCCATGATCGGCAGATCCGAGTGCTCCGGGTGTATGCCGGCGAGCGGGTTGATCTCCAGGACGTTCGGCATGCCGTTCTCGTCCAGGCGAAGGTCGACGCGGCCGGCGTCGCGGCAACCGAGAACACGCCACGCGCGTACCGCGAGCGCTTCAATTTCGCGGCGCAGCTTGCTGTTAGCGAGGAGCTGGTAGTGCACCAGCTCCTCGCAGTATTCCTTGTTGCGATAGGAATAAACGTCTTCATCCGCGCCGGCAAGTAGCAGGATCTCAACCGTGGCGAGTGCTTTCGCTTTGCGGCCGCTGCCGATGATGCCGACGGTGAACTCGCGCCCGGGCAGGAAACGCTCGACCAGCACCGGCTGCTTGTAGTTCCTGAGCAGGCGGCGGCACACCTTGTCGAGCTGTGCCGCGTTCTCGATTTTCGAGGTCGCGGTGATGCCCTTGCCGGTGCCTTCCGCGACCGGCTTGGCGAACAGCGGATAGGGCAGCCTGACATCGGCGATGTCCGCGGGCTGCTTGACGAGCCGGAAATCGGGTGTCGCGACGCCCGCCGAACGCAGCACGTCCTTGGTCATGCCCTTGTGCAGGGTCACGGAACACACGAGCGTGTCGGAGAACACGTACGGTATCTCGTAGGCATCGAGCAGTGCCGGCACCTGCGCTTCGCGGCCGAAGCCGTGCATGCCTTCACAGATGTTGAACACCAGGTCCCAGCGGTCGCCTTTGACGAGGCGTGCGGCGAGCTGTTTCAGGTTGCCGATCCTGTCGGTCTTGTAGCCCAGTTGCTCGAGCGCGTCGACGATGCTGTCGATCGTGTCCGCGTGATCGAACTCGGCTGTTTCGAGGTGGCTGTAACCCTCGGCGAGCCATGCATCGCGCAGGTCGTAGGTCAAACCGACGGAAACTTTGCCGTTGATCATGAGCGGTCTCCAGGTAATGCGAGCGATCCGTCCGGATCGGGGTAACGGTAGGTCTTGCCGTCGTAACTTTTCAGGAGCAGGTCGCCGCCCTCGTAGCCGGCGACGTAGTCCGGCGCGATCGGGATCTTGCCGCCACCGCCCGGCGCATCGACAACGAAATTCGGCACCGCGTACCCGGTGGTGTGCCCGCGCAGGCTGCGGATCAGCTCGACGCCTTTCGCTACCGGCGTGCGGAAGTGCGCGGAACCGGAGATCGGGTCGCACTGGTAAAGGTAATACGGTTTGACGCGGATGCGCAGCAGGCCGTGCACGAGCTTTTTCATCGTGTCGAGATCGTCGTTGACGCCTTTCAGCAGAACCGTCTGGCTGCCGAGCGGAATGCCGGCGTCCGCGAGACGGCCGCAGGCTTCTTCGACCTCCGGCGTGATCTCGTCCGGATGTGTGAAATGCAGGCTCATCCATACGGGGCCGTTTTGTTTCAGTATCCCTGTCAGCTCAGGTGTGACCCGCATCGGTTGCACGACCGGCTGCTTGCTGCCGATGCGCACGAACTCGACGTGTTTGATCTTGCGCAGTCGAGACAGGATGTAGTCGAGGCGATCGTCGTCGAGGCTCAAGGGGTCGCCGCCCGAGATGAGCACATCGCGCACCGCCTTGGTGTTCGCGATGTAGTCGAGCGCCGCTTCCATGTCGGTTTTTTTAATGCTGCGCTCGCCGACCGAGCCTACCATGCGCGCGCGTGTGCAATAACGGCAGTAGACCGAACAGAAGTTCGTCACCAGCAACAGCACGCGGTCCGGGTAGCGGTGCACGAGCCCGGGCACCGGGCTGTGGCCGTCTTCGCCGAGCGGGTCCGCGGCTTCGCCGCGCGTGAATTCGTATTCGCCGAGCACCGGCACGACCGTGCGCCTGAGCGCCTGACCGGGATCTTGCGGATCGAGCAGGCTCGCATAGTACGGCGTGATGCCGACCGGCAGGCTGCCGGTGTGGCGGCGAATTGCGTCGCTCTCCTCTTCCGAGAGCTCGAGCATGCGCGCGAGATCCGCAAGCGTGCGAACGCGCTTGCGATTCTGCCAGCGCCAGTCGTTCCAGTCCGCAAGGCTCGCGTCCGGGTAATAACGGCGCAGGAATGCGATCGACCGTTTCGAGGTGCGAAAGCGAAAGCGCTCGCCCCAGGACATGTCCTGGTCGACCGGGCCTGTGGGTGAAATTGTGTTCCGCGTTGAATTGAGAAGTAAGGTACCGGGCACGGTACCCGGAGGTTCTTCAGCTTCCCCAAGCAGGGATTGCATCAACAGATCCTATGTGTGCAGTTGGGCGACCTGCCGAACAAAACCGATCCTGCCCCTGGATCGTGCGGGTCTCTACCCGCTTCATTGGCGCGCAATATATGCGCGGCTGATCGAATGTCAACAGGTTTTTTTTGCCGGGTTTTTCAGGCCGCGCGAGGCCGATCCGATGCCCGGAACCGGCCGCCGGACAGGCCTCTTTTTTGGCCGGCGGCCGGGCCGCCGTCAAGGGCTCAATGTAACGAGGCTTCGAGCGCAGCGGCGGATCGCAAGGCGAGCGCCGAAAACGTCAGGGTGCCGTTATTGCAGCCGGAGGACACCATGGTCGGCGTGCCAACGACCCACAGATTCTCGTGATCGTGCGTACGGCCGAAGGGGTCGACCACGCTGGTCGCCGGGTCCGCGCCCATGCGGCAGCCACCGCAAGGATGGTCGTGGTCATGGAAAGGCAAAGTTTTCAGCAGTTTACCGCTACCAGCTCGAGTGATTTCATCAAAGGTGCTCTGCACCTTGGTGGTCGTGTGCCCGAGCAGCTCCCGGGTCCATTGGCTGTCCCGGAACTCGATTTTCGGCAGCGGGTCGCCCCAGGGGTTCTTGTTCGCCATGGACAAGGTCAGTGAGCTTTCCTTGTCCGGGATGACGTCGTAATAGGCGCGCAGCTGCGCGACGCCCTTTTCGGAGCGTTTCTGCCAGTCTGCCATGATGGCATCGCCCAATAACTGGTTTCCCTGGTCGTCGCGGAGACGGGCTTTGCGGTCGTAGTCCGATTCCCAGATGCGCAGGTCGTGCCGCACGTAGGTCTCGCTCTCTTTCACCTGAAAGCGCTTCGAGATGAGGCTGTCCTCGATGTAGACGCCAGGGAAGAGTTTTTCCGGGACTTCGACGAAGTTGTTGATGGCGCGGTGCCCGGTCATCCACTTGCCGACGTTGCCGGTCCTGTTCGCGAGGCCGTCCGGGTAGCGGCCGTCGGCGGACAACAGTAACAGATGCGGGCTCCAGGCATAGCCGGCGGCAATGACGAAGGTGTTGGCGCGGAAATGGACTTCTTCATCCGGGTTGTCGCGATCGAGCGCGACAGCGTATTCGATCTGATCGCTGCCGTTCATTAATACGAGTCTTCGCACCAGCGTGCGGCTGTGCAGCGCAATGCGATTTGCATCAAGCAGGTTCTGGAACGAGAAATCCGGTGAATACTTGGCGCCGGTCGGGCAGATGTGGCAGGTGTCGCAACGCGCGCAAACGTTCCTGCCGCGATACGGTTGCGACAGTTTGGCGACCGGCGTGCGCCAGAACGGGATGCCGGATTTCTCGGCCCAGGCTTTCAGTCGCACCAGATTGTAGGAAAGCGGCAACGGCGGCAACGGATAATCCTTTGCCCGGCGATCGTATTCCGCCGGGCCCTGCTCGCCGCAGACGCCCATGCGCTCTTCGGCTTCCTGGTAGAAAGGATCGAGCTCGTCGTAGCTAAGCGGCCAGTCGTAACCGATGCCGAATAAAGACCGCACGTGAAAGTCTTCCGGCGTGAATCGCGGCGTGACCCCGCCCCAGTGCGTCGCCCAGCCGCCGACCAGCATCGAGCGTGACAGGATGCCCTCCGCCGTCAGTCCGCGGATGTGATCGTTCGGCCAGGGGTTCTCGCCGTATTTCAGAAATCGCTCGCGGTGTCTCGCGCGCTCATCGAGATTGAAGACCTTGTTGCCCGCTTCGACGACGGTGATCGCGGCTTCCGTGTTTTCCGCCAGGCGCTCAACGAACATGGCCGAGGTGATGCCTGCTCCGATGACGACGACGTCTGTCTCGATGGTTCTCGCCATGACTAATCGCCCAATGGCGCCGGTTTATCCGGACTGGTGGCGAGCCCGCGGCAGGTCTGGCGCCCGATTTTGGCATTCAGGCACAGGTCGTTGGCTTCGCCCGTGGCATAGAAGTACGCGATCAAGCCGATCGCGACGTGTGGCGCATCGCCGGCATAAGGCAGTGCCTGCGGCAGATTATCCGGTAGCTGGCGCTCGAGGATGTATTGACGTTGCTCTGCGTCGATGTCGATGAATCTTTTCTCGAATCGGTTCTGCGCCTCGATATCGAGTGCCTTCAGTTGCGCGGCCCAGAGCGGCGCCGGGTCCGGCGGCCCGTAGTCGATCTCTTCGGAGTAATACGGATGGTTCAGTTCGGTAACGGGCTCGAAGCCATTAAGCCACTCGAGGAATTGACCCGTGACTCTCTTAATACCTGCCTCGCCCAGCGCGGACTTCGGTAGCACGATCAGTGCGACTGCCCCGAGGAGATCTCGATCGAGGCCTGGTTGATCATTCGTTACTGCTTGTTGCCTGTCCTCAGCACAAGCGCCGATGGCGGCGCCAGCGACAACACCGGCCGAGCCTTTGAGGAAACGACGTCGAGAGTTGTCTGCCATATGGGGATTCTAGGAGTGGGATGGAATCACGTCCATGCGGAGTGATGAAGATTTCTTAATCGCGGCTAAAGCCGCTCCCACGTGGTTCTGAAATTCGGTACTACCGGATGCGTGCTGGCGCCATTTGGTGCGTGACAATCCGCACAGCAAGCCAATTTAGTTGCGATAGCGTGCCATCTGTGCATGCGACGATCGTTCTCATGGAATCCGGCGCGGATGGCGCAGCCACTGGCCGGACTGAGCGCCCTCGACGATCTCGCCGTCATCCAGCACCAGCCTGCCGTTGACGATCACGTAGGAAATGCCTGCAGTCATCTGCGCCGGTTTCGCATAAGTCGCACGCTCCTGCACGGTGGCGGGATCGAAGACCGTCACGTCAGCATCCATGCCGATCTGTAATCGCCCTTTTCTCGCCATTCTCGGAATCGCGTTTTCGAGTCGCTGCGCCGGGAGCAGCGTGATTTTCCTGATGCCCTCCATCCAGTCCACGATCTGGAGCTCGCGCACGAACCGCCCGAGGAAGCGGCCGAACGTGCCGACGCTGCGCGGGTGTCCGCGTCCGTCGACCAGCCCGCCGCCGTCGGAGCTGACGATGCCCAGCGGACTCTTAAGACCCAAGATCATCTCGGCCTCCGGAATGAACTCGGTCTGCACGCTAAGCGGCTCGACTTGAGCCCTGAGCTCGAAGAAGCGCGCCTCCGTCAGTTGCTCCTGGGTGTCGGCGACATAGATGTCGGCGTAAGTCGCGCCGCCGAAGCGCTCCTCCCAACCCTCGTCGAACAATGCGGACTGCAGCCAGGTCTGGTTTCTCGTCCACACGTGGAAGTCGAAGCCGACATCGACGCCGCGCGCCGCTGCGCCTTCGATGAGCGCGATGGAGAGCGGCGCCGAGCCCACGGTCGAGGAGATCAGGTGCGCGAGTTGCGCCTGCGCGCCCGTGGCGGCGGCCATCGAAATCACCTCCATCGTTGCGAGGCTCATCGTCAGCGGAAACACGTTTCCCTTGTATCGCACATGCAGGTGGCAGGGCACGCCTTCGGCCGCGGCAATCTCGAACAGTGCGAAGATCTCCTCGTACGACGCGCCGGGCGTGTAGTTGATGCCAAAGCCGATGCCCACCGCGCCATCGCGGATCGCCTGCACGGCCAGGGGGCGCATGGCCGCGATCTGTTCGGCGGTTGCCGCTCGGTAGCGATCGGTGGCGCCGACAGCCTCGCGCAATTCCGAGTGGCTCACCGTGGCTGCATAATTGACCAGCGGACCAACCACGGCGTGCCGGCGGCCATATTCCCTGACGTCGATCGGTCCGCCATGCATGCCTAAAACCGTCGTCACGCCGTCGCCGATCTTGAACTCGTGCGCCTGCTTCTCGAACCTGATGCTCGCGAGGATATCGATAAATCCGGGCGCCACGATCTGCCCGCCGGCATCGATGGTCTGGCGCCCGCGAATGTTATCGACGGTGATCGCCTGGATCTGCTCGCCCACGATGCCGACATTGGCGATCTCGTCCCGTCCCGTTTCCGGATCGATCACGCGGCCGCCGAGGATCACCACGTCATACAGTGCTTGCGCGACGGCTGGCGCCGGCAACGCCAGGGACAGGAACAGGGCGGAGAAATAGAGCCAGCGTCTCATGTGTCGTCGCTCTCACGAATTCTGCAGGAAGGCACAGGCTAGCATGAAAGCAGCAGGAGCGGCTTCCACATATTGTGCGGACATTTGTTGCTTGATCGCGGCTGAAGCCGCTCCAACAGGAATGAGTGATGTTTATGAGGACAGGCGTTGCGATAACGAAGACCAGGAAACCGGGCCACACAAAAAAAGGGCTGTACGTCGTACAGCCCTTTTCTTTTCACGCAATTCGGTCTGCTCAGTACTGCTCTTCCAGTTCGGGTTCCGGCGTCGATTCAGCTCCCGGCGTCTTACGTCGCAGCGGATCCATTCTTCGGTCCCTGGTGGGACTCGCGAGTTCTTTTTCGTGCAGAAACAGGATCTCCAGGCTTTCCTTGAATTTATTGAAGGCGTGCTGATAACGGGCCTTGTCCGGATACAGCGTGTTGATGTAATCCATGAACAGGGAAACGGGCAGAGCCACGAGCGAACTGATGATCGCCACAGCGGCGCCGGATTTGATGTCGCCGCCCTCCGCGAGCGCCAGGTAGAAGCCCGCGAACGTGCCGATGATGCCGACCAGGATGATCATGAACGGCGCCCGGTGCAGCACGGCGAGCACGTCTTCCGAATCGAAATATTTGAAGGTATTCGAAAAATACGGGCTGTTGTCGAATGCGATACGGGTGACGATGTCGTAGTCCGGCGTGTCGTCGTAGCTTTGCTCCTTGAGCTCGTCCACGGTGACGTCGACGATATGCGCCACGCCGTCCTCTATGTCGAACATGCCGTCAAGGCCAGTCGCGGGCTCCTTCTTGACCAGCTTCTTCTCGACCAGCTCGTCCTTGGTCTTTTCCAGGATCAACGATCCCTTTTTTTGAAGCTGGCGGCCTTTGAGCTTGAGTTTTTCCGCCTCCTTGATCCTGGCCCGCAGCTTTTCCAGGTAAGGATCCTTTCCCGAATACAGCGACGAAGGAATTTTCAGGGCCGCTGTCGGCAACGCCGGATCGAAATTGACGGAAAGGGCGACATCGCCCTGCTCTCTCACGCTTTCGCCATAGCTCAGGCCCGACGGGACCTTCTGCGCTTTCTTGTACTCGAACACGCAGTAATAGAACGACAAGGCAAACCGGTTCAGGGCGTTGATCTTGTAGTGCAGGCCGAACTTGAACAGCAAAAATACGCCCAGGGCGCCCAGTATGCCCCAAACGAACATTTGTCCGATCTGCTCGTTGGTAACGTCAGCATCAAAGGCAAAAGCGAAATATGCCGTTGCTGCCACGATTGTCAAAAGTGCGTACTTAAACATGTCGACCTCTAAGCGAAGAGTTCAAATCAAAAATCATCAGCAGTGGCCAACTCTTCCGTGTATAAGCGGAATTCCAGAATCGTCGCCTGCTCCTGCTTGCAGTTGTAATGAATGCAAAGCGCTTCCTTGCCCACCAGGTCCCGCCTGACGGGCTTGGCTTCCTGGTAGCCCAGCGCCGCAATGCCCATATCCCTTTTCAACAGAGTGCGGTAGGGGTAGATGCCCATCTCTTCCGGGTCGAAGATGAAGTTGTACATGGCAACTGCGCGCCTGTTGCTCAGATCCATGTTGTACATACGAGCCCTTTCCGTTGCGGGGCCCGTATCGTCTTTATCCACGTATCTGCCGTTGTAAATCGGTGACGTCATGCCGGAGATCTTGAGCGACTCGATCAGCTCCTCGGCTTTCGGACTTTCGTAAATACTCTTTGCGTATTTGGGAATCATGATCCTCAGGAAATCTTTCATTTCCTGGGACAGCTCGTGCGAGCCACGCTCGAAATAGGATTCCTGGAAATTGAGCCTCACCTTACCCGTCTTGTCGTCGATCTCGACGGCTGACGCGTCGTAATCCCTGAAGTTCTCGTGCAGCAGGTCGACGATCTCCTCCTTGGCCTCGGCTGCCCTCAGGAAAGGCTCGAGATCCTGCTTTGCTTTCGCCGCTTCTTCTTTTTGTCTTTCCAGCTCTCTTTGAAATTCCCGCTCTGTATCGGCCAGCGCTTTTTCCTTTTCTTCGGCAAGCCGGGCCTGAAGCTGTTCCAAAGCTTCCTGTTCCTGCTTCTCCTTCTCTGCCAATGCACGTTGTCTCTCGGCCTCCGCTTCGGCCTGCTTGCGTGCCAATTCCTGCGCGTGTTCCTCCGCTGCGCGTTGCAGCTCGACCTGCTTTTCGGCCTCCAGGGCGGCCTTTGCCGCTTCCAAGGCGGCAGCCTGTTCCTGTGCGTCTCTTTCCAGCTCAGCCCGTTTTTGTGCCTCCAGTTCGGCTTCCGCCCGCTTCAATTCCGCGGCTGCTTTCGCATCGAGCGCCGCCTGCTGGGCTGCCGCTTCGCGCTCCAGCTCTCTTTGTTTTTGCGCCTCGAGCGCTGCGGCTTCCTCCAGTGCACGGAGTTTCTCTGATTCGAGCTCCGCTTCAGCCTTGGCCATCAGCTGCGCGTGCTCGACTTCTTTGATTTGCAGCTCCTGCGCGATCTGCGCCGCATAAGCATCGACCTGTGAGGCCAGTCTGCGTCTTTCCGCAGCCGCGGCTTTCTCTATCTCTTGCTGTTTCTGCTGCTCGAATTCGGCCTCTTTCTGCGCCAGTTGTCTGGCGGCTTCTTCTTTTGCCTCTCTTACTTCTTCCGCCTTCTGCGCCGCGAGCCTTGCTTCCTGCTCGGCCAGTCGCTCTCGCTCTGCCTGCGCCGCTCGTTCGAGCTCCTGTTGTTTCTCAGCTTCTTTCACCTGCTCCAGTTCTTCGAGCTCGCGACGTTTTCTCTGCTCCATCGCCGCCGCTTCCAGTTCCACCTGGCGGGCGGCGCGCCGTTCCGCCTCGGTCAGTTCCCTTTGCAACTGCTCTTCCAGCGTTTCCTCCTGCTCTGCCAGCGCCGCCATCGTTTCCGTGCGCAATTCGACCTCCCTGGCGAAAATTTCCTGCTGTGCCTCCCGCCAAACCTGCTCGACAGCCAGTTCCTTGTCTTTCTTGAGCCGTTCTTTCTCGGCTTCAAGCTGGGCTTGCTTTTCCTGATCGATGGTCGTTACTTTCTGTGACAGCGCTTCCTGGTGCTTCTGTTCGATTGCAGCAACGAGTTCTTCGTACTCATCGGCGGCCTGATCCTGTTGCGCTTCCAGCATCGCGGAGAACGCGAGGACCAGTTCCTCTGCTTTCTTTCTGCGTTTCTCTTTGGCTTCGTCTAATGTTTTTTGTGCTTCTTTCTTCGCAACGACCTGCGGATCGCTTTCGTACCGTTGCACGACGTCGACCAGGCGTTGCTCATTTTCCTTTTGGATCTCCTGAATCCTGTCGGCGGTCGCCTGTTGTGTAAAAAAGATTTCATCCGTTGCATGGATCATGAACACGATGGCCAGCACGGCAAATAGATCGACCATAGGAACCAGTGCTTCCATGGCCTGAGATTCTTTCTGGTCGGATTGGTCAACTATCATGAATCAGTGTTCCGTCACGTTTGTGAATCAATGTTAAGTCCGTTTTCTTGCGTCTCGCTGCCAGGCAAACTCCGCTTTCTCACACCTTGTTCTCGTTGTCCGCATACACTCCGGCACAAGAAACCGACAGCAGGGGCCTTCGTCGTGATCCAGCCACTATTGGACATAATCAGTTCGTTCGATAAACGCCCAGGCGCGAAGCAGATCTGGCAGCGCTCAAAACCACGCCACTTCACGCATCGGCGCAATATTCCATAATCATCGAACTAAACAGAGGGACTGGTTCAAAGATTGACCCTGTAAACATGTGATCGATTTGGCGAATCTGGCCACCTGTTCCGAGGATCGATACAACGTGACCAGTACGGGCTTCCTGAAGGCGTATTTGCCCTGCCTGTGGCAGAGACGGTCGCAGCCGCCTGCTAGAATTCAGCGAAACAATAAAGTATGAGGGGAAGTTCCATGGCCCGCCTGCTGCTCATCGCATTATCCGCGTCGATTCTGTTTTACGGCTGTTCGAGGGCGCCCGACAGCGACAGCACCCTGGTCGAAGTGTCTCCCGGTGTCGCACCAATCTCTGAGGATACAGACGTCGTTCGTCCGAAGTTCCGGCTGGATACGGACGAGTCATTCGGTGCCGCTTCCGTCGGTGCGTACGCATCGAGCCACGACGCGATATACGCGCATATCGACCAGAACCTCGAGAACCACATCGCCGAGATTCAGCGCTGGATCCGCCAACCGTCGGTCAGTGCGCAGAACATAGGCATCCGGGACATGGCGACGCTGCTGCGCGACGATCTGACGCGACTGGGTTTTGTGGAAGCGGAACTCGTGGAGACCGACGGGCATCCCGGCGTCTGGGGTTATTACGATGCAGGCGCGGAGAAGACCCTGCTCCTTTACATGATGTATGACGTGCAGCCGGTCGACCCCGAAGACTGGCAGAGCCCGCCTTTCGATGCGGAACTGGTCGAGCACGAGCTGGGTACGGTCGTGATGGGTCGCGGTGCGACCAACCAGAAAGGCCCGCAACGCGCATTCCTCAATGCCGTGCAGTCGATCATCGACGTCAATGGCACATTGCCGGTCAATCTCATGGTCGCCGCGGAAGGCGAGGAAGAGCTCGGCTCGCCGCATTACCCGCAGATCATCGATCAGTATGAAGAGCGCATGCGGCAGGCGGACGGTGCGATATTTCCATTCAACTCACAACGGCCGGACGGCACCTTGTCGATGATTCTCGGCGTCAAGGGCATCATTTATTTCGAAATGGAAGCAAGAGGCGGACCGCATGGCGGACCGACAAAAGCGGAGATTCACGGTTCCTACAAAGCGTCCGTCGACTCGCCCGTGTGGAGACTGGTTCACACCCTCGCGTCGATGACCAGCGACGACGGCAATACCATCCTGATCCCGGGTTACTACGACGGGCTTCGACCGATCAATGCGGAAGAACAGCGCCTCATGAACGACGTGGTCGCGAACCTGAACGACGAGGTGACGAGACAAACGCTCGGCGTCGAACGCTGGATCGACGGCATGGCGCCGGACGAAGCGGAACTCGAGCGCCTGTTCCAGACGACGTTAAATATCGACGGCATCTGGGCCGGCTACACAGGCCCCGGCACCAAGACCATTTTGCCGCACATGGCGACGGCAAAAGTGGACTCGCGCTTGCCGCCCGGGCTCGATCCGGATGAAGCGCTTGCGAAGATCCGCGCGCATCTCGATGCCAACGGATTCGAGGACATCGAGATACGCGTGCTGGGTAATTACCCGGCGGCGCAGACGTCGGTCGAAGCGCCGATGGTGCTGGCGGCGATCAGCGTGGGCAACAAGTATGCGACCGACGTAATCGTCAATCCGCGCGTCGCAGGAAGCGCGCCGTTTTATCAGTTCACCGAAAGGCTGGGCCTGCCGATGGTGCCCTACGGTATCGGCTTCGGCACCGGTGCCCATGCACCAGATGAAATCATGCTGATTACGCCGAAAGATGGGGTACCGATCGCAGGACTTGCGGAGATCGAGAAGTCTTACGTGGATTTCCTGTATGCTCTGGCGGGAGAGTAGCGACCGGCGCAGGAACCGCACGAATCGCGGGGATCATCCCGAGCTCGCCACGTGTCGTCCGCGCCGAAAGTCCTTACTATCGGCAAGATAACAAGAACTGTCGCCGGGAATTCAATACATGACAAGCACTTTTGCCCTCGCGGACAACGCGCGAGTACGTTACACCACGGGCTCCATCATGTACTTCGCCCAGGGTATCCCTCAAGGATTGCTGGCGATCGCCATACCCGTGTGGCTGGCCAGTCAGGGCGTAGGCGCAGGGGATATCGGCTCGTATCTCGCCGTCATCGTTTTGCCCTGGGCCTTCAAGCTGGTCACGGGCCCCATCATGGATCGCTACGAATTCCTGCCGATGGGAAGAAGAAGACCCTGGGTGATCGGTGCCCAGCTCGGCCTGTCACTGTCTTTGCTCGCGCTCATGCTGGTCGAGCGCCCCGCGGAACAGGTCGGCTTGCTGATGATCATCGGCGTGCTCATCAACTGCTTTGCGGCAACGCAGGACGTTGCGGTGGACGGCATGTCGATCGATCTGACGCCGGTCAGGGAGCAAGGTCGGCTGAATGCCTTCATGAGCTTCGGCAAGGCCATCGGTTGGGCCGTGACAGCCGCGATATCAGGCGTGCTTCTTACCACCCTGGGCCTCAAAGCAACCGCAATAATCGCCGCCGTAGTTGCTGCGATCGCCCTCATGAGCATAGTGGTCGTCCTCGAGCGAGAGGGCGAGCGAACCCTGCCGTGGAGCGAGGGAAAGGCGGCCTCAGTACAGCGCGCCAATCCGTCTTTCCGCGCGGTGTTCAGCGATATCAACAAGGTGCTCTGGGCAAGAACCAGCCTGATCGTCATGGCCATCATGTTCCTGGATGGCCTGGTATATGGCTATGGTCAGGCACTAATGCCGATCGCAGCCGTGAATCTCTTCGGCTATACGACACCGCAATGGTCGCAGCTGGTTGCCATCATGGGTTTAATCGGTGCCGTGGTCGCACTCGCGCTCGGACCCGGAATCGACAAAATGGGCGCGAAACGCATGCTGTTACTCGCCGTTGCGCTGCTCGGCCTGCACGCTTTCCTGCTCGCACAGACACAGCACCTGTGGCAGAACACGCTGTATGTACGGACGATGCTGTCGATCTGGATCATGATGCTGCCTGTCGTGATGGTCGCAAGCATTGCATTGGCCATGGCGATCTGCAAAAGCATCAATTCTGCGACACAATTCGCCATCTACATGTCGCTCGCAAATCTCGGGCACGCGGCCGGCTCGAAAATCTATGGGACGTTCGCAGAGCAGGCGACCTACGTCCAGTCTTATACACTGCTAAGCGGGCTCGTTGTCGCGATGATCGTTGTGTTGTTGTTCCACGAGCACCGCCATCACCATCTGGAAGCTCAAGGCACAAATTCGGGCAGCCAGAAAAGGGGAAGCCCCAAGTACACCTTCGGCATCGGCGGCACCGAGGCCGGCATGTTCTGGTCCGGCGCCATGCGCTGCCCGAAGTGCAGAGCCGATATGGAAGTAGTCAACTACGAAGGCGTCGAAGTCGATCGTTGCACCATTTGCAATGGCATCTGGTTCGACGCCGGAGAGATCGATTTATTGAAAAACAAAAAGGCGGCAGCAGCAATCGACATCGGTGATGCAAAGATAGGTAAGCAGAGCAACACGAAGGATAGCTATCAGTGCCCGCGATGTAGCGGTGCCATGGTCAAAGTGGTCGATCCAAGACAGACACACATCTGGTACGAGACCTGCAGTTCCTGTCAGGGATCGTATCTGGATGCCGGTGAATTTCGCGATCTGTCCAGCCTGACCATCGCCGACTTATTCAAGAGTCTCGCCGCGCCAGAACGAAAATAGCCGCAACCGACGGTGAGGAGCGGCCTGAGCCGATCCGAGTCAGTCAACCACCGACAAGTGCGCTTTCCTTAACTTTTCTGAAGGACTTTTCCGACTCGGGCGGCGAAGATTCGTCTCGTTTGGCAGAAACGCCGTGACATCTGTAGGAAGAGTCCGATGAGAAACCAGTTACAGACAATACAACGCGTGCCGCTCGCGATCCTGCTGCTTACCGCAGTCCTCCTCGCCGGAGCAACGCCCGCCCATGCCGGGCACTGCAAGGGCAAGCACATAAACAATCCCGGCTGTCCCGGCGACAACGATCCCGGCACCGAATTCGCGGTTAAGGTGACCTATGACTGCCCCTTGTCCTCAAATAATCGGGAGTGTCCCGATATCGCCAACCAGCATCGCATGCAGGCCGACCGCAACCAGCCAGCTGATCCGCTTACTAACGGTCAAGAGGACGTCAAGGCAATCGTCCGCGACAGCGGCATTCTGCAGTTCGGCACGGCCGCCAAAGGACAGAAGCCCGGCGAGCGTAGCATCTACTGGGACTTTCGCGAAGGCGGAACGAGCAGCGGGTTCTTGCGCACGTCAGGCGAGCTCATCGCCACGACTGACGATGTCGACGGGAGCCACCTGACGCAGATCCAGGTCGGCCGCGGTGCGAACAACAGCCTCGATTTTCGGACGCTCAATTTCAACAATCCGGATGAGGACACGCACACGCAAAAGACCAACCTGTGGGCGAATATCGCGATCGTGCCGGATTCGGGCCCTAAGGAGTGGTATTTCCTGCGCTTCGAGGCGGCCGATGCCGAGGATCAGTGTCCGGCGGCGAGCGATACTTCAATGGTCACGGTGACATTGATCCAAGAGTCGCCCCGCATATGGCAAATCGTCGGCGACGCATCGGCGACAGCCTGCGAGCAGAGCACAGGGCAAGATCTCATGCTTGGCCCGTTCCGCTTCGAAGTCGAGGAGCTCTAGCCAACGCGACATCGCGGTACTCTGCTATCCCAAGTCCCGTGCCTGGTGGCACCCACGGCGCCCGACCGCATGCCCGCAAGCGGCGAAGCGCGGGCGTTTGGGCCGTGGACTATACTGACATTGGCTAAAGCACAAACGCGTACGCGCATTACGCCGTCATGAAATTCCCGATCGAGAGCACACAATTCATCGTCGGTGAGTGGACGGTCGAGCCATCGCTCGACCGGATCTTCCGGCAAGATATCGAGATAATCCTCGAGCCCCGCATCATGGAACTGCTGGTCTACCTGGCGCAACACGCCGGTCAGACGGTCAGCGCTGACGCAATCGCAGAACATGTGTGGCGCAGCCGTGCGATCTCGAATCAGCCCATTTATCAGGCCATCGCCCAACTCCGAAAGGCCCTCAGTGACGAAGCCCTTCATCCGAGTTACATAGCGACAATCCCGAAAAAAGGCTACCGCCTG
>JBFHXJ010000093.1:0-17057 GCA_041598995.1 Woeseiaceae bacterium | reverse complement strand
GGTTGATGTCCACGGCGATGATGCGTCCGGCCTTCGCCATCGTTGCGCCCTGAATCACGCTCAAGCCGACACCGCCCAGGCCGAAGACGGCCACGGTCGTGCCGGGCTCGACCTTCGCCGTGTTGAGAACGGCGCCGATACCGGTCGTGATGCCACAGCCGAGCAGGCAGACTTTTTCGAGCGGCGCCCTGTCACTGATCTTCGCGACCGCAATTTCGGGCAAGACGGTGTGTTCGCTGAACGTGGACGTTCCCATGTAATGAAAGACCTGCTTGCCGTCTTTCGAAAAACGCGAAGTGCCGTCCGGCATCAGCCCCTTGCCCTGGGTTACACGAATGGCCTGGCACAGATTGGTTTTGCCCGAGGTGCAGAAGTCGCATTCACCGCACTCGGGCGTATACAGGGGGATGACGTGGTCGCCCGGCTTGACGCTCTTGACGCCGGCGCCGACCTCTTCGACGATCGAACCGCCCTCGTGACCGAGCACCGCAGGGAAAATGCCTTCCGGGTCTTCTCCGGTGAGCGTGAAGGCATCGGTATGGCAGACGCCCGTAGCGACGTTGCGCAGGAGCACCTCGCCCTTTTTCGGGCCGTCGATTTCGATTTCTTCTATCTCGAGTGGCTTGCCCGCTTCCCAGGCGACCGCGGCACGCGTTTTCATTGTGTGGTCCTTATGCGTTGCTCGTTATCGGGCAGGATGTTCGCACGAATGCACACGGGGCGGTAGCATCGGCGCCGGTGCAGGCTCCGAAGCGTTCAGCCGTCGTTCATAAAAGGCTTAAAAACAAAGGCTTGAATTAAGTCTCCGTTCATTTGCGCGTCTTTATTCTATGACCGTATCGTCACTCAGGAGACAGTCATGAACGCTCACAAGAGCCATATCGTGAATCGCACGATTCGCGTACTGGCACTCGGTTTCTGCCTCGCTTTCGTCGCCGTTCCGGAATCGGAAGCGCATACGATCGGGATACGTCCCGGTTTCGTCGAGGTCGATTTCGGCTACGCAGGCACGAGGTACCTTCCCGGCTGGCTGTACAGGGACCGTGACTTCCGGCACTGGTACTGGCACAGACGTTATCACTTCAGGCGTCATCATGACTGGCGCAGGCTGTACCACCTGTATCTTACCGACAGGCGTCACCACCGGCACGGGTGGTACTACCACGATCATTATCAAGACCATAAGGTACGCCCGAAATACCGGAAACGCAGGAACCGCGCTTATTGAATCGCCGTGACGCGCAGCCCGGTTTGTCAGCACGGGTTGGCGTCTTGGCGTTTGCGCCGCGTCTACGGTACAAGTAACCGTATCGACCATCGAAACCGGGCCCGATAAGGAAATGAATCTCGAAAACTTGCGCGGCGAGCTGTCGTCGATCGACCGGCAGCTCGTCGAATTGATTGCGGAGAGACAACGCATCGTCGGCGAGATAGGGCGAAGCAAGCAGCTCGCCGGGCAGCCGACGCGCGACTACGAGCGTGAAAAAGAAGTGCTGCAAACTGCGCGCAGCCGGGCCAAAGCCCTGAACGTCGACCCGAATGTCGCGGAGGAAATACTGACCACCCTGATTCGGTCGTCTCTGACGCATCAGGAACGCAGGCGCGTCGTGGCGGAAGGCAAGGGAGACGGCCGGCGCGTTCTCGTCATCGGTGGTGCCGGCAAGATGGGCGGCTGGTTCGTCGACTTTTTCCGATCCCAGGGTTTCGCGACAACGGTGGCGGACAAGTCATTGGCAGACGGGCCCGGGATTTATACGGACTGGCGGGATGCCGGAACCGACTACGACATCATCGCCGTAACGACGCCCCTCCCGGTATCTGGTGACATCATGAAAACCCTTGCCGGGCTCGCGCCGAGAGGGCTCGTGTTCGATATCGGCTCGCTCAAGACGCCGCTGAAGGAAGGGCTTCAGGCACTGAAGCAGGCCGGCTGCAAGGTCGCCTCGATACACCCGATGTTTGGCCCCGAAACAGAATTGTTGTCCGGCCGACACCTGATCTTCGTGGATGCCGGATGCCCGGCAGCGACCGAGGAAGCCAGGGAGCTCTTTTCGGCGACCATGGTCGACCAGCTTGAGATGGAGCTCGACGAGCACGACCGGCTGATCGCATACGTTCTGGGGCTGTCGCACGCGCTCAATATCGCCTTTTTCACTGCGCTTGCGGAGAGCGGGGAAGCGGCCCCGAAGCTCGCGCAGCTGTCTTCGACGACCTTCGACGCACAACTCCTGGTTTCAGCCGCGGTTGCCCAGGACAATCCGCACATGTATTTCGAGATCCAGCACCTGAACCGCTTCGGGCTCGATCCGCTCGACGCCCTGCGTAAATCGGTCGCGCGCATCCGCGAAGTCGTTGCCGGCGGTGACGAACAGGGCTTCGTGGATCTCATGTTGAACGGGCGCGAATACCTGGCGACGCGCCGCTAAGCGCATTTTTTGGCAAAACCAGCGCTCGGATCGACGACGCCGCGGCCGGTTTCTGGTACAAGCGGAAGCTTGGGAAAGCCCGATACTTCGCTATGGTGGGAATTCAGAAAAACCAGCAAAATGAACTCGACCGGATGAACGCCAAGTTCGCCGCGCTAAGCGACGAGTTTCAGCGCAACATGAGCATCCTGCGCCGCTCGCAGGAACGGGAACTGTCGCTGCTGAACGCGGAGGACCTCGGCGCGCTGTTCCGACAGATGACCTCGGGGCTCCGCAGCAGCTACGGGCTGGAGACAGTTACCGTCGTGCTGGCGGACCCCGACCACCACGTGCGCCATCTCCTGGTCGCCGGAGGGACCGAGGTGGAGACCATTCCCGGCCTCTGTTTTGCGGAGTCGCTGACCGGCATTGCGCCGCAATACGTCGCGTTGCGCCGGCCTTGGCTCGGCCCGTTCAAGGCATCGGACCACTCTCTGCTCTTCGGGGATGCCGCGAACATAAAGAGCATCGCGATGATCCCGCTGAAGCACAAACGGGAATTGATCGGGAGCATCAATTTTGGCAGCGTCGATGAATCGCGCTTCACGCGCGGGCATGCGACGGATTTTTTCGCGCACCTGGGCGCTATCGCATCGTTCGCGCTGGAAAACGTCGTCAATCGGGCACGACTTCTTCGCAGCGGATTTACTGACGTGCTGACCGGCTGGAACAACCGGCGTTACCTCCAGGTGAGGCTTACCGAAGAACTCGCACGTGCAAGGCGCGACCGCAGCAATCTCGTCTGCCTGATGCTCGACATCGATCATTTCAAGCGCGTGAACGACAGTTTCGGTCACGCGGCAGGCGACGCCGTTTTGCGCGAGTTGGCACAGCGGATTGAATCACAGGTTCGGGCGAGTGACATCGCCGCGCGTTACGGCGGCGAGGAGTTCGTCGTGTTGCTCCCGGCAACCGAAGTCGAGTCGGGGCGACTGCTGGCGGAACGCATTCGCCAGGCCGTGTCGGGGACGCCGATAGAGATCGGCGAAGGCAAGGAAATAACGATCACGGCCTCCATCGGCATCGCAAGCGTCGCGCCCGGGCGTGACGTCGAGGACCTGAAGACAGCCGGCGAAGCCCTGCTGGCGCGTGCCGACGTCGCCCTTTACACCGCCAAATCATCGGGCCGCGATCAGGTTGCGATGGAACAGGCAAGCCAGCCCAAGCGCGCTGCAGTCGCCGAAAGGCGATGATCGTCCTGTCTGCCCGCGGATGCCGCTTGCCGGCACGCGCATGGACCGTGGCGCTCCTGTTACTGGCGGCCTGCGGCCGGGAAACGGCGATCGAAGGGCTAATTCCGGACGGTGAAACCGTGGTGGTTTTCACGACTGTCGGGCAAAGCGTCGTCACACCTTTATTCGACATTTATGCGGAACGAACGGGGACGCGAATCGTAACGATACATGGCGATCTCGCATCGCTCGCCGATGGAGACCACGTGACTCAAAGGCCGGAGCCCGACCTCTTTATTGCGGGCAGTCTTCTGGATCTGACGCGTGCGGTCGCACGGAACGTCCTTCGGCCGACCCGTTCCGAGGTGATCTCGCGCCGTATCGCGGCGAATCTGCGGGACCCCGAGCGTTTCTGGACTGCGCTGAGTTGGCGCGTGCGGGCCGTGGCATACAACACCCGGCTGGTGAGTGCGACCGAACTGGCGTCGGTCTCCGGTTATGTCTCGCTCGCGGATGAAGGCTGGCGAAGCCGGCTGTGTCTGGCATCGTCCACGCTAGCCGCCAACACCTCGCTCATCGCGAGGCTGATCGATGACCTCGGAGTGCATGAGGCCGAAATGCTCGTGCGCCGCTGGCGGGCCAATCTCGTGGTGCCGGTATTCGCTGATGACGTGGCGCTTTTGCAGGCGATCGCGGCCGGACAGTGCGCGGCGGGCATCGCAGATTCCGGCGTGATCGCGCGTTTCATGCGTGACCAGCCTGGCGCCGATATCGCGGTTCACCGCTTTCCGGCGAATGCGTCGACCCATGTCGAGGCGAGCGGCGGCGGCGTGACGCGACACGCGCGCAATTCGCAGGGAGCCGCGCTGCTTCTCGAATGGCTGACCTCGGCCGAGGTGAATTCCCGCTTTGCGGCAGCGCGCTTCGAATTTCCGGCTAACCCGCAGGCGTCGCCAGGCGCGGTATTGTGGCCGGGATTCGAGGCGGGGCCTTCGAGCCTCGCAAAGCTCGGGTTCCTCATGGAGGACGCGATCGATCTCGCCGCACGGGCACACTATCCCTGAAATACCTTTTGTAGGAGCGGCTTGTAGGAGCGACCAGCCGCGAACGATGGCCAATACGTTCGCGGGCAAGAATCCTCCAAGACTTAACCGCTGCGCCGCGAGCGACTCATCAGAATCAGGAACAGCGGTACGCCTATGGATGCCGTCAGCGCGCCGACGGGTAGCTGGCGCGGCGCCAGCACGGTCCTCGACAGCGTGTCGGCCAGGACGAGCAAAATGCCGCCGGCCATGGCCGAGGCGGGCAACACGATTCTGTGGTCGCTGCCCGCGACGATGCGGATGAGATGCGGCACTACCAGGCCGATGAATCCGATGACGCCGACCGTCGTCACCGAGATTGCGGTCGCGAGCGCGGTCACCGCGAATATGATCATGCGGAACCCGGCTACGGGTAAGCCGACGATCGCGGCCTGCAGGTCACCGCGTGCCAGGACATTGAGGTCACGGGCGGAAACCAGGCCGGCGATCGTCAAAGCCGCGAGCAGCCAGAGCGATTGCGCGGGGGAATAGGAAAAGCTCAGATCGCCGACGAGCCAGAACAGCATGCCGCGCAGGTTCTGATCGGGACTCAGTGCGAGCAGCAAAGTCGTTGCGGCACTGAACCCGGCGGCGAGTACCACACCGGTCAGCAGGAGCCGCGTCGGTGTCCAGTTGCCGGTGCCCTGGGCGATCGAAAACACCAGCAGGGTTGCCAGCATTGCGCCGGCGAATGCCGCTAAGTCCACGACGGTCGCGCCGAGACCGAGCATCATTGCGAGTAGCGCGGCGACGGCCGCGCCACCCGAACTGCCGAGTATGTACGGTTCGGCCAGCGGATTCCGCAGCAGCACCTGCATCAGGACGCCGGCGACGGCGAGCAGGCCGCCCACGCCGAAGGCGGTCAATGCGCGCGGCAGTCGCAGATCGAGGACGACGTTGCGGGCATTTCCCTGTGCACTGCCCGTGAGCGACTGCCAGACCTCAGCGGCGCCGATGTCGGCGCTACCGGACATCAGTGCGAACAGCCCGGCCGCGAGTGCCGCGATCGCGAGCACGGGGAACAGCAGGGCCGGGCGGAATTTCGCCAAAAATGTGCTCCTTCGAGCCTTAAACGAGCTGCCGGGTGAGCCAGGGCCGAATTGTAGATGATCGACACCATCATCTGGACAGCCCCCGGCAATCGTGCAGAATTACAGGAGACTTATGAGCACCGATCACATCGATTCAGAAGGTTTCCGCGCCAACGTCGGCATCATTCTCTCGAATGATGAGGGCAAGCTGTTGCTTGCCGGCCGCGTCGGCAACAAGGGCTGGCAGTTTCCGCAAGGGGGCATGCTAAAAGGGGAAAGCCCGGAGGAAGCGATGTATCGGGAGCTGCAAGAGGAAGTCGGCCTCAAGGAAAGCGACGTCGAGGTGCTGGGTGCGACCAAGGACTGGCTCCGTTATCGACTGCCCGAGAAGTTTCAGCGGCGCAGCTCAAAGCCCCTTTGCATTGGCCAGAAACAACGCTGGTTCATCTTGCGTCTCATCGGTTCTGAAGACCGCGTCAGAGTCGATCGTTCCACAACTCCGGAGTTCGATCGCTGGCGTTGGGTAGAGTTCTGGCGGCCGGTCAACGAAGTGATTTATTTCAAACGTCGTGTTTATGCACAGGCGTTACATGAACTGGGCCCGCATCTGTTTCCGGATGGATTGCCACCGCGGCCGAGATGGTGGCCGAAAAGATGGCGCGCTGTTTTTGACAAGGATCTCGAACTGGCCGCCAGGGAACAGAGCCTGTCAATACGGCTTGATCACAGCGAGTCCGACGATTACCAAGAGAAGTATTGACGGCAGCTCATTGAACCAGCGAAGCCACTTCGTGTTCTGTGGCAGATTTCCCGCTGCCAGGCGCCCGATCCAGTGATAGCACCTCACGTGGTAGACGATCAGGCCCGCGAGGAAAACGAGTTTTAACTGAAACCAGCCCTGCGCCAATAACGTGCGGTTGATAAAGAGGATCGCAATACCGAAAAGCGCGGTCAGCGTAGCGCCGATGGTCATGATGATGAAAAGGCGCCGCTCCATAATGCCGAACCGGTCGCGGCCGACCTGGTCCCCGGCCTCGGCGTGATAGATGAACAACCTCGGCAGGTAAAAAAGTCCCGCAAACCAGGTCACCATGAACGCGACATGGAGGGCCTTGAACCACAAATACCACGCGGCTAGCTGCATTGATCCTCCTCTCCCAAGCTCCTAAATCAGTGTCAAAATGCGGTCCTATGGCATGATTTATAACCAATTCCGTGATCTGCCGCACTTCTGTTTGTCAAGGGTACCGCGTACCATTACCCGCCTGTACTCGTAAAAAGCCGTATCGATGAAGTCGCTGTATCACATGCCCGACAGGGGCCGGATCTGGATTCAGAGAATCGCAATCGCGATTGCACTGGTGGTCAGCGCCTACCTGATATTCGAGCTTGGACGAATCCAGGCGAAATACAACATCGTTGATGCGGTTTCAAGCGAGCAGGCGCTCCTTCGCGAGATCGACAAACTGGAGGAGCGGATTGCGGGGCTGAAGCAGGAAATCGCCCTGCTGCAGACGCACCGCGATATCGATCGCGAGGCATACCAGGTCGTCGAGAACAACCTCGGCGAACTACAGAAAAAGATTCAGGAACAACGCGATGCAATTGCTTTTTACAGGGGCATCGTGTCGCCGGCCGATGGTGGCCGCGGTTTGAGAGTCCAGGATCTCAAGTTGACCAAAGGAAAAGAGGATCGGCAGTATCACGTGCGACTGGTTCTGGTGCAGGTCAAACAACATGATCGCAGCGTCAAGGGCGAAGTCGGCTTCAGCATCGAGGGTGCTCAGGATGGAATGGAAGTCACCTACACGCTCGAGCAGCTACTCCCGGCGGATGCCGATAGCAACTGGCTGTTTTCGTTCCGGTATTTTCAGGACTTTGATCGTGAATTGTACTTACCCGCCGGATTTACACCCGAAAAGATCAATATCGAAGTCATCTCGCGCACAAAATCGATCGCGAGTGTCAAACAGAGTTTTCTTTGGGGCACCGGCCAGAGTTAGTTGAGAGGAGCAAGGTCATGTTCGGTCGGAAACAACGCAAGCACAGTGTCATCGACACGCTCGTGGGGGCTAATTCGAGGATTAATGGTGACCTCCATTTCGAAGGTGGCTGTCACGTGGACGGACTGGTCAAAGGTAACGTGTCGGCCGATCCGGACAGCAAATCGGCACTGAGTGTCTCGGAAGACGGCGGCGTCGAAGGCGGCGTCTCGGTGCCCTACGTGGTACTGCACGGCATCGTCCGCGGCGACGTTTATGCGAACCAGCGCGTCGAACTTGGCCCGACCGCGCGAGTCATAGGCAATGTGTATTACAATCTGATCGAGATGGCGATCGGCGCCGAGATAAACGGCAAGCTCGTGCATCAGCCGGAAGGCCAGATGCCCGTGATGGACAAGGCCCCCGGCAGCGCCGAGTCGCCCGTCAAGGTCGTTAGCAACACGAAGGCCTTTTGAAGGCTTTTCGACGGTACTTAATCGATGGAATCCAATATCCCGGTCATTGGTTCGGCGGCGGCACCGGCGCCCATTATCTTCACCGACGCGGCTGCGAAGAAAGTTCGCGAGCTCATCGAAGAAGAAGACAATCCGGATCTGATGTTGCGCGTATTCGTTGCCGGCGGCGGATGCTCCGGTTTTCAATACGGATTTACCTTCGATGAGAAGACAGAGGAAGGCGACTCCAGCGTCGAAAACCAGGGCGTGACGCTTGTCGTCGATCCGATGAGCGTGCAATACCTGATGGGTGCCGAAATCGACTACAAGGACGACTTGCAAGGCGCCCAGTTCGTGATTCGGAATCCCAACGCGGCCACGACTTGCGGTTGCGGCTCCTCGTTCTCTCCATAAAAACAAAAGTTGCAGGGAATCAACAAGGCCAAGCCCGATAAATAGCAGTCCGGCAGATTCCTCCCCCGACGCCGCTCCCGAGGTAATCGCCGCGGTCGACCTCGGCTCCAACAGTTTCCACATGGTCGTCGGTGAGTTGCGTCACGGGCAACTCGCGATCATCGACCGTATCAAGGAGACCGTGCGCCTGTCGGAAAGTCTGGACCGGCACGGTTCGTTGACCGATGCTGCAAAGAAACGTGCGCTCGAGTGCCTGTCGCGGTTCGGCCAGCGATTGCAGGACATGCATGCGTCGAGCGTGCGCACGGCGGGCACGAGTGCATTACGCAATGCGCGCGACAGTGCGGCGTTCCTTAAGGACGCGGAACGGGCGCTCGGTCACCCCATCGAAGTCATCTCCGGCGCCGAGGAGGCGCGGCTCATTTTCAGGGGTGCCATTGAAAGCTTGCCCCACCACGACGGTCTGCGTCTGGTGCTCGATATCGGCGGCGGCAGCACAGAATTGATCCTCGGGCAGGGCAGGACGCCGCGGGCGATCGAAAGCCTGCGCCTCGGTTGCGTATCAATCACGGAAAAATACTTCGAATCAGGCAGGATCGACAGATCATCCTTTGACGATGCACGGCTCGCGATTCGGCTCGACCTGCGGCCCATAAAAGCGTTTTTCAGGGACGCCACCGGCGTCGAGGCGATAGGCACATCGGGAACCATCATCGCGACAGAGATCGTGGCGCGTGAATCCGGCCTGATCGAATCGAATGACCTGACGCCCGACGTACTCAAGCAGCTGATTGAACGTGTGCTCGAGTACGAGCACATTGAGAGCCTGTCACTACCGGGATTGTCGGAGCGTCGCGCACAGGTATGGCCGGGCGGACTCGCGATACTGGTGGAACTTCTCGAAGTGCTGCGGATAGATCGGCTCAGAGTGTCCGATGGCGCTTTGCGCGAAGGACTCCTGTACGATCTCTTCGGCCGCCTGCAGCACGAGGATGCACGCGAGCGAACGGTCGATGCACTGGCGCGGCGGTTCAACACGGACCTGGCCCAGGGCGCACGTGTTGCCGCGACCGTTGCTGCTCTTCACGAACGGTGCAAACGGGCATGGGAGCTCGAGAAGCCGCTCGCATCGAAGATCCTGCAATGGAGCGCGCGGCTCCACGAGATCGGACTGGATATTTCGCACGATGCGTTTCAGCAGCACGGGGCCTACATCGCGGAAAATGCAGACTTGCCGGGTTTCCCGCGATCCGAGCAGGCGGCTCTTGCCTTCATCATCGCAACTCAGAGAGGGCCCATCGATCTGACGCTCCTGAACAAGCTGCCGTCGGCGTGGCGCAAATCCGCATTACGCATGTCGATCATTCACCGCCTCGCCGTCTTGCTGAACCGAAGCCGCAGCACCCGCGATTTGCCGCCTCTCGAATTGCGCGTCTCGGGCAAAAAAATGGATCTGGTCTTTCCCGAAGGCTGGCTTGCGGACAATCCGCTGACCGTCGCGGACCTCCAGCGGGAGCAGAAATTACTCGGGGCTATCGGTTTTGAGCTGATGTTCGCGTGATTTCTCGAGGTTACGCGCTGAGAGTGCGGAGCAGGGTTTCCTGCGCGCATAGCGCTTCGCCGCCCTCCGGCTGAAACCTGTCATAGGTGCCATCGCCATGCAGTATCCAGGCCTGACAGTTGTCGGCCAGGAACAGCTTCAGATCCTTCATGAGCCGCTGTTTCAGTGGTTTCTGGCGAATCGGGAAACAGGTTTCATTACGCCGGAAAAAGTTCCGATCCATCCAGTCGGCGCTCGAACAGTAATACTCTTCCTTGCCGTTGTTGCGGAAGTAGTAGACGCGGGAATGTTCGAGGAATCGGCCGACGATTGACCGCACACGAATATTCTCCGATAGCTTGGGAATACCCGGGCGCAGGGAACAGATTCCCCGCACGATCAAATCGATCCGTACTCCCTCGGCAGACGCCTCATACAACTTGTCGATCAGTTCCGGCTCGGTCAGCGCATTAATCTTGGCGATAATGCGCGCCTTGTGCCCGGCCTTGGCGTGTTCGATCTCGCGATCGATCTTTTCAATCAGGGTTTTGAATATCGTGAATGGCGCCGTCAGGATCTTGGTCAGATCGGCAGCCTCCGTCAAACTCGTCAGTTGCATGAAAACCTTGTGTACGTCTTCACCCAGTTTCCGGTTGCAGCTGAAATAGCCGTAATCCGTATACAGTCGAGTCGTGCCAGCGTGGTAATTGCCGGTGCCGAGATGCACGTATCGCCGGATGCCTTTTTGTTCACGACGCACGACCATCGACATCTTCGCATGCGTCTTGTAACCCACGAGTCCGTATACGACGTGGGCGCCGGCCTCCTGGAGGCGGTTGGCGTAATTGATGTTTTCTGCCTCGTCGAAGCGCGCCATGAGTTCGACGACCACGGTCACTTCCTTGCCGGCGCGGGCGGCATTCACCAGGTGATCGACGATCGGTGATTCGGCGCCGGTCCGATAAAGCGTTTGCTTGATGGCCAGTACCTTCGGGTCCGCGGCGGCGGCGGCGATGAAGTCGATCACGGGCGTAAAGGACTGATAAGGGTGATGCAGCAGCACGTTTTGCTTGCGGACGACACTGAAAATGCTTTCGTTCGTTCTCAGAACTTTTGGCAGTCCTGGCGTGAACGGCGGGTACAGGAGATCCGGGCGGTCTGACTTGTCGCAGACCGTGGACAGGCGGTTGAGATTGACGGGACCGTCGACCGTGTACAGATCTGCCTGCTGCAGCTTGAAATGGTCGAGCAGAAAATCGCATAGATCCTGCGGGCACTCGTCTGCGACCTCCAGGCGCACCGCGGCGCCGTAGCGGCTTGCCTCGAGCTGTCCCTCGAGCGCGCGGACGAGATCATCGACCTCTTCGTCGTCGACGTAAAGGTTACTGTTTCTGGTAACGCGGAACTGGTAGCAGCCGTCGACGTTCATCCCTGGGAACAGTTCGGCGACGTGCGCGTGAATGACTGAAGACAGGAATACGTAACAGTCCTGCCCGACCACACAAAGTTTCGACGGTAGTCGAATGATTCGCGGCAAAGAGCGTGGCGCCTGCACGATCGCACGCTTGCGGCGGCGCCCGAAAGCGTCCACGCCATCGAGGCGAACGACGAAATTCAGACTCTTGTTAAGAATGCGCGGGAACGGGCGCGACGGATCGATCGTGAGCGGCGTCAGGACGGGAACAATTTCGTCTTGATAGTAACTACCGAGCCAGTGTTTCTGCGGCGCGGTCCAGTCGGATCGGTGCACAAAGTGAATCTGTTCCTCGGCGAGGGCGGGCAGAATGTCGTTATTGAGCAGGTCGTATTGCTGGCGCACCAGGTCCAGTGTGCGAACCCGTATCTCATCCAGTAGCTCCTGCGGCGAGATATTGTCGGGTCCTGCGGAGCGCGCACCGATTTCGAGCCGCTGTTTCAATGCCGCCACGCGGACTTCAAAGAATTCGTCGAGATTGGTACAGGAAATACACAGGAACCGCAGGCGTTCGAGGAGCGGGATGGATTTGTCGCGCGCCTGCTCCAGCACCCGCCGGTTGAACTCGAGGAGACTGAGTTCCCGATTGATGAACCTCTCGGCGGGCAGGGTTACCGGCGCGTCCACAATTTGTCCTCAGCGATGCGGGCTCGCCAGTATAACAATCACAATCAGTCAAATTCTCTAACTGCCGCACAGATATACGGCGCCGAGCACCACCGGCCTGACCGCGCCGGTGACTTCGGGCAGATTGCCCGGTTTTCCCTCAAGCCGCCGTTTCGCGAGCCAGGCAAACGCCGCCGCCTCGACCCAGTCCGGGTGCAGGCCGAAAGATTCCGTCGACGTGACGGCACAGCCGCCGAGGCAGCGCGCCAGGCGGCCGAGCAGATCGGCGTTGTACACGCCGCCGCCGCAAACCAGGACTTCGTCGACCGGCGGCGCATAGCCTGATATTGCGCCCGCGATGGTACGTGCACTGAGTTCCGCCAGCGTCGCCTGGATATCGGCTGGTGGCAGTGCCGCATTACCCGCCTCGGCGAGCTTCGTGTCGATCCAGTGCTCGTTGAAATATTCGAAACCCGTACTTTTCGGCGCTTCGAGCGCGAAATACGGATCAGCCATCATCGACTCGAGCAACTCGTCGGCGACGTTGCCGCTCGCCGCCCAGGCTCCGTCCGCGTCGAATGGTTTGTCGAGATGTTTTCGCGCCTGGCTGTCGAGCAGGCTATTGCCGGGGCCCGTATCGAACCCGGTGACGGTCGAAGAAGCTGCGGGCAGCAGGGTCACGTTCGCGATGCCGCCGATGTTGACGACCGCGCGGTTCGATTCCGGATTGGCAAACATCCAGCGGTGAAATGCCGGCGCCAGCGGCGCACCTTCGCCGCCCTGGGCGATATCGGCGCGCCGAAAATCCGCGACTGTCGTGATACGGGTACCCGTCGCGATAATGTTGGGATCACCGATCTGCAAGGAGAACGGGCGCGTGGCGCGCGGTTGGTGCCGCAGCGTCTGTCCGTGACTGCCGATCGCGGCGACCTTGTCCGCAGCCACACCGGACTTTTCGAGGAGGGCGAGCGCTGCATCCCGAAAACACTCGCCAACCCAGTGATCCAGTCGGCCAATCTGGTCGACCGTGCAGATTGCCGGCGTGTGCGATGCCTGCAAAAGCTCGGCACGAAGCTCTCTGGGATAAGCGTGCGACAGGCTCGCGTGAATCTCACATGCGTGATCGCCGAACTCGACCAAGGCGGCGTCGATGCCGTCCATACTGGTGCCGGACATCAGGCCTACGAACGTAGCGCCGGGATCCTGAAGTTCGGGCATTCGCGCTAGTCGCTCGTCAGGTAAGCGACCTGGGTGCTCTTGAACTGCGACAGCTCCTGCAGGACCGGTGCGGCGGCGACAAGAAAGTCGCCACGATATTCTTCCTTGATCGGGTCTGCCTGCGGCAGCGGCACGGTACGCGGATTCCGATGCACGCCATTCAGACGATATTCGTAGTGCAGGTGCGGTGCCGTGGCGAGACCCGTCATGCCGACGTAGCCGATCGTCTGTCCCTGGACGACTCGGCGGCCGACGCGCGACGAATTATCGAAACGTGACATGTGCGCGTAGAGCGTCGTGATGTTGCCGCCGTGCTGCAGGATGATGTGATTACCATAGCCGCTATTCGAGCCTCGAAAGATGACTTTGCCATCGCCTGCCGCCTTGATTGGTGTGCCGCTGGGCGCGGCATAGTCGACACCGCGATGCGCGCGAATCGTATTGAGAATCGGGTGACGCCTGCGCGGATTGAAACTCGAGCTGATGCGGGTGAAGTCGACCGGGGCACGCACGAAAGCCTTGCGCACGCTCAAGCCTTCCGGTGTGTAGTAATCTGAACGGCCATCCTTGTCGATGTAACGAATCGCCTTGAACGTGCGGCCGTTGTTCACGAATTCCGCTGCGATGATTTCGCCGTCAATGACGTACTCGCCGTCCTGGAAGATTTCCTCGAACAGCATGTAGTAATGATCGCCTTCCCGGATATCCAGCACGAAATCGACATCCCAGGCGAAGATGCCGGCCAGGTTCATGATCAGTTTGTCCGGCAGGCCGGCCGCGGTTGCACTCTCGAACAGCGACGTCTCGATCCTGCCGAATGCCAGCCTTCTCTTTATTTCGATGGGACGATCGACGATCTCGGCCGTAAAGTAGCTCCCTTCCTGTCGCGTGACTTTGAGGGCGCTGGTGAGGCCGAGCTCACGATACAGGCTGACGAGGCTGCCCGCGTCGTGCTCGATCTGAAACTCGTCGCCCGGAATGAGTTTCGTCAGGTACGGGGCTGCTTCGGGGAGCCGCAGGATCATGGCAAGATGATTCAGGTTCAGATCATTGCGGCGAAAAAGCGCATTCATCGTGTCGCCGCGTTTGACAGTCAATGTAAGTTTCTCGTATTCGGGCGGCGGTGCCAGCGGCACCTGAAAGTCGGGGGCAGGTGTCGGTAGCTGCGATTCCACGGGCAGGGATTCCGCCACCGAGGCGACCAACTCGGCGGGTGGGGCCTCGAGCTTGACCTCCGGCAGGCTCACATCCTGTTCGGCCATTGTAGTTTCGACCTCGTCCGTGATGACGGAGGTCGCGGTTCCCGATACGTTCTTGAACGCCAGCAGCAGGGCGATACCGACGAGCGGGAGCCCCAAGCCGACTGCAAACCAGTGCAGCGCATCGAATTTTTTGGGGGGCGGCCCGGCAGTAGGTTTGTAATCGTGAAGAATTGGACTCACGGGCCGATTCAAGTCTCGATCTCCCCAGGCGCTGAATGGCGCTACTGTACAGCGGACTTGGGGACAGGTCAAAGAAACGTGTTATAAGTCAGGACGTTAAACTGATAACGTCGACATGCTAGAGTGCCGCAGCAATTCGACGACATGAAGCGGAAATGAAAAGAATCAAGGAACAAATCGCGGAACTGAGCCGCGGCGCCGACGAGATTCTTCCGGAAGGCGGTCTCGAGGAAAAGCTGAAGCTTGGCCGTCCCTTGAATATCAAAGTCGGCTTCGATCCGACGGCGCCTGACTTGCATGTCGGACACACGGTGCTAATCAACAAGATGCGGCAGTTCCAGGACTTCGGCCACAAGGTCGTGTTCTTGATCGGCGATTTCACCGGCATGATCGGCGATCCCAGCGGCAGGAACGCAACCCGGCCAGCGTTGACGCGCGAGGAGATCGAGCAAAACGCGACCACCTACAAGGAACAGGTGTTCAAGATCCTCGATCCGGAAAAAACAATCGTCGATTTCAATTCTCGCTGGCTCTCCGATCTCGGCTCGGCCGGACTGATCAGGCTTGCGGCGCAGTACACGGTGGCCCGCATGCTGGAACGCGACGACTTCAGCAAGCGTTTCAAGGAGGGCCAGCCGATCTCGATTCACGAATTCCTGTATCCGCTCGCGCAGGCGTACGACTCCGTGTTTCTGAAGACCGACGTCGAACTCGGTGGTACGGACCAGAAATTCAATCTGCTCGTCGGCCGCAGCATCCAGCAGGCCTATGGCCTCGAACCACAGCTCGTGCTCACGACCCCATTGCTCGAGGGGCTGGACGGGGTACAGAAGATGTCGAAATCGCTGGACAACTACATCGGTATTACCGAACCGCCCGGCGAGATCTTCGGCAAGGTCATGTCGATATCGGACGACCTGATGTGGCGCTACTACGAACTCCTGAGCTTCCGCCCAATGAAGGAAGTCGAAGGCTTAAGGAAGGCCGTCGACGAAGGCAAGAATCCGCGCGATGTCAAGTTCGAGCTGGCGGAGGAACTGGTCGCACGCTTCCACGACAAAGCAGCCGCGGATGCTGCGAAGGCCGAATTCATCTCGCGCTTCAAGGAAGGCAGGATGCCGGACGAGATCGAGGAGATTTCGGTCGCGAGTCGGGACGGCGGACTCGGTATCGCCCACCTTCTAAAGGAGGCCGGTCTCGTGTCGAGTACGTCCGAGGCCTTCCGCATGATCAGGCAGGGGGCAGTCCGGATCGACGGCGAGCGGGTCGAGGACCAGGGACTCAATGTCGACGCGGGCACGGCTCACGTCTACCAGGTCGGCAAGCGGCGTTTCGCCAAGGTCAGCGTCACCTGATGCCGCCCCATTCGAGCACAGAAAAATCGCTTAAGATTCAGGCGCTTCGATAAAGCCTGGCCGCCTCGTTTCAGGGCTGCGGGCGGCGTCCAGCGTACGCTTGCGGGTTTCGACAATTATTGGTTGACCGGGCCCGCCCGGGGGCTATAATGCCCCGCTCGCTGAGGTAACGGTGTGCCTCGGCCAGACCCCGAGAATCAATCGTTTCAGGCAGGTGAGGGCTGTCCCTTGGCCCCGGTTCGCCTGTATAATTATGGGTCAGGCCGAAAAAGGGGCTGGGCCCCTTTTCGAGACACGGACCGTCTTCGGCGATACAGCAGGATTGTGAGACATGGGGTTCGACCCCATGGCTCTATTCGCTCTTTAACAATGCAATCAGATAATTTGTGTGGGTGCTCGCGTTTGCGATTTGCTAAGGCAAAACCAAACGTGACACCTGAGTTCATTCTTTAAAAGTAATTCGGGAATCACGTTCTTCTAGAAAGCTCAAAGCTTTTAAGTGAAGAGTTTGATCCTGGCTCAGATTGAACGCTGGCGGCATGCCTAACACATGCAAGTCGAACGGTAACGGACCGCTGGGATTCCTTCGGGATGACCTTGGTGCCGACGAGTGGCGGACGGGTGAGTAATACTTAGGAATCTGCCCAGTAGTGGGGGACAACTCGGGGAAACTCGAGCTAATACCGCATACGCCCTACGGGGGAAAGCGGGGGATCTTCGGACCTCGCGCTATTGGATGAGCCTAAGTCAGATTAGCTTGTTGGTAGGGTAACGGCCTACCAAGGCGACGATCTGTAGCTGGTCTGAGAGGACGACCAGCC
>JBFHXJ010000092.1:0-17195 GCA_041598995.1 Woeseiaceae bacterium | reverse complement strand
TTTGTGACCTCGATCACGCCTGACTGGACATTGCGTCATCATACTCAATTCCTTGAGAAATCCGTTGCTTGGCGATGTTTTGGTCGATGTGCAATAACGGTCTGATGCGATTCCCGGGTGGGGGCGATTGTAGTGACCGGGAAATCGCAAGAGTAGACTGAAATAACCAGGCAGGCCATGGACGGCTTACAGAGATGCCCGAAAAGATGACAAGCAGTCAGCCTGACAAGAAGGACAAGACACGATCAAGCTCCGAAGAGCTGGTTGACCAATTCCTCGATGCGATCTGGATGGAGCGCGGGCTGTCCGCCAATACGCTGGGCGCGTACCGCGCCGACCTCATGACCCTGTGGCGCGGCCTCGCCGAAAAGAACATCCCGATCGAAAAAGCCGAGAAGGCGGATCTCCTCGAATTCATCGCACAGCGGGTCGAGTCGGGTGCCAAGCCCCGTTCGACCGCCAGGCAACTCTCGAGCTTCAGGCGCTTCTTCCGCTACATCATGCGCGAGGGGCTACGCGATTCGGACCCGACCGCCGATATCGAGATGCCCCGCATCGGACGCTCTCTGCCGAAATCGCTGACCGAGGACCAGGTGGAAGCGCTGCTGCAGGCGCCGAATACCGACGAGCCCTTGGGTCATCGAGACCGCGCCATGCTCGAGCTTCTTTACGCCACCGGCCTTCGGGTATCGGAGCTCATCAATCTCAAACAGTCGCAGGTGAATTTCAACCAGGGCGTATTACGCATCGTCGGCAAAGGCGATCGCGAGAGACTGATACCGCTCGGAGATGAATCACAGCGCTGGCTCAAGGACTTCATCGACGGTCCTCGCATGGAAATCCTGCTGGAGCGGCAGACCGACTACCTGTTCCCGACCCGCCGCGGCAATCGCATGACCCGGCAGGCTTTCTGGCACATCATCAAGCGCTACGCGCAAAAAGCCGGCATCGACAAGAAACTGTCGCCACACAGTCTGCGCCACGCATTCGCCACCCACCTCCTGAACCGCGGGGCGGATCTCCGCGTCGTCCAGCTGCTCCTCGGCCACAGCGACCTGTCGACCACACAGATTTACACGCACGTCGCGCGAGAGCGTCTGAAGGATCTTCACGGGCAACATCATCCACGGGGCTAGCTGTGCCCGGCCGGATCGCGAAACAAATGACCGTCTCGTCGGGTCTACTCTGTTACAATCCCGTCGCGTTGGCCGCGCCCCCGAGGACTTTTTGATGAAGCAATTCTTCCTGAGAACCGGTTTGCTACTGGCAGCACTGGCGCTGCCCGTCGCCATGCCGGTCTCAGCACAAAAAGTATCGGCGGACCTTCAGGAGGTCCGCGCGACGGTTTCGGAGCGGTTTTCCGAAATCCAGCCCGAACACGTCATGGAAAGCCCGATTCCGGGCTGGTACATGATCCGCAAGGGCGCGATCGTTGCCTATATCAGCGGAGACGGCCGCTACTTGCTGCAGGGCGACCTGATCGATCTTCAGCAGAATACGAATTTGAGCGAGATCAGCCGTAATGAAGCTCGCGTACAGATGATGTCGGCGTTGTCGAAAGATGAACTGATCGTTTTTACACCGGAGCACGTAGAGCACAGCATTTATGTCTTCACCGATATCGACTGCACGTTCTGCCGCCGTTTCCATGCACAGATCGATGAATACATGGCTCAGGGTATCGAGGTCCGCTATGTCTTTTATCCGAGGAGCGGGCCGAAGACGGTGTCGTGGACCAAGGCGGAAAACGTCTGGTGCGCCGACGATCGCAACGAAGCGCTGACGCTCGCAAAACTCGACAAGGAATTCCAGACGCACAGCTGTGACGCTTCGATCGTGCAATCACACTACGCGATGGGCCAGGACGTCGGCCTCACCGGTACACCGGCCATCGTCCTCAGTAATGGCACCCTGTTTAGCGGTTACATGCCCGCGCCGCGCCTGAAGCAGGCTATCGTGGCCAGCGGCGGCTAATAAGAAACATATCGAAGTAAAGATACCCGGCGTCTTTTTTCGGGCGTTACTCCTTGCCGCGCCTCACCTCGTGCAAGTGCACGCCGTTGTTCCGACCGCCGTCTTCCAGATATTTCTTGAGCGCAAACTTGCCGCTGCGGAACGCGATTTCGTCCCAGGGAATTTCGTCCTTTGCAAAGAGTCTCGCATCGAGCGACTCGTGCCCGGCCGCAAAATTGCCCTTTAGCCTGGCGGCAAAGAACAGGTGCAACTGGGCGGCATCGATTACGTCGACCGACGCGAACAGGTGGCCGATCTCGACCTCGGCGCAGGCTTCTTCCATCGTTTCGCGGGCCGCGCCTTCCGCAATGGTCTCACCGATTTCCATGAAGCCGGCCGGCACGGTCCAGTAACCGTAGCGCGGTTCTATCGAGCGCTTGCAGAGCAGAATCTTGCCGTCCGATTCCGTGACACAGCCGACGACGATTTTCGGGTTCTGATAGTGAATGGTATGGCAGGTGTCACAGACCCAGCGCGTCATGCTGTCGCCGTCGGGGGTTTTTCGCGCCACGCGATTGCCGCAATTGGAGCAATATTTCATAGGCTAGGGTCGAATCCCCGAAACGGGCTTTCAATGGTGCCGGGAGCGAGAATCGAACTCGCACTCTGTTGCCAGAACCGGATTTTGAGTCCGGCGCGTCTACCAGTTCCGCCATCCCGGCGCGGATGTCGGAGTATATGCGGGCAACTTGGGTATCGCCACCTGTCGGATTGAGCGTGGGAGCGGCTGCAGCCGCGATTTCTCAGCCATGGGATCGCGGCTTCATCGCTCTCGCACCTCCATGTGCTCCGCGATATAAGAACGTCCATGTCCAAAAAGCCGCTCCCACGAATAGTCCTACAATTCATCAGCCGCGACCTTTTTTTGGGATCGGGCATCTAAAGCACGAGACATGAGCAAATTTGCCGATATCCAGATCGATCCGGCGATCGTGCAGCGTGCCGCGGCGGGCGATGCGAAGGCGCACGAGATTATTTATCGCGCCTACGCAACGCCCATTTACTCGATGTGCCTGAGATTCACGAAGGTCCCGGCTCAGGCCGAGGACCTTACGCAGGAGACCTTCATGGAGATCATTCGCAGCATCGGCGGATTCCGCGGTGATGCGCCGCTGGGAGCCTGGATTCGGCGCGTCGCGGTCTCGAAGGCGCTGATGTTTCTGCGTTCCGCCTGGGTGAAACGCGGACAGAGCCTGGACGAGGCGTGGGAAGCTTCCGCGACCGGGGCATACGGCAGCGTTGGCTACCCGGTATGGCAGGAGCAGGCGATCGATCTGGATGCCGCCCTCCGCGCGCTGCCGGCGGTCGGCCGCACGGTGGTGTGGCTGCACGACGTGGAGGGTTTCACGCACAAGGAGATCGCGGGCCTGCTCGGCAAGACCGAAAGTTTCTCCAAGTCGCAGCTGTCACGCGCGTACCAGAAATTGCGGCCGCTGCTGGACGCGGAGGCGGCAAGCAAGGAATCTGCCACGGCGCTTGGCGAGTCCGCGCTGCGAAGTTGCTGATCGCCCCATCGGAGCAAGGTAAATACATGATGAGTAAGCGTAACGATGTGCAGGATGAAGCGATGAGTGGCGGTTTGAGTATCGAGGAGCACGATGTGCTGCAGCAGAAGCTGCGTGAACTCGATGACACGCCGCCGCCGCGCGCGGTATGGCAGCGAATCGAGGCACAGGCTCGAGCCGAGGGTTTGTTTGCTCCGCGAGTTGCGGATCGCGTGAAATGGTTTGCTGGCGCCGGACTGGCAGCGGCAGTAGTGCTCGCCGTCCTGAATTTTCCAGTCAAGCCTGTCGGCGATGACAGCCACGAGCAGTTTCCGACCGAACCGGAATATGCGGTCATGGCGACGAACGGCGACGGGCTGCGTGTGTTGACCGCGCTGATGGTGCAATCCCAGCAGATCGAAAGAGACCTGCATGCGTTACCGGAAGAGCCGAGTGTCGTACGTGCCAGTACCGCGGCGACGATCTCCGAACTCGAGGATCAGGTCGCGGCAATCGATTACGTGCTGACTCACCCCGATCTGCAGTTGAGCGCGGAACAACAGGAGATCTACTGGCGGGAGCGGGTGCGGCTCATGCATTCGCTATTGCAACTGCGCACGGCACAGGCGCAGCGGGCGTCATTTTGAGTATGGAAGGACGGATATGCAGCATAAACCTCGATGTTTCCGCTGCATCGCGTCAGGAGTGATTAGATGAGAAATAGCTGGAAAACCCTGGTTTTGACGACGTCGTTCGCGCTGTGTGTTCCTGTGCTCGCGCAGGAAGAAGGCGACGCACTCGACGCAAAAATGCGCGAAGCCGAGCGTCGCCTCGTCGAGAGCGAGCACGAAATGGCTGAGACAGCCAGGGATGTGGAAATGCAGCGAGCCGAGCGCGAACGCCTGATCCGCGATGAGAACGTCGAGATCGAGATCCGTTTGCGAGAAGCCGAGTCGGCGCTGGCCGAGGCCGCGCAACAGGTCGCTGAACTTTCAAGACGGAATCTGCCCCGTGTCGCGATGATAGAGCGCATCATGGGTGGCGCTGACCGACCGATGTTGGGCATCACGATCGCATCGAACGACGCCGACAAACCGGTCGAAGGGGTGATGATTCTCGGCGTGTCGCCGGGCGGCGCCGCCGAGGAGGCCGGCCTCCGGTCAGGCGATATCATCACGGCGATCAACGGCGAATCCCTGTCTGCTGATAACGAACGTGAAGCCAATGCAAGGCTCCTCGATTTCATGAAGGGAGTCGAGGCAGGCGACGCGCTCAAGATCGAATACTTGCGCAATGGCAAGTCGCAGACCGTCGAACTCGAGCCCCGACCGGTGCAGGGCGTGTTTGCTTTCAATTTTGAGGGCTCGGACTTTACCCTGCCGGAATTCCAGGTCGCGCCGCACCTCAACCGGCTCAAGAATCGTTTCGTCTGGCTCGGCGGCGACAGTGGCTTCGGGGACATGGAGATGGTCAAGCTGACTGAACGACTGGGCAGCTACTTCGGCACGGACCAGGGCATCCTGATTGTTCGCGGGCCCGAGAATGAGGCGCTGAGATTACAGGATGGAGACGTCATCCTCAGCATAGATAACCGCAAGCCGACGTCCGTCAATCATGCGATGCGCATCCTGGGCTCTTACCAGAGTGGCGAGACAGTGAAAATCGAGATCATGCGCGACAAGCGCAGACAGACCGTGAGCATCGACATCCCGGACGGTCGTCAGAGTTTCGTGACACCGCTTCCGGCACCGAAAGTGCACGCAGCGCCCCGAGTCACGGTGATCCCGTCGCCTGCAAAAAGAATGTAGTTGTTATTGCAGTCTTCTTTAGTCCAAACGGCCGCGCATAGAATTGGTACTATGCGCGGCCATGTTTTTGTCCGACTTTGATTACGAGCTTCCCGACGAGCTGATTGCGAAATACCCGACCACGCGTCGCCGCAATAGCAGGCTACTCGTGGTGGCGACGATTTCAGCGATCGACAGTTCAAGGAACTCCCGTCATTGCTGGAGCCAGGCGACCTGCTGGTGTTCAACGACACGCGGGTGCTGCGCGCTCGTCTCAAGGGACGAAAGCCGACCGGCGGCCGCGTCGAGGTGCTGGTCGAGCGCGTCTTGGAAGACTGCGTAGTTCTTGCGCAGGTCCGCGCCAGCAAGAGCCCCGGTAACGGCGCGGTGCTCAGGCTCGGGGCGGATTGCGAGGCGAGGGTGGTGGGCCGCGAAGGCGACATGTTTCGCCTTGCCCTGTCGCAACCGGCCGCCGGCCTGATGGAGCATCACGGCGAGGTTCCGTTACCGCCATACATCCGGCGAAACCCGGAACCGGCTGATGTCGACCGTTACCAGACGGTTTACGCGCGTCGACCGGGTGCGGTCGCGGCGCCTACCGCGGGCCTGCATTTCGACGAGCGTTTGCTGGAAGAGACGCGGCGGAAAGGCGTCAATCACGTGTTCGTCACGCTGCACGTCGGGGCGGGCACCTTCCAGCCCTTACGTGAGGAACAGGTCGAATCGAATCGGCTGCACGCCGAGCGGGTCGAAGTGGGGGCGGACGTGTGCGACGCGGTCAGCGCGACTCGCGCGGGGGGAGGGCGCGTCATTGCGGTCGGCACGACCTCTGTCAGGGCAATTGAAAGCGCGTCCGCGAGCGGCGTACTGAAGCCCTTCAACGGAGAAACCGATTTGTTCATCGTGCCTGGCTACGAATTCCGCTCCGTCGATGCGATGCTGACGAATTTCCACCTGCCGCGATCCTCGCTGTTGATGCTGGTCGCAGCTTTCGCGGGGCGCGATCGCATCCTCGAAGCCTACCGTTACGCGGTCGAACACCGCTATCGCTTCTTCAGTTACGGCGATGCGATGCTGGTGCTGCCGGCCGGCGAGAGTGCGGGCATGCTGTTGTGAAATTCGTTCCCGGCAAAGCGGACGGGCAGGCGCGATGCGGCACGATCGAGTTGCGCCGAGGCGCGGTCAGGACGCCCGCCTTCATGCCTGTCGGCACCTATGGTTCCGTGAAAGGCGTCACGCCGGAAGAAGTCGCGGCAAGCGGCGCCGACATCATTCTCGGCAACACCTTTCATCTCATGTTGCGTCCCGGGACGAAAATTATTCGCGATCATGGTGGGCTGCATGAATTCATGCACTGGGATGGTCCGATCCTGACGGATTCGGGCGGCTTCCAGGTCTTTTCGCTCGCCGAAATGCGCAAGATCAGCGAAGAAGGCGTCACGTTTCGTTCGCCGGTCGACGGCGACGAGGTAAAACTCACGCCGGAAGAATCGATGCGGGTGCAGCACGATCTCGATGCCGACGTCGCGATGGTCTTCGACGAATGCACCCCGTATCCGGTCAGCGAAGACGAGGCAAGACAATCGATGGAGCTGTCGCTCCGCTGGGCAGAGCGCAGCCGGCGTCATTTCGATGCATTGAAGGAAAAAGAACCGGGACGGGGTGAGGCCTTGTTCGGCATCGTACAGGGCGGCGTATTCAACGAGCTGCGACATGAATCGCTCGGCAAGCTTTGCGAAATCGGCTTCGACGGTTATGCAATCGGCGGTCTTGCCGTCGGCGAATCCGGGAAAGAAAGGACGAGCGTACTGGAAGAGTTGCTGCCGGCGATGCCGGGCAACAGGCCCAGGTATCTTATGGGCGTCGGCACGCCGCTCGATATTGCGGAAGCGGTAAGTCGCGGTGTGGACCTGTTCGATTGCGTGATGCCGACGCGCCACGCCCGTACCGGTCACCTGTTCACGTCGCAAGGGATCGTCAAGATCCGCAACGCGAAACATGCGAGCGACACGGCGCCGCTCGATGCCAACTGCGACTGCTATACCTGCCTGAATTACAGCCTCGCCTACCTGCGCCATCTCGAAAAGTGCGGTGAAATCCTCGGCGCACGCCTGCTGACGATCCACAATCTGCATTACTATCAGAAGCTTATGAAAAACCTGCGCGATGCCATTGCTGCAGGCAGATTGTCTCGCGTGGTCGCCGATCTCGAATCCGCCTACGAGGAATCTACACGCGACGAGGTCGCGCACCGCTGAGCAGCGAGCGCGCGGGACGGCGCTCAGCACGCATTCGCAGATGCTCTTGATACCGAACCGGGCGTCCCCACCTCCGGACTCGTATGCCATAATGGCGCGCCATTTGGCGCCCCACAGCAAGGCCCGGGCCCGTCTCGGCCGCCGGGAGTTTTGAATCATGGATTTCCTGATCAGCACAGCCTACGCACAAGATGCCGCACAGGGCGATGCATTCAGCTTCTTCCTGCCGATGATCGTCATCTTCGTCGCTTTCTATTTCCTCCTGATCCGTCCGCAACAGAAAAGACAAAAGGCGCATACCGAACTGGTCAAGGGCTTGTCGACCGGAGACGAAGTGCTGACGGCCGGTGGCATACTCGGCAAGATCACGGCGGTGACGGAGCATTATGCAACCGTGCAGATTGCCGACGACGTCGAGATCAAGGTGCAGAAATCGACGGTGTCGGCAGTCGTGCCAAAGGGCACCTTCGACGCAGCCTGACGCTTGCCGGCCCGATGAACCGTTATCCCACCTGGCTCAACCTGCTCGTCATAGGCGCCCTCCTGTTCGGTGCGCTGCTCGCATTGCCGAATATTTATGGCAGCGCGCCGGCCGTGCAGTTAACGCATGTCGACGGCAGGCCGTTCGATGACGGCATGCTCGACCAGGTCGTGACGTTCCTCGAGGGTGAAGGACTGGAATCGAAGGCGGCGTTCATTGATGGTGGTCGCGTTATCGTCACCTTTGCCAGCGAGGACGGCCAGGAACTATCCGGTGCCAGATTACGCGAGCGCTTTTCGGACGTCGCGAGCGTCGCCTACGCGTCGGCGCCGGAGTTGCCGGGCTGGATACGCGGTCTGGGCCTCCACCCGATGAGCCTTGGTCTCGATTTGCGGGGCGGTGTCTATGTACTGCTCGAAGTCGACATGGAATCGGCGATCGAGAGCCGCCTGAATTCATACAGTCAGGACTTCGAGGATCGCCTGCGTGACAGGCGCATCCGCAGCCGCGCGGACGTCGTCGATCAGACCGTGACCATACGGCTGTCGAATGCCGAAGATCTCGAAGAGGCACGCGATATCATTCGCGCGGCGGATCGCGACGTGATCATCACGGACGGCGCGGACGGGAAATCTTTGCGCGTACGCATGAGTGAGGCGCAGATTCGTGCACGGCAGGATTTTGCAATCGAGCAGAACATCACGACCATCAGGAATCGTGTCGACCAGCTCGGCGTGTCGGAACCGCTGGTGCAGAGACAGGGCGTCGACCGCATCATCGTGCAGTTGCCGGGTTTGCAGGATCCCGAAGAGCTCAACAAGATTCTGACTGCGACAGCGACGCTGGAGTTTCGCCTTGTCGACACGTCAGGCGACAGCCCCGGTTCGCGCTTTTATCCCGGCCGGCCCGGCATCCAGGGGCAGATGCTGAAGCGTGAAGTCATCGCCTCGGGCGACCAGATCGTCGATGCGGAATCCGGATTCAGTCAGGGTCAGCCGGCCGTCTTCATCACCCTCGATTCTGCCGGTGGCGAGCGCATGCTGGAAACGACTCGCGCCAACCTGAACAAGCCGATGTCCACCGTGTTCATCGAGACGCGACGCGAGACGATCGAGAAACCGGACGGTTCGCTGGAGTACCGCACCACGCGGACCGAGGAAATCATCAATACCGCGACGATCCGCGGCGTTTTCAAGAACAGTTTTCAGACGACCGGCCTGTCAGCCGCGGAAGCGCGCGACCTCGCATTGCTGCTCCGGGCAGGCGCGCTCGCCGCACCCGTCTACAAGGTGGAGGACCGTACGATCGGCCCGAGCCTCGGTCAGGACAATATCGATCGCGGCTTCAATGCCGTAGCGATTGGCTTCATTGCCGTCATCGTGTTCACGGCGATCTACTACCGCGGCTTCGGACTGATTGCCAGTTTGGCACTGCTCGCGAATCTCGTTTTCATCATCGCCTTGATGTCGCTGCTGCAGGCGTCGCTGACCCTGCCCGGCATCGCCGGGATCGTTTTGACGGTCGGCATGGCGGTCGACGCGAACGTGCTGATATTCGAGAGGATTCGCGAGGAACTTGCGGGCGGCAATTCGCCGCAGGGGTCGATTCATTCCGGCTATGAGAAAGCGTTGTCATCGATTGCGGACGCAAACATCACCACGCTGATTGCGGCGATCGTGTTGTTCGCGTTCGGGACGGGACCGATCAAGGGTTTTGCGATCACGCTGTCACTCGGCATCATCACGTCGATGTTCACCGCGATCGTCGGGACGCGAGCTGTGGTCAACAAGATCTTCGGCGGCCGCCGCCTCGAAGCACTGCCGATCTGAGGGCGCGCCGATGCGGTTGATCAAGGACAAACCGAACATCGATTTCCTGAGCCGGAAACGGCGCACTATCGCGGTCACGATATCTGCCCTTGTTATCATCGTCTCGATCGTGTCGCTCTCGACGCGCGGGCTCGATTTCGGCATCGATTTCACTGGTGGGGTGTTGCTGGAGGTCGGCTATACGCAATCGGCAAACCTGGAGCGCATTCGTGATCGACTTCGCACTGCCGGATACGAAGACTACCGTGTTTCGAGGTTTGGCGCGGAAACCGATGTGCAGGTTCGACTGCCACCGCAGATCGGTTCCGAGCCCGATGCAATCAGAGAATCGCTCAGGCAAATTCTCGCGGCCGATGATCCGAACGTGGTGCTGCGCCGCGTCGAATTCGTGAGCGCCCAGGTCGGCGACGAATTGGCGGAGCAGGGAGGCCTGGCGATGATTTTCGCTTTGCTGATGATCTTCGCCTACGTCATGTTCCGCTTTCAGTGGAAGTTCGCGGCCGGCGCCGTCGCTGCGCTCGCACATGACGTGATGATCACAATCGGTTTCTTTTCGGTATTCGGCATCTCTTTCGACCTGTCGGTCGTGGCGGCGGTGCTCGCGGTGATCGGTTATTCGCTGAACGACACGGTCGTCGTGTTCGACCGCATTCGCGAGAATTTCGTCAAGCTGCGCGGTGTAAGCTCCGAGGAATCGATGAACACGTCGGTCAACGAAACACTTGCGCGCACCATCATCACCGGCGTGACGACATTGATCGTATTGACCGCGCTGCTCTTGCTCGGCGGCGAATCGGTGGCACCGTTTTCCATCGCCCTCATCGTTGGCATCGTCATCGGTACTTACTCCTCGATCTATACGGCCAGTACCGTTGCGCTGCTCCTCGACGTGAGTGCGCAGGACCTGATGCCGCCGGAAGTGGATCCGGCGCTCATCGACGACTTGCCATAGTCAAGCAGCAAGGGGCCAGAGCCAAAGGCACTGCCCCCACCTATCCTGCGAACATTTCCTTGATATCGGGCCCGAACAGTTTGGCGAGCGCGGAATAGATTTTCGGCGTGCCGCACAGCACGTGACCGGTCTCCAGGAAATTCTCGCTGCCGTCGAGGCCACTGATGATGCCGCCCGCTTCGCGAATGATGAGAGCACCGGCGGCGAGATCCCAGATCGAGAGGCCAGTCTCCCAGAACGCATCCAGGCGGCCGGCGGCGACGGAACAAAGATCGAGCGCCGCCGCCCCCGCACGGCGAATGCCCTGAGTGTGGCGAATCGCGCTGATGAGCATCTTCATGTATGGCTCGAGCGCCATGTTGGAATCGCGAAACGGGAACCCGGTGCCGAGCAATGCCTCTTCGAGCGTTGTCCTGCCGCTCACACGAATCTTGCGTCCGTCGAGTTGTGCTCCCTGTCCGCGGGACGCGGTAAACAGCTCCTGGCGCATCGGGTCGTAGACGGCGCCGTGCTCGAGGCGACCTTTGTGCGTGACGCCGACGGATACGCAGAATACAGGGAAGCCGTGCAGAAAGTTGGTCGTACCGTCGAGTGGATCGATGATCCACAGGTAATCGGAATTACCTTGCGGGCCTGACTCTTCGGCGAGAATGGCGTGATCGGGATAGTGCTTGTGAATCGCGGAGATGACTGCATTTTCGGCGTTGTGATCCGCTTCACTGACGAAATCATTCCGGCCCTTGGTCTCGATCTTGAGTTTGTCGAGGTCTTTCAGGCTGCGGTAGAGCGTGTCTCCGCCGCGCCGCGCGGCCATGACCGCCACATTGAGCATTGCTTCCACGTGATGATTCCGTCAGTTTGAAAAAGAGCGTTCCGCTACGGGCGGGGCGGTAGAATACCAGACCTTTCATCGATTGAATCGCAAATCCTTTGAACGTCCGCATCATTCTCGTTGGTACGACGCATCCCGGAAACATCGGGGCGACAGCACGTGCTATGAAAAACATGGGCCTCGCTGACCTGGTATTGGTCAAACCGAAGTATTTTCCACACGAGGATGCGACTGCACGCGCCTCCGGCGCGGAGGACATCCTGGATATGACTCGCGTCGTCTCCAGTCTCGATGAAGCATTGCGCGATTGCACGTACGTGGCGGGGGCGAGCGCGCGCGCGAGATCGATCGGCTGGCCGAGTATGGCGCCCCGCGAATGTGCGGAACGCCTGATCGACGAAAGCCGGCACGGCACAGCAGCCGTGGTCTTCGGGCCGGAAAAGTCAGGATTGACGAACGAGGACATCGACTGCTGCAACACCCTCCTGACCATTCCGACGGAACCGGGATTCAGTTCACTCAACCTCGCGATGGCCGTACAGGTCATCACCTACGAGTTGCGTGTCGCCGGCATGTCGCAGGACGATTCGTCCGCAAAACCCGAATCACCGCCGGCAACTGGCGAAGAGCGCGAAAATTTCTACGCGCATCTCGAGGACGTGCTGGCGCGCTCCGGCTTCCTGGACCCCGACAATCCGCGCTTGCTTATGCGTCGCCTGCGCCGGCTGTTCGTCAAAGCGGAACTCGATCAGAACGAAGTGAACATTCTGCGTGGCATGCTGGCGGCGCTCGATCCCGGAGCGTCGAAGGATCGGCAGTGATGAATCGCGAATTCGTCTATTTGGACTACGCCGCCACAACCCCGCTCGACCCGCGCGTCGCGGAGGCCATGCATCGCTGCCTGGAGCCGATGGGTGCGTTCGCCAACCCGGCGTCGGTGCACCTCGCCGGGCGGGAATCTTCGGAGCTCGTAGAAAATGCGCGCCATCAGCTGGCCAGGCTCATCGGCGCCGACCCGCAAAGTCTGATCTGGACCTCGGGCGCCACCGAATCGGACAATCTCGCCATCATCGGCGCCGCGAGTTATCGCGCGCATCGCGGCAAACACCTGATCACGATGGCGACGGAACACAAGGCGGTCACCGATACTTTCAGGCACCTCGAAAAAAACGGATTCGAGGTGAGCTGGCTCGAGCCGGATGGCGACGGGCGCCTCGACGTTGCGCGGCTGGAATCACAGATGCGCGACGACACGCAGCTCGTATCTGTCATGCACGTCAACAACGAGACCGGCGTCGTACAGGACATTCTCCGTATTGGCGAGATCTGCCGTGCCCGGGATGTGCTCTATCACACGGACGCCGCGCAGTCGGTCGGCAAGCTGCCGCTCGATATGGAAAAATCGCCGATCGATCTCCTGTCCCTGACGGCGCACAAGTTCTACGGACCGCAGGGCATCGGTGCGCTGTATATCGCCGACCGTCCGGGCTGCCGGATACTGCCGATCATGCATGGGGGCGGACAGGAACGGCGCCTCCGGCCCGGCACATTGCCTGTGCACCAGATCGTCGGCTTAGGATTGGCGGCGGAGATTGCCGGTGACGAGATGACGAGAGACCTGCAGCACGCACGGCAAATGCGCGACCGGCTGTGGCAGGGGATCTGCGATCTCGATGGGATCCTGTTAAACGCGTTGGTCGAGCACACCTATCCGGGCATCCTGAACGTGAGTGCCGAGGGCATCGAGGGAGAAAGCCTGTTACTGGGGCTAGAGCCGGTCTGCGTGGCGAGCGGCTCCGCTTGCAATTCCCTGAGTGGCGAGGCGTCTTACGTGTTGCGGGCGCTCGGCCGGGACGACCGGCTCGCGCAAAGCGCGATCCGTTTCAGCTTCGGGCGCAATACCAAGAGCGCCGAAATCGACATGGCGATCGAGCGTTATCGATGGGCCGTCAATCACCTGCGCTCTATCGCACCACGCCTGGCCTCGTGAACGGCGGCGTGTCATACAACCTGGCCGTGCGACGCCATTTCATGGAGCCGCATCATGCCGGCGATCTCGAGGGCTCTTTTGACACGACGCTGGTCGCAGATGTCTCCGAATCGGAACACGGCGCGCGTATTCAGGTGTCGGCGGGGGTTCGCGACGGCGTACTCGCAGCGCTCGCATTCCGGGCATGGGGTTGCCCGCACCTGATCGCGGCCACCGACCTGGCGTGTGAACGGCTGACCGGCGAGCCTGTCAAAAGCCTTGAAAACCATGATTTGGCGCACATAACCCGTGAACTCGGTATACCGGCCGAAAAGACCGGCCGTATACTATTGCTCGAAGACGCGCTGGCAACGCTGTGGGCGCAATACCCCGCTGCCGAAACTTGAGGATTAATCCATGGCCATTTCGTTGACCGAACCTGCGGCAGAGCGGGTGAGGAATTTTCTGACTGCCCGCGGCAAGGGCATCGGCCTGCGGGTGGGCGTCAAGAAAACCGGCTGCAACGGTTTTGCCTATGTCATCAACTATGCCGATGAGATCGATGAAGAGGACATTGTGTTCGAGGACCGCGGTGTCAATGTGGTGGTCGACAAATCGAGTCTCGAGCTCATCGACGGAACCGAGGTCGATTTCGTGAAGGAAGGCCTCAATGAGGCATTTCGGTTTCGCAATCCGAACGTGACCGGCGAGTGCGGCTGCGGAGAGAGCTTCAGCGTCTGAACCAGGCCGATGCGCAATCGCGGCCGTGTCCCGGCCAGGCGGAATTCTGCGAACGGTTCTTGTACTATCTGCAGATTATGCTCGGCCGGCCGCCCTGACGCCGGCTTTTTCAGTCTATCCACAGTAAGGAAACACATATGCCTGTCGAGCAGACGCTCTCCATCATCAAGCCCGATGGCGTGGAGAAGAATCTTATAGGCGAAGTCCTGAGTCGCTTTGAAAACGCCGGTCTAGAAATCGTCGCCGCGAAAATGATTCATCTTTCCAGGGAACAAGCAGAAGCCTTCTACGCCGTACACAAGGAACGTCCTTTTTATAAGGACCTGGTGAGCTACATGACGTCCGGTCCGGTGATGGTTCAGGTCCTGCAGGGCGAGTCAGCAATCGATCGCAATCGTGACATCATGGGTGCGACCAACCCTGCGGACGCCGATCCCGGCACGATTCGCGCAGACTTTGCAGAAAGCATTGAACAGAATGTCGTACACGGTTCGGACGGTCCGGAGACCGCTGCGCAGGAGGTAAAATTCTTCTTCGGAGACGGCGGCATCTGCCCACGCACGAGGTAAATTCACGGGTCATGGCATCCGGTCCGGAAATCGTCGAATTGCAGGACGCACCGCCAAAGGTTCGCGTCAATCTGCTCGGGCATCCCGAGCGTGCGCTCGTCGATCTTTTTGCCGCGCTCGGCGAAAAACCATTTCGCGCCCGCCAACTCATGCAATGGGTGCATCAGCGCAACGTGGATCGATTCGCGGACATGACCGACTTGTCGAAGGAACTGCGTACGGAACTTGAAAGAATCGCCACGATCGAGTTGCCGGAACTCCTGTCAGAGCGCATGTCGGTTGACGGCACGATCAAGTGGCTCTTTGAGTCCGGGGCCGGTCAGGCCGTCGAATCCGTATTTATCCCCGAATCAGGGCGCGGCACCCTGTGTATTTCGTCGCAGGTCGGCTGCGCGCTGGATTGTGCGTTCTGTGCCACCGGTGCACAGGGCTTCAATCGCAATCTCGATTGCGCCGAGATCATAGGGCAGGTCGCTCACGCAAACCGCCACCTGCCACCGCGGCCGAGCAGCGAACCCGCCGTGACTAACGTCGTGTTCATGGGGATGGGCGAACCATTGGCCAATTACCGCAACCTCCTGCCGGCCCTCGAGCTTTTGATATCGGACTACGCCTACGGGTTGTCGCGGCGGCGCGTGACGGTCAGTACCTCGGGGCTCGTGCCACAGATCGACAGGCTGGGCGACGATTGCAACGTGTCGCTGGCGGTCTCGTTGCATGCGTCGAACGACGCACTGCGCAATCTCCTCGTGCCGTTGAATCGGATCCACCCGATCGGCGAGCTCCTGGACGCCTGCTGGCGATACGCGGCGAAGCGGGCGAATCGCTTCGTTACCTTTGAGTACGTCATGCTGAACGGCGTCAACGACGACTTGAGATATGCCGACGAACTCGCCCTGCTCTTGGACAATCGCCCCGCGAAGGTCAACCTGATACCCTTCAATCCGTTTGCCGGCAACGATTTCAGGCGATCGGCGGTTGAGCAGATCAGGCAGTTCCAGAAGCGCCTGCGAGACCGGGGCGTCATCGCTACGACGCGAAAGACGCGCGGCGAAGATATTGATGCCGCCTGCGGGCAGCTGGCTGGTAAAGTACGCGACAGGACCCGGGTGCGGTTGAGCGAGAAAGGACGAGGGACGGCACTGGCATGACGACGAGAGCGAATATCCTGATACTGGCCGCCGTTTTATCCATCATTTCGGGCTGTATTTCTTCGACGACACAGGTCAGGCGCTACACCGTGGATGACGACGCCGCGGAGCAGAACTACCAGCTCGGCGCCCGCTACTTCCGCAACGGCAGCTATGAGCTCGCGAGGGACCGCTTGCTGCGCGCGGTCGAGCTGGACCCGCGGATGGCATCCGCACATTCCCTTTTGGCCCTGACCTATGTGAAGCTCAACAATACCCGTTTGGCCAGGGAATCGTTCGATCGCGCGATTCGTTTCGGACCAAACGACAAGGACGTACGCAATGCCTACGGCGTATTTCTTTGTGATCAGCGTGAGTACGACGACGCTCGCAAGCAGTTCGACCGGGCGATTGCGGTTCGCGACAACGATAACCCGGAGATCATGATGACCAACGCCGGCGTCTGCATGGGGCAGAAGCCGGACGTCGCATTGGCAGAGCAGTATTTTCGGCAAGCCTTGGAGCGCCGTTCGACCTATGGCGAAGCGTTGATCCAGATGGCGGCGCTGAAACATCGCACCGGTGACAATTTCAATGCGAGCGCTTTTATGCAACGCTATCTTGCTGCAAACGAAGCGTCGGCAGCGGTGCTCTACCTGGCGATCCAGATCGAAACCGCCAACGGTAATGATCGTGCCGCGACAGACTATCTGAATCAGTTGTTGCGGGACTATCCCGACTCAGAGGAAGCCAGGCAGACGCTGCAGACAAAAAGACAATAACGAAGCGGTATGAACGAAGGTCCACAACATTCGCCAAACGGCGAGCCGAGCGCGCCGCGTGGCGGCGAGCGGCTTGCGGCCGCTCGCCGGGCGCACGAAATATCTGCAACGGACATCGCCAAGGAACTGCATCTCGACGAGCTGAAGATCCGTGCCCTGGAGAAGAATGATTTCGCGGTACTCGGCGCACCCGTATTCGCCAAGGGCCACCTCAAGAAATACGCGGAGCTGGTCGGCGTGCCCGTCGACGACGTGCTCGCGGATTACTACGAGCTGAATCGGAGCGCCGGCGCACCGCCGGTGGTCGGTCCGGTGAAGAAATTTCGCCGCGACATCGCCTGGGGCCCATGGGTCGTTGCGGCGATCCT
>JBFHXJ010000091.1:0-17296 GCA_041598995.1 Woeseiaceae bacterium | reverse complement strand
GTGCGTACCGTCTTCAACATGCTCGGCCCACTGACGAATCCTTCGGCGCCGCCGTTCCAGCTGGTCGGCGCCTGGAGCAACGATGCGGCGATGCTCATGGCGGAGACTTTGAGCGGCATGCCGATCGAAAGGGCGTTTGTCGTACATGGCGAACCGGGCTGGGACGAGGCGTCGCCAGCGGGCGATTTCATTCTGTACGACGTGCGCCGGGGGTCCGTCGAAAAATCCGTCCGCAGGCCGGAGGACTATGGTGTCGATCGCTGCGCCCCGGACGCGCTGCGCGGCGGCGATGCTGCGCACAATGCGGCAGAACTCGCGAGGGTCCTGAAAGGCGAAGACAGGGGACCGCACCGCGATGCCCTCGTGATGGGCGCATCCTTGATTCTGGAGGTAACGGGGCTCGCCGGCGATCGGCAGAGCGGCTTCGAAATGGCGGCTGCCGCAATCGACGACGGCAGGGGTGGCGCCTTCCTCGACGCCATGGAAAAGCATTTCGCGACGTAATGAATGACTTTCTACACGATATGGCACGATCGAGTGCCGCGCGGGCCGCCGCGCTGACGACGAGGTATTCGTCGGCGGCGCTAGACAAACCCGTCTTTCCGTTACGCTTTTCGGGCTTCGACCTTATCGCGGAGCTGAAGAACCGCTCGCCCGCCGAGGGCTCGCTTGCGAGGCATGGCGAGGCCCGGGCCCAGCGGGCGATGAACTATGTCAGCGGGGGCGCCGCGGCGATCTCAGTGCTGACCGAGCCGGAACGTTTCGACGGCAAGCTCGCGCACCTGCAAGAGGTCGTCGCCGCGGTCTCGGAACGCGGCATTCCGGTCATGCGCAAGGACTTCCTGGTCGAGCCCTCGCAGATCCTCGAGGCAAGGGCCGCAGGGGCGAGCGGCGTCTTGCTGATCGCCGCGATCCTCGACGACCGGCGGCTTGCTGGCATGCTCGACTGCGCCTTCGAACACGGGCTTTTCGTGCTGCTCGAGGCATTCGACGAGCCGGATCTCGCGCGTGCCGTGAATCTGGCCGGGCAATCGCGCATTCGGGAACAGGCCGGCAAACTGCAGTTCCTGATCGGCGTCAACACCCGCGACCTGAGAACGCTCGAGGTCGACGGTTCCCGACTGCAGCGACTTGCGTCGCTGCTGCCGCAAGGCGTAACGAGCGTCGCGGAAAGCGGCCTCAAGACGTCGCACGACGCGGCCCGGGTCGTGGAATGGGGATATGACGCCGCGCTCGTCGGCAGCGCGCTGATGCGGGCCGCCGATCCCGCGGCACTGATCGGCGAGATGCTACAGGCGGGCCGCAAGGGGCTTGTTGCATGACGCCGCTGGTCAAGATATGCGGCCTGACGGACGCTGCCGCGGTGGCCGCGGCAATCGCGTCCGGCGCAGATGCCGTCGGTTTCGTGTTCGCCGATTCGGTGCGTCGCCTGAGCGTCGAACGCGCCGCCGAACTGTCTGCCACGGTGCCCGATACGATCAGAAAGGTCGCGGTGATGATGCATCCATCGAATGACGAGTGGCAGGAAGTAAGAATCGGCTTCGAGCCGGACGTGTTGCAGACGGATCTTGCCGACTTCGAGTATCTCGACGTACCGGAGGACATAGCGTGCTGGCCGGTGCTGCGCGAAGGCGACATCACCGGCGGCGACGAGCTTCCCCGGCTGTTCGTCTACGAGGGCAGGGTGAGCGGCAGCGGTGAGCAGGTAGACTGGAGCGTCGCCGCACGGATGGCGAGGCGCGGCAGGCTGATCCTGGCCGGCGGGCTGACCGTCGGCAACGTCGGCGAAGCCATCAGGGCGGTGTCGCCATACGGCGTCGACGTGTCGAGCGGTGTCGAAGCGGCGCCGGGCAGGAAAGATGCTGCAAAGATCAGGGCATTCATCGAGGCGGTCAGAAATGCCACGACTGCGAACGAGGAAAACGGAGCATGAGAGCGGTCCTTGAGGATAACGAAAAGAAGACACTGCTCAAGGCGTGTCTTGCAGGCCGGTTGCCCGACGAGCGTGGTCGCTTCGGGCCTTTCGGTGGCCGTTACGTGCCCGAGACGCTCGTACCCGCGTTCGAGCGACTGGAGCGCGGCGTCATGGAAATTCTGCCGAGTGAAGAATTTCAGGACGAGTATCGCCGAGAACTGCGCCAGTGGGTTGGCAGGCCGACGGCACTGACGCATGCGCCGCGACTCTCTAAAGTCTGGGGCACGGAGGTCTGGCTGAAGCGCGAGGATCTCGCGCACACCGGCGCACACAAGATCAACAACGCGATCGGACAGGCGCTGCTCGCGCGGAAACTGGGGGCAAAACGGGTCATCGCGGAAACGGGCGCCGGCCAGCATGGCGTCGCCTCCGCGGCAGCCTGTGCGCGGGTAGGCCTGCCGTGCCGCGTGTATATGGGCTCGGTCGACATGGAGCGGCAGGCGCCGAATGTGGATCGCATGCACCGGCTCGGCGCAGAAGTGATGCCGGTCGAATCGGGAGACAAGACATTGCGTGCCGCGATCGACGAGGCGCTGCGCGACTGGGTTTCCGACCCTTCCGGCACCTACTACCTGCTCGGCTCGGCGGTCGGCGCACACCCGTACCCGTATCTCGTCCGCGAGCTGCAGTGCGTCATCGGCGAGGAGGCGAGGCGCCAGATACAGGAACTCGCGGGCGGACTCCCGGATGTGGCTTTCGCCTGCGTCGGCGGCGGTTCGAACTCGATTGGCCTCTTTTATCCCTTGTTGAATGATGACATCGAACTCATCGGCGTCGAGGCGGGCGGCACCGGCAATGCGCTCGGGCAGAATGCCGCGACACTCGCCACCGGAACGCCAGGGGTGCTGCAGGGAAGCTACTCGATCATCCTGCAGGATGAACACGGCAACGTTCGGGAGACGCATTCCATCTCGGCGGGCCTCGACTATTCCGGGGTTGGCCCGGAGCACGCGCTGCTGCAGGCGCTCGGGCGGGTCACCTATATCACCGCGAGCGACGACGAGGCGCTCGAGGCACTCGAGGAACTGTGCGCGATGGAAGGCATCCTGACGGCGCTCGAAACCGCACACGCATTCGCCGCCGCAAAACGCTGGTCGGCCGACAATCCGGGCAAGCGAATCCTGATCGGCAACTCCGGCCGCGGCGACAAGGACATGCCGACGCTGACGAAATTCCCGCCGAGGACGAATGTCAATGCAGCCGCATGAACGAATTAGCGCAGCAATTACCGCTGCCAACGACGACGGCCGGACCGCGCTGGTGCCATTCATCACGGCGGGTTTTCCGGACCCGGCCACTTTCATCGCGTCGCTCGAGGCAATTGCCGAAGTCGGAGACGTCGTGGAAGTGGGTGTGCCGTTCTCGGACCCGATGGCCGACGGCATGACCATTCAGCGCTCGAGTTTTGCCGCGATCGAAAACGGCGTCACCCTCAGCTGGATTTTCGCAGAGCTCGATAAACTGGATGGGCGCGTGACGACGCCGCTCGTGATGATGTCCTACCTCAATCCGCTGCTGCAATTCGGTTATGCGAAGCTGGCAAAGCGCGCCAGGGAAACGGGGGTGTGCGCCTTCATCGTGCCCGATCTGCCGTTCGAGGAGAGTTCCGAACTCGGCGCCGCACTCGAGGCGGAAGGCGTGGGGCTCATCCAGCTCGTGACACCGGCGACGCCGACCCAGCGCATGCAGGTGCTCGCAAACGCATCGCGAGGATTCGTTTATGCGGTGACGATCACCGGGATTACGGGAGGCGACGCCGGCTTGCCGCCGGACCTTGCCGAATACCTGGATAAGATCTCCGCCCTGTCGCCGCTCCCGGTCTGTGCCGGTTTCGGCATTCGTACGGCAGGCGACGTCGTCAGTGTCGGCAAGCACGCGGCGGGGGCCATCGTCGGCTCGGCGCTCGTCGAGGTGCTCGAGCGCGGCGCGGACCCGGCAGCATTCCTTAAGCAGTTGCGATGAAGAAAGTTACATCGGCCGATTCACTGGTCACCATCAATCACTACAAGAATCTGCTGATCAGCGAAGGCATCCGCGCGTTCATTCGTAACGAGTACCTGGGGGGAATCGTCGGCGAAATGCCGTTCCAGGAAGTCTGGCCCGAGCTTTGGGTCGAGAATGATCTTGACTACGACCGCGCATTACAACTCATCGACAGCGCCAACATCCTTGAGGAGAGCCCGGCGGCGCCGTGGCGATGCCGGTCCTGCGGCGTCGACAACGAGGGACAATTTGCCGCCTGCTGGCAGTGCGGCGCGTTACTCACCGGATGGCATGATCGCGGCTGAAGCCGCTCCCACTGTCAAAATAGAAATGTGGTAGGCAAAAAAGAAATCCGGGAGCGGCTTCAGCCGCGAATTACTCTAGGGCATGCCCCGCGATAGCAGCCGTGTGCCGGCAATCTCGCTGCGCAGGATCGACGATACCTTGTCCGCCTGAATCGGGCGACTGATCAGGAATCCCTGTGCGAGATCGCAATGGCAGCTCCTCAAGAATTCCAGTTGCGTGATGGTCTCGACGCCTTCGGCGGCGACCTCGATGTCGAGACCCCGCGCCATGGCAATGGCGGCACGCACGATTCTCTGGTGACTGCCGTTCGAATCGACATCCTGTATGAGCGACTGATCGAGGACGAAGCTGTCGATCACGCCGGTATCCAGCGAGCTGAAAGACACGTCTCGCGTACCGAAATGATCCAGCGAGAGCCTCACGCCATAGGCGCGCAATCCTTGCAATGTCTTGAGGTCGGCTGACCGCTGGCGCACGATCTCGCCGTCGACGATCTCGAGTTCGATGCATCCGGGATCGAGACCGGTATCCTGAAGCGCCTTGCCCACCGTCTTGACCAGCCGACCCTGCTTCAATTGCTGCGGCGACAGGTTGATGGCGATAGAGAGATCGGGCAACTCGAACTGGCGTTGCCAGGCCGCGAGTTGCCTGCAGGCGGTATTGATTACCCATTCGCCGGCAGAGTGAATCAGGCCGCTCGATTCGAGGATTGCAAGAAACCTCCCGGGCGGCAGCAAGCCGAAGCGCGGGTGTTGCCACCTCAATAGCGCCTCGAGTCCGATCAGGCGGCCACTGCTAACGTCAATGCGCGGTTGGTAGTGCAGCACGAATTCGTTACGGACCAGGGCATGCCGCAATCCGACTTCGAGCTCCTCGCGCTGCTCGAACTTGGCATTCAGCGCCGCCGAGTAATACTGGAAACGTCCGCCGCCGCGCTTCTTCGCCTGGACCATGGCCAGATCCGCTGCCTTGATCAGCCGCTCCGCCTGGTCGGCCGAGCCCGGGAAAATGCCGATACCGATACTCGGCGTCGCGTAGACTTCACTGCCCTTGACGTCGTACTTCTCGGAAAGGATCAGCAACAGCTTCTGTGCCACGGCGGCGGCATTGCGCTGATCCCCGAAGTCTTCGAGGCACACGATGAACTCGTCGCCGCCCCAGCGTCCCGAGAAATCGCCGATTCTCAAATTCTTTACGAGGCGCTCCGCTACCTGTCGCAACAATTCGTCGCCGATGTCGTGCCCGAGTGTGTCGTTGACGGACTTGAACCGATCGAAGTCGATGAACAAAACCGCGAGCGGCCGCTGGCTCCGCCGGCTGCGGCCGACGGCCTTCTCCAGTTCGAGCGTGAAAAGCCTGCGATTCGGCAGGAGTGTCAGCTCGTCGTACTGGGCACGCTTCTCCAGTTCCAGGGTCTTGCGCGTGATGTCGGTAACGTCTCGGAAGGTGACGACGCCGCCCACCAGCACGCGGCTGCTATCGAAGAGGCCCTGGCCGTTGATGCTCAATACGGTATCCGCCAGGCCCGGGGCCCGGTACACGGCGAGCTGATCGGAAAACTTCTGGCCGCGACATGCCCGCACCAGCGGCAATTGCTCGTGATCGATTGGCGTCTCGCCGTCCACGCCGAGGCGGCAAAAATTCTTACCCCAGTCGGCGTCAACGGTCTGACGCGGCGCGAGCCCTAAGATCGAACGCGCCGCCGGATTGATATCCAGCACGTGGCCCTGGCTGTCGACGACAACGACACCGTCGTTGATGCTTTGCAGGATCGAAAGCACGGTGTTGTCCCGGTCGGAGAGCCGTCTGAGCAGCTTGTGGCGCTGCACCGCATGCTCGATGACTGTCGTCAGCTCGTTCTCCGAGATGTCCTCCGCGCAGACGAACGCTTGCGCGCCCGCGCGAACCGCTTTGATGCCCCGATGTTCCTGGTCGCGGCGCGTCACGGCAACGAGCGGCCAATTCGAAAACTTGTCGACAACTGCGGAGAGGCTCTCGCCCGACTTCGCAATCAGCGGGCCGACCTCGAACATGATCAGGTCTATTCTCCCGGGCGCCTTGTCTGGAATCTCGAGCGTCGGCGATCCGGTGAATTTGTCGCAGACTGGCAGAGCCTTCAGTTTGTCGCAGAATTCGGCAGCGAGCTCGCTCGCGCCCAGGTACAGAATCGAACGTCCTGCCATCAGTGTCGCACCACGCCCGATAGCCACCAGTCCCGGTTTTCGTGCATCCTGTCCAAATCAGGATAAGCTCTTGTTTACGCCATATTTGTTGTTATTGAGCCGGCCTGCAAAGCGCCTGCGAGAGCTCGTAAGGCCTGGGGCATAATACCAGAATCGCCACAAAACTCAGTCTGAAATCAATAATTTGCCGCTATTTGCGGGTCCCGGGTTAAACGAATGAGCGCCGTCCCACATCCAATACATAAAGCACAGGGAGGTCTTGCGATTAGGAGCCCTGAAGACGGGAGAGGCCGCGGACGCCGATCGCGAGGCAGAAACCGTGCGGCCTGATTTGACATCGGAGGAGCGCGGCTTCATTCGACGGGCGCAAACCGGCGACACGGCTGCGTTCGAGGCGCTTTATCGCATGCACGTCGACAGGGTTTACGGGCTTTGCCTGCGGATGACCGGCAACGTCGCCGAGGCCGAGGACTGTACGCAGGAGGCCTTCATCCAGGCATGGAGCAAGCTCAATGACTTTCGCGGCGAAAGCGCGTTCGGCACCTGGCTGCACCGCGTCGCGGTCAATACGGTGCTCGGCCGGATACGCAAGTCGCGCCGCGAGCGGGATCGGATCAGGGCAGTATCGGACGACGCATCGGTGCCGGAAACGATCGGCGACAGTGGCGGGTTTCGCGATCTGGAACAGGCCATCAACGAGTTGCCGAGTGGAGCGAGGCACGTATTCGTGCTGCACGCGGTATACGGATACAGCCACGATGAGACGAGCAACATGCTCGGCATCGCGGAAGGAACGAGCAAAGCACAGTTACATCGCGCGCGCAGATTGCTCGCGCAACAGTTGAAAACGGAATGCGCATGAACGAGGAAACACGCAATAATGTCGATGACGAATTGATGGCCGCGGCCAGGAAACTGTCGGCGGAAGTTTCGCCCGAGCGGGATTTGTGGCCCGAAATCGAGCAGGCGATTTCAGAGCCCGCCAGGCCATTGCGCGCGGTGTGGGGCAACGTGTGGGCGCGCGCGGCGGCAGTGGTACTGCTCGTCGGCGGATCGTCCGGCCTCACCTACCTGGCAATGACCGAGAATGCCGATCCGATGTCGCCGGTAGCCGGGGGGCCGGTGCTGGTTTTCGAACCGGTATCGGCGCGTTTCGGTGACATATATCACCTCGGCCCGGACTACCAGGATGCGCGGCGCACACTCGCGGCAAAGATAGACGACGAATTGAATCGGTTAAGCCCCGAGGAGCGCGCGGTGGTCGAAAACAATATCGCCGTTATTCAAAAGGCCATCGACGATATCAACGAAGCGCTCGCTTCGGATCCGGACAACGCGTTACTGCAAAAACTGCTGCTCAATAGTTATCGCGAGGAACTCGATCTCATGAGGAGGGTTGACTCGATCACGAACGCGGCAATGCGCAGGGGTGATATATAGTTATGGCAAGTTTGTTGCGGCCGAATGGGGCGATGCGCCGGCCGACAACAGGCAGGAAACTTCAGAGAGACAGATGATGCGAGTAATTACACTTACGCTATTGGGCGCCTTCGCGACCGCCGGTTTTGCGGCCGAGGAAATCAATCGGACGCTGGATGCCGCTCCGAGGGGCACAGTTTCCGTGTCGAACGTTGCCGGAAAAGTCGAGGTGCGGGGCTGGTCGCGCAACCAGGTCGAGATTACGGGTGAGCTGGGCGATGACGTCGAGGAACTGATCTTCGAACGCGATGGCGACGAAATCGAGATAAAGGTCGAGACAAGGCGGCGCAAATCGAGAAACATCAGTTCCGATCTCTATATCAAGGTGCCGCAGGCGAGCTCTTTGGAAATTCATACCGTCAGCGCAGATATTGACGTATCGGACGTGACCGGCGAGCAGAGGCTCGAGAGCGTCAGCGGTGACATCACCACCGAAGCTTATGACTCGGATATGTACGTCAATACCGTCAGTGGCGACCTGGAGGTATCGGGCGACAAGAAAAAGATCCGTTCGAGGCTGAGTTCGGTCAGCGGGGACGTGGATACCGAGAACCTGGCCGGAGAGATCAGCGTCGAGTCCGTGAGCGGTGACGTCGTCGTGGTCAATGGCGTCTTCAACCGGGCCACGCTTGAAACTGTCAACGGCGATATCGTGTTTCACGCGCAGTTGCTCGATGACGGCAGGCTCGATGTCGAGACGGTGAACGGCGGCGTCGATATCGAGTTCGCGGGAAATGTCTCGGCGCGGTTCGACATCGAGACGTTCAACGGCAGGATCCGCAATTGTTTCGGGCCGGAAGCAGTCCGAGCCAGCAAGTATGCGCCGGGCTACGAGCTCAAGTTTACAGAGGGCAGCGGTTCGGGCCGCGTGACGATCGAGACGCTGAACGGCAACCTGCGTCTGTGCCGGTAGGAGCAGCCTTTGCTGCAGGTGAGTCGATCCCGGTAATACCCCGAAACATCGAAATCGACGCAAGAATCGCGCCTAAGTCGACGATTCTTGTTCGGCAGCGTCGCGACATCACGGGCCCGGTGCCGACCAGGCTGCAATTTATTACGTGCAAAAGTCACAGTACTGGGACCAAGGCTTTGCTATTCTTAAGTCCTCCTGCTCGCGGCAGGTTTGGACCGCGACCGGACAGACCGTATGAAAAGCCTTTTTAAAATACTCCTGTGGATCGTTGCCGGCTTCGTCGGCGTTGTCGTGCTGGCAAGCGTTGTCATCTGGCTGTTTTTTGATCCCAACGAGTACCGCGACGAGATCGCCGCCGCCGTCAAGCAATCGACCGGCCGCGACTTGGTCATCGAAGGCGATCTCTCGCTCAGCATTTTTCCGTGGCTCGCCATCGAGGTCGGCCGTACCGAGCTCGGCAACGCTCAAGGATTCGGCGACGAGCCGTTCATGAGATTCGACGAGGCAAGCCTTAGCATTCGGCTGCTGCCGCTCATTCTTCGACGGGAGACAACCATTGGCACAGCGTCGATCGAAGGCCTCGTTGTCAATCTCGAAGTCGCCGCTAACGGCAGGACCAACTGGGATGACTTTGCACGCGCCGAGGCTGAAACCCCGGACGTCCCCGAAACAGAATTGCAGGAAGCGACGAAAGTCGAAGTCGGCAGGGTCGAGGTCAGTAACGCCAACATCTCCTACCGCGACGCACAGGCCGGCAGCAACTACGCGATCAGCAATCTGCTTTTCGAAAGCGACGGTATCGGGCCGGGCGATCCATTCGACGTCGAAGCCGAGTTCGATTTTGCCTCCCAGCCCGAGGACCTGAGCGGGCATGTCGCCATCCGCGGTACCGTGGCGATGACCGAAGGGGCGGCCGAGGTCGCGATCGAGGGACTCAATGTATCGGGCGAGCTCCGCGGCATGACCGCGCAGCCGGCGGTTTTCAATTTTGATTCGCGCATGATGTCGATCGACACAGTCGGCGAAATTCTGAACGGTGGAGAAATGGACTTCACGATACTCGGCGTATCGCTGTCCGCCAACGTGGAACCTTTTTCCTATGCCGGCAGCCCGCAGCCGAAGGCGGAGTTGCGCGTCGCGGAATTCTCGTTAAAGAAACTGTTGCAATCACTCGATATCGAACCGCCTGCGACGGCGGATCCGGCGGCATTGACCCGGGTCGCTTTCAACGCCAAAGCGGCGGTAACCAAGGACGCGATAAGACTGACGTCAATGACGCTCGACCTCGACAATTCGACGATGGTCGGCACGCTGTCCCTGCCGCTGACGGATTCCGGGCCCGTCCGCTTCGATCTGAATGTCGGCGCGATCAACCTCGATGGCTATATGGCGCCGCCTGATGCAGCCGCGGCGGCCGACGCCGACGAGTCGGCGGACGACTTCGAAATTCCCGTCGACGTCATCCGCGAATTGAAGGCGGACGGCAGCCTGAAGGTCGGCCGCGCGTTGCTCTCCGGCCTCGAATTCACGAATCTCGAACTCGGCGTGAGGAGTTCAAACGGCAGGTTGCGACTGAATCCGCTTGCCGCGCAAGTCTATGGCGGAACCTACAGCGGAGACATACGGATCGATGCCTCGCAGGACGTGCCCTCTTTGTCGGTAAACGAAAAGATTGCCGGCGTGAATCTGAACTCGCTCGCAAAGGCTATGTTCGACCAGGACAACATCAGCGGCACGATCAGCGGCAGCTTCGCGCTCAAAGGCGCCGGTCGCAACCTGGCCGCGATCCGCCAGGACCTCGACGGCAACATGTCCCTCGAACTGAAGGATGGCGCCTGGGAAGGAACGGACATCTGGCACCAGTTGCGTACAGCGCGGGCGATATATCGGCGGGAGACGCCGCCCGCACCCACGCTCCCGGCACGCACGCGATTCTCGTCATTGTCGGCGACGGGCATGGTGACGGACGGCATTTTCGAGAACAACGATCTCAAAGTGCTGTTACCGTTCCTGCAGCTGACCGGCAAGGGATTCATCGACTTGCCGGCAGGGCATGTGGATTATGCGGTCGAGGCGCGCGTCCTCAACAAGCCCGAGCTCATGGCGGGGGTCACGCAGGCCGAGCTCGACGATTTCACGAAGACTGTGGTGCCGGTCAGGATCAGCGGCGCGCTGACTGCACCGAGCGTAAGGCCGGATATCGAGGCGGTATTCCGCCGACAGGTCGAGGGCGCGCTCGAGGAGCAGAAACAGCAACTGAAGAAACGCATCTTTGACAACCTGCTGGGCGGTGACGAAAAACCGGCGGTAGAGGGCGAAGGGGAAACTAAAGAAGCTGAAGAAAAAGATCTAGAGGAACAGCTCAAGAAGAAACTTCTTAAAGATCTGATCGGACGCTGATGGTTTGCCTCGATTAAACGGTACATGCCTGACTTTTCTTTTGGGAACTGCATTACTGTTGCAGTCTGCGGTCTCGCTCAGCGCGGAATTGCTCGATGTACAGGTCAGACGAGAGGACGAGCGTTACCGGCTTTACTCGGAAACCAATTTCGTGGTCGGCCCGCGAGCGTTGTACGAATTGCTGATCGACTATGAGAAATTCGAAAAATTCACGAGCGCCATCGTCGAGGCGCGAAACGTCGGGCCGGACGCGCAGGGCCGGCCCGGATTCTACGCGCGCATGGAAGGTTGCGCGCTTCTGTTCTGCAAGTCGTTCATCCGCAACGGTTATCTGGTCCTGACCCCAATCTCGGAAATCGTCGCCATCGCCGATCCCGAGCGAAGCGATTTCAAGTACAGCCGCGAGCGGTGGCAGATCATCGCAAATGGCGAGGGCACACTCCTTATATACGACTTCGAGATGGAGCCCGACTTCTGGATTCCGCCGGTGATCGGCCCCTTCTTCATTCAGCGGGCCTTAAAGCGTGGCGCCATTCGTGCGGTCAACCGCATCGAGCGCCTGGCGCAGGAAATCGAAGGCGAACTTGAGGCCGCGAATTCCGTACATTAGCCTGAAAAACGCATGATTAACGGCACCTTATGGCAAGCATCAGTTGAGAATTCGTTCTTTACCGTGTTGTCGTAGACGTTGCGATGGGTGACTTTGCGGCAAGAGTCTTGCAGTGGTTTCAGGCGCACGGGCGCAAGGACCTGCCGTGGCAGGTCGAGCCCACCCCCTATCGCGTCTGGGTCTCGGAAATCATGCTGCAGCAGACGCAGGTTTCGACGGTCATTCCTTATTACCTGCGTTTCATCGCGGCTTTTCCCGATATCGCGAAGCTCGCCGCGGCAGAGATCGATGAGGTGTTGCATCACTGGTCCGGACTCGGTTATTACGCGCGGGCGCGCAACCTGCACCAGGCGGCAATAAAGATCATGAACGAACACGGCGGCGAGTTCCCGGTGAGCTTCGAGGACATCGTCGCACTGCCCGGCATCGGCCGCTCGACAGCCGGCGCGATCCAGGCGCTGTCGCGCGACGAACGCCACCCGATACTGGACGGCAACGTCAAGCGGGTGCTCGCGCGCTTCCACGCCATCGACGGCTGGCCGGGAAGAACCACCGTGCTGCGGGTCCTGTGGGAACGCGCGGAGCGACACACGCCACAGGAAAACGTCGCGGCCTATACCCAGGCGATGATGGACCTCGGCGCGGCCGTCTGTACCCGCACGAAGCCGCGCTGCAAGATTTGTCCGCTCTCCGGCGAGTGCGCCGCGCACGCTGCCGGATGCGAAACCGACTTTCCGGGACGGCGCGAGAAAAAGGAAAAGCCGCTGAAGAGAACGCAAATGATCGTGGTTCATGCCGATGGCGCGGTGTTCCTCGAACGGCGCCCGCCGGCTGGGATCTGGGGCGGTCTCTTTAGTTTCCCGGAGATCGATCCACGCGCGGACGCGGGTGACTGGTGTGAAGCGACGCTCAATATCTCGCCCGTCGAAACGCGGCACCTGAGCACCGTGCGCCACAGCTTCACGCACTACGATCTCGACATAGAACCGACGGCCGTGCGTGTCGTTGCGCAATCGCGTAACCTTGCAGAAGGCGACGATCAGATCTGGTACGAATTGGCTGCGCCGAAGAGAATCGGCATCGCAGCCCCGGTAGCTGGTCTGATCGAGGAATTGAAATCGGAACAGTTTTTGAGCAATGACCCGAACCGTTAACTGCGTACTCCTGAAGAAAGAGGCCGAGGGTCTCGACTATGCGCCGTATCCCGGCGAGCTCGGCCAGCGCATTTACGAGAACGTATCCAAGCAAGCCTGGCAGCAGTGGCTGGGACACCAGACGATGCTAATCAACGAATACCGCCTGACGCCTATCGAGCCCGAGGCGCGGCAATTTCTCGCGACCGAGATGGAAAAATTCTTCTTCGGTGGCGGCTCCGAAAAGCCGAAGGAATTCGTCCCACAAGAGTAGCGCTCATTGTGGGGGCGGCTTCAGCTGCGATTTCTTCGAAGCCGAATCGTGCAGGTAAAAGCGCCTCACACAATCTTCTACCGGGAGGATGTCAGGCACGACTCCTTAACGCAGGAAATACAAGACGGCAAACATCCCGTCTGTGTCGGTCCAGTATCTGTCGAGCCGGAACCCTGCGCGCTGGGCCATGGCCGTGAAACCCTCAATCGTGTACTTGTGAGAGTGTTCCGTGAGTATCGACTCGCCCTGGCCAATCAGAAATTCGCGACCATCGATAGTGACAATCTGATCGCGGCGGCTGACAAGATACATTTCAATGCGACCAAAGTCCTCGCTGTAAATTGCACAGTGACGATAGGCCTCTAAATCGAAGTTTGCGCCGAATTCCCGGTTTATTCTTCTCAGAACATTCAGGTTGAATTCAGCGGTCACACCGGCATGGTCGTTATAAGCTGCTTCAATGATGTCCCGGTCCTTGCGCAAATCGATACCGATTAACAGTGCCCCGTTGTCACCCGCTTCCTGATGCATGACGCGCAATAGCTGACGCGCTGCGCCGTGCGAGAAATTGCCAATCGTCGAACCGGGGAAATACACGACATTTCGAACCGGCATGATCCGGGGATCGGGCAGGTCGAAGGGATACATGAAATCCGCGGCAACCGGTAACACTTCGATATCGGGATAATCTCGGGCAATCTCGTCGGCTTGCTTGACGAGATAATCGCGAGAGATATCGACGGGCACGTAGGCCGCGAGCCGATCGAGATTGTCCAACAGGATGCGGATCTTGAGATTCGAGCCGCTGCCGAACTCAATCAGGCTTGCCTGTGGTCCGATGCGTTCCGCCATCCTGCGAATATTTTCTCGCATGATGGCGAGTTCCGTTCGCGTGAGGTAATACTCGGGTAGCTCGCAGATCTGGTCGAAAAGTTTGGATCCGTGTTCGTCATAGAAGAATTTGGACGCGATCGATTTTTGCGGCTGTTCGAGTCCGGAGATAATCGCACTGATTTCATCCGTGGCGCCCTCGTCCTGCTCGGTAAGCGGTGCCGCGCGTAATGGTGATAAAGGCATTGTTACTCAGGGGTTGCTGTCTTTGGCGAGACGGACGCCCAGGAACTGCCAGCGGGCGTCCGGATAGAAAAAGCTGCGGTAACTCGCACGAATGTGATCTTCTGCCGTGACGCAGGAGCCGCCGCGCACGGTCATCTGGTTGCACATGAACTTGCCGTTGTACTCACCCAGCGTGCCCTCCAGCGGCTTGAAGCCGGGATACGGCGCATAGGAGGACGAGGTCCATTCCCATACGTCACCGAAGAATTGCGACTGTCCCTTGTCTGCGGCCACGGGATGCCAGTAACCGGATTGCATGAGATTTCCTGATAGCGCCTGGCTATTTGCCGCGACCTCCCATTCCGCCTCGCTCGGCAAACGGGCGCCCGCCCAGCGCGCAAATGCATCCGCCTCGTAATAACTGACGTGTGTTACGGGCGCATGAATATCGAGCTCGCGCATGCCGCCGAGCGTAAACTCGCTGCTCCCATCCTCCGTCCAGTAAAGCGGACGATTCCAGCCGCGCTCCCTGATCGTCGTCCAGCCATCGGCCAGCCACAGGGCAGGCTTCTCGTAGCCGCCATCACGCATGAACTCGAGGTATTCGCCGTTGCTGATGAGGCGTGAACCGATTTCGTGCGGATGCAAAAGCGTCGTGTGGCGCGGCGTCTCGTTGTCGAATGAAAATCCGGTACCCGTTGCGCCGATCTCGGTGATGCCGGATGGCCCTTTATTATAAGAGTAGCTCGGCGGCTTAGCAGACGTCGGCAGCGACAGCTCCGGATTGACCGCGGGAAAAAGCGGGCTACAGGAGAAGACGTGCTTGATGTCGGTGAGCAGGAGCTCCTGGTGCTGCTGCTCGTGATTCAGACCCAGCGTGACGAGAAACTCGATTTCCGCATCGTCTCCCCTTGCCTCGAGGAGATCCTGCATTGCCGCGTCGACGTGTTCGCGATAATTCAGCACATCGTCGACGGTCGGCCGGGTCAAGATGCCGCGCTCGGGCCGCGCGTGCATCTCGCCGGCCGTGTAGTAATAGGAGTTGAAGATGTAATCGTAGCGATCATCGAAGACGCGATAGCCAGGCAAGTGCGCCGACAAGACAAAGCGCTCGAAGAACCAGGTGACGTGCGCGAGATGCCATTTCGTCGGGCTGACGTCCGGCATGCTCTGCACGACGAAGTCCTCTGTTCGCAGGTGCCGACAAAGGTCGAGCGTCGTCGATCTGATGCACGCGAAACGCGCGAACAACATTTCCGGGGAGCCGTGTGCCCGTACGGCTTCCGTCGAAGAAACCATTCGAAGATCCTTTTGAGGTGAGGGTCGAGGGTACGAGGGGTGGTACGCGTTGTCAAAACGGTACCGGTGAAGCGATTACTTCAACGGCATTTCGGTCGTCTTCCTTACCGTCCTGATCGCCAAGCTCGAATTGACACGGGAGACTCCGGGCAAACGGGTCAATGCTTCGTTGTGCAGGCGCTCGAAATCCGCCATGTCGGCGATGACGACCCGTAGCAGATAATCGAATTCGCCGGTCATCAGATGGCATTCCATGACCTCGGGAATGCGCTGCACCGCGGCCTCGAACTCGGCGAGCTGCGACTGCTCCTCGCGACTCAAGGCGATGTGCACGAACACGGTACCGGTGAGTCCTACCTTTTTCTGGTCCAGGAGGGCGACGTATCGCTCGATAAGCCCCGCGTCCTCAAGTGCCCGCACCCTCCTCAGGCACGCGGATTCGGAGAGGTTGACGAGCCCTGCAAGCTGCACGTTGCTGATGCGGCCGTCCCGTTGCAGGGCAGCCAGGATGGCCTTGTCGAAGCGGTCCAGAATCACGGCAGAATATGCGAAAAAAAGATCAATTAGCCGCAGAATATGCCAGAAATAGCCTTTCCCGTCACTGAAATGGCAAGCGGATTGCGCGGATCAGGGGGTATTCTGCAACCTGGGTTCAATCCGTACCGTCTTAGGGGGCTCGTCATGAAAGTCGGCGTACCGAAGGAGATCAAAACACTGGAATACCGGGTCGGCATGGTGCCGGCGGGCGTCCGCGAACTCGCGCACGACGGCCACGAAGTGATCGTCGAGACCAACGCCGGCGCGGGCATCTCCATGACCGACGCCGACTACGAGGCCGCCGGCGCGACCATCGTGAATACCGCAAAAGAGGTATTTGACCAGGCGGAATTGATCGTCAAAGTCAAAGAACCGCAGCAGAGCGAGTGCAAGATGCTGCGCCCGAACCACGTGATCTTCACCTACCTGCACCTTGCAGCGGATCCGGCGCAGGCAAAGGCACTCGTCGAGTCGGGTGCTACCGCGATCGCCTACGAGACGGTCACGGCCGACGACGGCTCGTTGCCGCTGCTGACGCCGATGAGCGAGGTCGCCGGGCGCCTGTCGATCCAGGCGGGCGCTTACTGCCTGCAGAAAGCGAACGGCGGGCGAGGCGTGCTGCTGGGAGGCGTGCCCGGTGTGGTGGCGGCGAACGTGCTGATCATCGGCGGCGGCGTTGCAGGCACCAATGCGGCGGAGATGGCCATCGGCCTGGGCGCGCAAGTCACGATCCTGGACCGCTCGGTGCCGAGGCTCAGGGAGATAGACCACATCTACGGGGGACGCGTAAGAACAGAATATTCGACCAAACATGCGATCGACGTGCACATCAAGAAGGCCGATCTGGTCATCGGCGCAGTGCTGATCGCGGGTGCGGCGGCACCGAAGCTGGTGACGAAGGAACACGTCAAGCAGATGCGCCCGGGTTCGGTGCTGGTCGACATCTCGATCGATCAGGGTGGCTGCTTTGAGACCAGCCGACCGACGACGCACGCGGAACCGACCTACATCGTCGACGACATCGTCCATTACTGCGTGACCAACATGCCGGGCGCGGTGCCGAGAACGTCGACGTTTGCGCTGACCAACGTGACGCTGCCGGTCGTCAAAAAGCTGGCAAACCTCGGCTGGGTCGAGGCGCTCAGCAG
>JBFHXJ010000090.1:0-17583 GCA_041598995.1 Woeseiaceae bacterium | reverse complement strand
GGTTGAAGCGGTCGGCCAGTAAGGCAATCGGCATGCCGAGGGTCGCGTAAAACAGCGCGAATGCGGAACCGGCGAGAAAACCGAGCACCCAGTCGTCGACCAGGAATTCCGCTTTGATCGCCGGCAGCAGGATGGCCAGTATCTGGCGGTCGATGAAGTTGAAGGTGTATACAACGACCAGCACAGCGAGCGCATAGCGTCGCGCGGCACGCCCGATCGTCGAAACCGCCTCTGTACTCATTGCCTCAGGGCAGAATCGCGCGGAAGACCAGGAAGAAAACGATCGAGAGGAATGCGCCGGCGGGGATCGTGACGACCCAGGAGACGAATACGCGGCCGACGACGCGCAGGTCAATGGCCTCGATTCCTCGAGCCAGCCCCACCCCCAGCACGGCGCCGACCAGCGTGTGCGTCGTCGAGATCGGTATGCCGGTGCCCGAGGCGATCACAATCGTCGTGGCAGCCGCCAGTTCTGCCGCAAAGCCCCGGCTCGGTGTCAGCTGCGTGATTTTCTTGCCGACCGTGGCGATGACGTGAATGCCGAAGGTCGCAAGCCCGATGACGATGCCGGTGCCGCCGATCAGCAGGACCCACAGCGGCAAGGCAGCCTGCGCGCCGACGATGCCGGAATTCGCGACGCTGATGACGGCGGCCAGCGGGCCAATCGCATTGGCGACGTCGTTGGACCCGTGCGCGAATGCCATCGAGCAGGCCGTGACGATCATGAGAACCCCAAACACGCGCTCGACGGTATGGAAATGCTGCTTCTTCTCCGCCTTCTTGTCGGGCTTGATGCGGTGAATCGCCAGCGCGCCGACCACTGCAATGGCGGCAGCGATGCCTACGGCAAGTATGTAACTTTTGGTGATGCTCAGGTCGAGGCCGACGTGTGTCAGGCCTTTAAGGATAGTGATCAGGACGATCGTGAACGCGGCAAAAAAAATGTAAACGGGAACGAATCGCCTGGCTCGCGCCAGCGGATCCTCCTGCGACAGGATCAGCCGCTGTACGCTCATGTAAATCAGGAAGGCAATGAAACCGGCCGTCAAAGGCGACACGATCCAGCTCATCACGATCGTGCCGACCTGCGCCCACTGCACGGCATCGATGCCGATGCCGACCGCTGCAAAGCCGACGATCGCGCCGACAATGGAGTGCGTGGTCGAGACCGGCCAGCCCTTCCTCGAGGCAACCAGCAGCCAGGTGGCGGCCGCCAGCAACGAGGCGAGCATGCCGTAGATCAACAGTTCGGGCGTATCGGCAAGCAGACTGGAATCGACGATACCCTTGCGGATCGTAGAGGTAACCTCTCCCCCGGCGAGTACCGCACCGAGAAACTCGAACACCGCCGCGACGAGTATCGCCTGCCGGATGGTCAGCGCCCTGGAGCCGACCGAGGTTGCCATCGCATTGGCTACGTCGTTCGCACCGATTCCCCAGGCCATGAACAAGCCGAACAGCGCGGCAAGGCTGACGTAGATAGTCGCTGCTTCCACTCGATTCCCCCGGCTACTTGTTCTTGTTGTTAATGCGAGAGCAGCAGTTCGAGGCGCCGACCGACCCGTTCCGCCATGTCCGCGATCTCGCCGGTCAGCTCAATGACGCGATAGAGAAAAATCACATTGACGGGTTCCAGCTTGTCCTCGATTGCAAACAATGTCGCGCGCAGTTCGGCCTGGCGATTGTCCGTATCGGTTTCGATCTGATCGAGTTCTTCGATCATCGACTCGACCAGGTCTACCTCCGCGCCGCGAAAGCCTGACGTGTAAAGCTCGTCGAGTTCGCGCACACTTTTTCGCGCCTGCTTGGCGGCGTCCACGTTTCTGGCGACGAATTTGAGGAATTGTTTGGCGATTTTCGCAGGTATCTTCATTTTCCTGCCGAGCACGATGCCGGAAACGTCCCTCGCGCGATTCGCCATCTTGTCCTGGACTAGTAGCAACTCGAGCAGGTCTTCGCGTGGCACCGGCATGAACAGGCTTTTCGGTAAATGCAGCCGGATTTCTTTTTTGAGATTGTCGGCCTCGTGTTCGAGGTCTTCGATCTTGGCACGGGATGCAGCAGCCGCTTTCCAGTCCTCTTTGACAACGGCGGCAAAAAAATCATTCAGCTCCCGAGTGCACTGGTAGGAAATATTGGCGTGCTTCTCGAGCGGCACGACCGGTGAAGAACCGAAGATATTTGCCAGGACGTTGGCCACTGTTGTTCTCCGTCGGGTCCAGGCCCGTTGTTGTTGCGTGTCGGGACGCGTTCGGGCGGTATCCTAACAGACGCCGTCCGCCTCGACACAAGTCCTGCCCGGAATGGCGCGTGCTACACTCCCGCCCCCGATCATTTTGATGTGAGGAGAATAGCTCGAGTGGGCTACTGGTTGTTCAAGTCCGAGCCGGACGCCTACAGTGTCGACGACCTGGACAGGGACAAGGTGGAACCGTGGGACGGTATCCGCAACTACCAGGTGCGGAACATGATACGCGACGACATGCGTGTCGGCGATCAGGCGTTCTTCTATCATTCGAGCTGCAAGGTCCCGGCAATCGTCGGCATCATGACCATCGCGAGTGAAGCGTATCCCGACCCGACGCAGTTCGACCCTGACTCGAAGTACTACGATGAAAAAAGCGTCAAGGAAGATCCTCGCTGGCTACTGGTCGACGTCGAGTTCGGGCGACAACTCAAACGGCCGATTACGCTCTCCGAGCTCAAAAGTCATCCCGGGCTGGCGGAATTCCGGCTGACACAGCGAGGCAACCGGCTGTCGATATTCCCGGTCGACGAGGAACACTGGAAGCTCATCCTCGGCCTGGAATGAGGCCTTGCCAGCCGCTGCGATATAATTCGCGCCTGTCCCGCAATCAACATCCGGCGAAAGCCGATCAATGGGGGGAAAAAATAATGAAATCTCAGCCATATACATTCTTCGCACTGCTCGCCGTCGTGGGTCTTGTCGCGGCCTGTTCGCGGCAGGAACCGGCGGCCGAATCGGTCGCCACGGTCAACGAAACCGACCTGGATCTGGCAACCCGCGCCGGCGCGCCGCTGTTCGACGGCATGGGCAAGCATCACCATCCGATCACGACCAGCGATCCGGATGCGCAGCGCTATTTCGACCAGGGCCTCGTGATCGATTTCGCGTTCAATCACGCGGAGTCCGCGCGCTCGTTTCGCGCGGCGCAAAAGCTCGATCCCGAGTGTGCCATGTGTTATTGGGGCGAAGCGCTCGCGCTCGGCCCGAACATCAACGTGACGAGCAACGGCAAGGTCGTCATGAGCGACGATGAGCGGCGCATGGCCTATGCCGCGATCCAGAAGGCGATCGCGCTGAAAGACCAGGAACGGCTGAGCGAGGCTGAACGCGATTACATCGACGCGCTCGCCACGCGTTACAACGGCGACCCTTCGACCGACCGCGAACCGCTCGACCTGGCGTACGTGGAGGCGATGCGCAAGCTGCATCACAAGTATCCCGAGGATGATGACGCAGCTTCACTGTTTGCGGAATCGATGATGAACACGATGCCGTGGGATTACTGGCTCGAACCCGACAACCCGAAGCCGCTGACGGAGGAGGTGCTCGCGACGCTGGAAGCCGTGCTCGAGCGTAACCCGGAACATCCGCTCGCCATTCATTTATATATACATGCGGTCGAAGCATCGTCGAAGCCGGAACGCGCGGAAGCGCCCGCGGATACCTTGCGCGATCTCGTGCCCGGCGCAGGACACCTGGTGCACATGCCGTCGCACATCTACTGGCGTGTCGGTCGCTACGCGGACGCATCGGAGGCAAACGTCCTCGCGGCAGCGGTCGACGAGGCCTATATCGCCGCCTGCAACGCGCAGGGGTTTTATCCGGCCGCCTATTATCCGCACAACATTCATTTCCTGTGGGCCGCATCCAGCATGGAAGGTCGTAGCGCAATCGCCATCGAAGCCGCACGCAAGGTGGCTGCCAATGTCCGGCTCGAGATGATCGACGAGTTCCCCGGCGTAGAGTTCTTCAATACGATTCCGCTGCTGGCATTGGTCCAATTCGGCCGTTGGGACGAAGTGTTGGAGGAACCGGCACCGCCCGCGCACCTCGAATATTCGCAGGCGATCTGGCATTACGCGCGCGCAACGGCATACGCGAATCAGGGCAAGCTGGATGAGGCCCGCGCAGAGCACGCCAGGCTGGTGCCATTGCGTGACGAGACCGACGTCGTGTTCCTCGACAGCATCTATTATCCCGCAACGATGCTATTGACGATCGCCGACGCACTCGTGCAGGGTGAAATCGCGATGGCCGAGCAAAACTACGATGATGCGATCGCGCATTTCGAGGTTGCCGTCGAAACGCAGGACGAGCTGCCCTACACCGAACCGCCGTTCTGGTACTACCCGACGCGCCACACACTCGGCAAGGCGCTCCTGACGGCGGGCAGGCCGGCCGCGGCCGAGGCGGTCTACCGCGTCGACCTCGAGCAGTACCCGCGCAATGGCTGGGCCCTCTATGGTCTCATGCAGTCGCTCGAGGCACAGGGCAAGGACGCGAGTGACGCCAGGGCGCGTTTCGACAAGATCTGGGCGCAGGCGGACGTGAATCTGACCGCGTCGCGGTTTTAGCTCGCTGCAAGAACCGGATCTATTGCGACTGAAGTCGCTCCCACATTGCTGAAATAACAGTGGGAGCGGCTTTAGCCACGATGACTTCAGCTTGTTCCGAATAGCGGAATCAGGCGTTTCAGCCAGTGAAATGTCCGGGTGTCAAAAAGGGGCGCTGTATTACACTACGCATTCACGTGCCATAGCTCGATCAACGTGGAAACATGAGTAACGTCCCGCTCGGCAAGAAGACGGCATATCCCCGGGAATACGCCCCTCATGTGCTGGCCGCCGTGGCGCGGAGTGCTGCAAGGGACTCGATCGGATTAGGCGCCGAGCTGCCATTCCAGGGCATGGACATCTGGAACGCCTGGGAGCTGACCTGGCTGGCTGAATCGGGCAAGCCGATCGTCGCGACCGCGGTCATCACGGTGCCGGCGGAATCGACGAACATCATCGAGTCGAAATCGTTGAAGCTCTATCTGGACTCTTTCGCGATGTCGCGCTACGCGGCAAAGGGAGAACTCGAGGGCATCATCGCGCGTGACCTGACGGATCTCGCCGAATCAGACGTCGTCGTCGATATCAGGCCGGCGACAGAAACGAAGGTTTACCACATCGTCGATCTTCCCGGCGACTGCATCGATCACCTCGATATCGACATCGACGGCAACGGCGTCGAGCCGAACGTACTAAAGACAGACGGCGAGGATCAGATCGAGGAAGCGCTGCATTCGCACCTCTTGCGCAGCAATTGCCCCGTAACCAACCAGCCGGACATGGGCAGCGTATTGATTCGATACAAGGGACCCAGAATCGATCGAAAATCCCTGCTCAAATACATCGTGTCTTATCGCCAGCACAACGAGTTTCACGAAGCCTGCGTCGAGCGCATGTTCGTCGACTTAAAGAAACAATGCAGCCCGGAAAAATTGACAGTTTACGCTCGCTACAACCGCCGCGGCGGAATCGATATCAATCCGTTCCGCTCGGATTTCGAAACGACGACTGAAAATCTGCGTCTCTGGCGACAATAACGACTCGAACCCGGATTATAATTCAGCAAAATAGCAATGTCGGATTGCTACGATGAAACATCGCATTAAGGCAGCATTGCTGTCTGCGTTCGTATTTCCCGGTCTCGGGCACATCGTTTTGAAAAAGTACGGTGCCGGTGCAGTATTAGCCGGCACAGCACTTACCGCGCTTGTTTATCTCGTTGCAAAGGCCGTGGCAACGGCTTTGGAAATTAGCGACAAGATTCAACGAGGCGAAGTCCAACTCGATACGGGCACGGTAACAGAGATTGTATCCGGCCAGGCTGCAGGCGCGGATTCCCTGTTACTGAACATTGCCACGATCGTGCTAATCCTGTGCTGGGTCACCGGAATTGTCGATTCTTACCGGGTTGGTCGCACACTGGACCAGCAACAACGCGAAGGATCCTGATCGGGTTGCCGTACGGTGCGTCGAATAAATGCGAACGAGGCGCGATCCTGTTTCAGGTATCGGCAAGATCTTTCGAGTCGATGTCGTGGCCCCACTCCCGTTTGGCAGACATGTAATCCCGGTTCGTTTCTTTTACTCCGCAGACGTGCTTCACGCGCGTAATTCCGGAAACACCGAGAGCCTGGAGGTCGTCCACTTTTTTCGGATTGTTGGTCAGCAGGCGAAACGGTTGGTCGCCCAGAAAATACCTGATCAATGAAGCGGCGTCACTGAAGTCGCGTGAATCGTCCGGCAGGCCGAGCGAGCGGTTGGCCTGGTAGGTATTCTCGCCCGCATCCTGCAACAGATACGTGGCTGCTTTCGCCCACAATCCGATGCCCCTGCCCTCGTGACCTGACATGTAGACGATCATGCCTCCCGCGGGATCGTCTGCGATACGTTCGAGCGCGGCGAGGAATTGCGGTCCGCACTCACAGCGCTCGGAGCCGAACACGTCGCCCGTCAGGCAACTCGAGTGAATACGCACCAGGGGGTTCTCCCATTCTTGCGGATCGCCGAGGATCAACACGCTGTTGATCGCCATCGCCTCGGCCATCACGGCGAACGATCGCTGCCCGCCACGCTCGCGCAGCTCGTCCGCGAGTTCCTGCGTCTTGCTCAGTTCCGAGTGACGCACGCTCGCATACCAGGTGGTCTCGTAATGCCGGCCGTGGCGCTCGAGCGGCAGCGGAATCGGGCCGAGAATGCTCAGCGCCCTGGCACCGGGTTCCGGCGCATGATTCGCGTCCATGATCTTGCCCTCGGCGTCGATACGGATGAGCTTGCCCTGGGCAATGAGACGCTCGCGGACGGTGGGATCGATGTAGCTGAACATGGCGCAGAGACTACCATCCCGATGCCTTCAGCGTGTCGCCGGCGCTTGCTGACCCGTGGGTCAGTAAGGTATAGTACTGACCCATGAGTCAGTAACCGGAGATGCCGATGCCGGCACCCCGCTTTCAGCGTCGCAAGGAAGACCGTCCCGAGGAGATTACCCGCGCGGCGCTGGACGCCTTCGCCGAGAAAGGTTATGCCGCGACCAGGGTCGAGGAGGTCGCGAAGCGGGCCGGCGTCAGCAAGGGGCTGCTCTATCTCTACTTCAAGACCAAGGAAGATCTCTTCAAGGCCGTCATTCGAAGCATTGTCTCGCCGCGCATCGATGCGCTGATCGACAACATCGAGACAACGGAATTGTCGGCGCAAGAATTCATTCGCGGACCGTTCCTCGCATTCGCCAAGTCGATCCCGAAATCGCCGGTCAGGATACTCGTTCGATTGATGATCGCCGAAGGGCCGAAACACCCTGACCTGGTCAAGTGGTATTGGGACAACGTGGTCTCGAGAGCGATCAGGGCGCTTCGTTCGCTCATCGAAAAGGGCGTCGCAGAAGGCGAATTTCGACAGTCGGCACTCAATGAATTCCCGCAACTGCTGGTCACGCCGGTTTTCTTCTGCACGATCTGGATGATCGTCTTCAAGGACCAGATGAAACTCGATACCGACCGCTTCATCGGGGCGCACGTGAACATGGTGCTCGACTCGATCAAGGCAGATTCCGCATGACTGCATCGCGAATTCTGCTTCTGTGCGCGACTCTGGCCTTGCTTGCCGCTTGCGGATCCGGAAAGGGCGATGGGCGAGTCGTCGGACAACTGGAGTCGGATCGCATCGAGATCACGGCCGAAGTATCCGAGCCGATCGTCGAACGTCGCGTGATCGAGGGTCAGGATGTAAGGTCAGGTGAATTGTTGATTCAACAGGATACCGCGCGCATCGAATCGCGCATCGGCGAGGCGAAGGCTGCCGCGATGCAGGCGCACGCGCGCCTCGACGAACTCATACGGGGTCCGCGGAAGGAAATGATTGAGGCGGCGCGGGCCGAGGTCCAGGGCGCCGAGGACGAACTGGCGTTTCGCGAGACCGATCTCGCTCGCGCGCAGGAAGTGTTCGAGCGAAACCTGGCGTCATACGAGCAGCGCGACCGTGCCAAAGCGGCAAGAGACAACGCGAAAGCCCGTCTCGAGACCCTGCAGGCGAAACTCGAGGAATTGTTGACAGGCACCACGGCCGAGGAACTGCGCCAGGCCGAGGAAGCATTGAAACAAGCCGAAGCCCGGCTCGAATCCCTGACGATAGATCTGGAGCGTCATGCGTCCGTCGCGCCGGTCGACGGCGTAGTCGACTCGCTCCTGTTCGAGGTCGGCGAAAAGCCAAAGATCGGCCAGCCGATAGCCATCCTGTTGCCGGGAACGCAGCCTTACGCCCGCGTCTATGTGCCCGAATCGCTGCGGGTGCGCGTGGCGCCGGGTACGAAGGCGAGAATCCATGTCGACGGTCTCGACGATGCGCTCGAGGGCAGGGTCCGCTGGGTCGCGAGCGAGGCGACTTTCACGCCCTATTTCGCGCTGACCGAGCACGACCGGGGCCGGCTCAGCTTCGCGGCAAAGGTAGACATTCTGGACGCAAAGACGAGGCTGCCCGACGGGGTCCCCGTCGAAGTGGAACTGCTGGTAGGCGACGCGCAATGAGCGAAGGGACCGACCTCGCGATCAAAGCACGCGGGCTCACGAAACGATTCGGCGACCTCATCGCCGTCGACCATCTCGACCTCGACGTGCCACGCTCGATCATTTACGGGTTTTTGGGGCCGAACGGCTCGGGCAAGACGACGTCCATTCGCATGCTCTGCGGGCTCCTGACGCCGACGGAGGGCGGCGCGAGTGTTCTGGGACTGGATATTCCGGCAAACGCGCGGACCCTGAAGCCTCAGATCGGTTACATGACACAGAAGTTTTCGCTGTACGCCGACCTGACGGTTCGCGAGAACCTGGAATTCATCGCCGACATCTATGCCTATCCGCGGCACGACCGGCGGCGACGAATCGAGGAGCTGATCGGCAACTACGACCTCGTGCAGCAACGTAATCAATTTGCCGGCACGATGAGCGGCGGTGAGAAACAGCGTCTGGCGCTCGCCTGCGCCGTCCTGAACAAACCGAAACTGCTGTTCCTCGATGAACCGACGAGCGCTGTCGATCCAAAAAGCCGGCGGGATTTCTGGGCGAAACTCTTTGCGCTTGCCGACGCCGGCACGACGCTACTCGTGTCGACCCATTACATGGACGAAGCCGAGCGCTGCCATCGCCTGGCGATACTCGATCACGGCCGGAAGGTCGCGGACGGAACGCCCGCAGCGTTGCAGGCATCGACGGGCATGTCGGTCGTCGAGGTGCTGGCGAAGGATACACAGGCCGCCCAGGCTGCGCTTGCCGGGCTGCCGGAAGTCGCGAGCGTAACGCAGCTAGGCCTGCGGCTCAGGGTGCTGATGCCAGAATCGATCAGCGATCCACTCGACCGTGTCGATCGCCAGTTTGCCGCGAGCAACCTCGAAGCGAGATCCGAACTCGTTTCCGCATCGCTCGAGGACGTATTCGTTGCCGCGACGCTTGACGGGCGCGAGGTGGAGAAAGCCGCATGAAGCACCTGTCCCGGTTGCTTGCCGTCATGCGCAAGGAACTGTTGCAACTCAAGCGTGACCGGCTGACCTTCGCTATGATCGTCGGCATACCCGTCATGCAGATGCTGCTTTTCGGCTACGCGATCAACACCGACGTACGCAACCTGTCCGCGGCCGTTGCCAATCAGTCCCAAAGCCATCTGTCACGGCAGTTCGTCGCCGAGCTCGGAGAGACCCAGGTCCTCGATCTGCGTTATGCGGTCGACACGCCGCAGGAAATCGAGGCGCTGTTGCAGGCCGGAAAAATATCGATCGGCGCGTACATCCCCGGGGATTTCGACCGGCGTGTCATCGACGACCGCCGCGCGGCGGCGCAGCTCATGGTCGACGCGGCAGACCCGACGGTGCTCGGTGTGGCCAACCAACTCAGGAACATGCCGCTGAAGTTCGACTCGACGATGTTGCCGCCGGAGCGCGCACCGGCATTCGAGGTGCGCCCGTACTTCAACCCGGAGCGGCGCTCCGCCGTGTTCGTGATCCCCGGCCTGATCGGCATCATCCTGACCCTGACGATGATGTTGTTCACCGCCGTCTCCGTGGTCCGTGAACGCGAGCACGGCAACCTCGAGCTGCTGATCAACACGCCGGTCAGCACGGCCCAGCTCATGGTCGGCAAGCTCGTGCCGTATATCGCAATCGGCATCGTCCAACTGGCGCTGGTCGTCGGCGTCGGCAGATTCCTGTTCAACGTGCCGATCCGCGGCAGCATCGTGGACCTCTACCTGGCCGCCTCGGTGTTTGTCGCCGCGAACCTCGCGCTCGGGCTTTTCGTATCCACGATCGTCAAGACCCAATTTCAGGCGATCCAGGCCACCATTTTCTTTCTGCTCCCTTCTATCCTGCTGAGCGGCTTCGTGTTTCCGTTCGACGGCATGCCACGCGTAATCCAGTATCTCGGCGAAGTTCTGCCAACGACGCACTTCATCCGCCTGACGCGCGGCATCATGTTGCGCGACGCACCATTGGGCGATATGTCGCAGGAACTGTTCGCACTGGCTGTATTTGCGCTCATGGCAATGACGGCGGCGACCATCCGCTTTTCGAAGCGACTGGACTGATGCTCCGGCGGCCTCGCCGCATGCCCCGGCAGGGGTGAAGAGGATGCGTTCCCCGTCCCCTGTTATCATATGCCCCGGCCGGATCGACCCCGATGCAGCTACAAGAATCGCCTTAGACGTGGTAAACAGGGCCTTTCGGACCTCGCGCCAATATCGAGTACATGAACAAAGAGCCAGATCGCAAACAGACCGTGTATATCGTCGACGATGACCAGGCGATTCGTCATGCCATGGAGCTCCTGATGCGCTCTGTCGGACTCGACTACGAGATATTTCATTCGGCGGACGACTTTCTGGCCGGTCACACCAATGCGCGCGCCGGTTGCCTGGTTCTCGATATCCGAATGCCCGGGCTCGGCGGACTGGAACTACAGGAAAAGCTCAACGGCATGGGCAGCACGCTGCCCATAATTTTCATTACCGGTCACGGCGACGTGCCGATGGCCGTAGAGGCAATGCAGAAAGGCGCCGTCGATTTCATCCAGAAGCCGTTCCGCGATCAGGAATTGCTGGATCGGGTCGGTGAGGCGCTGAAAACCGACCAGAAAAGGCGCTCCGCCCGCAATCAGCAAGCCGAAGTGGCAGGACGGATCGACAAGTTGACCAAACGTGAACGCGAGGTGATGGACCTGGTCGTTACCGGGAAACCCAACAAGGTTATTGCCTACGAACTCGGTGTCAGCCAGCGGACGGTGGAGATCCATCGCGCTCGGGTCATGGAGAAGATGCAGGCCAGGTCGCTGGCTGACCTCGTTCGCATGCACCTCGCGGTGTGACAGTGCGCTAGCGTCGGGCGCGGAATGCTTCCTCGATCGTCGCGCAATCGATGCACTCACTGGCATAGGGGTAGGCTTCAATGCGCTTGCTGTCGATCGCCAGACCACAACTCAAACACGTGCCATATTCACCGGCGTCCATGCGGCGCAAAGCCAGGGATATTTTCTTCAGTTCTTGGCGCGCCTCATTGCCAAGCGCGTCGACCACTTCACTGTCCTCGAGCTGCTGCGCCCGTTCCTTGGAATCGGTCTCCAAGCCGCGGCGCAGATTGGCCGTGATCTTTTCGAGCCGGACGTTCAGCTCCGACCTCTTCTGTTCCAGACGCTCGCGAAGCCCGTCGGGCCAGTTTTTTTCCATTCCAGATAACCCCTTACACATCGGTGTGTTTGGCGCACACGCAACCGTGCACCACCGATTATCGGCCATTGTCGATTTAATACCAGTCGAGATAGCCCAGAAATCAGTAAAAGCACTTACGGCGCGCGCATGCGCAATCATGCCAAACGGGCAATTCGGAGCAAAGTCAGGCGTCAAGCGCGAGTCATCTGGAATTATAGGTAAATTCCGAGACAGGCTAAGCAACAGGACTTATTGGCCGCCTGAGGGCTTGCGACTAGTCTGAATCTGTCGTACTGAACGTGACATTCCTTGAATCGAGCAAATAGGACCATGCAGCGTATCCGTCAGATCTTGTGTGTTATCGATCCGACAACGGCCGCGCAACCCGCCATGCAGCGCGCCGTATGGCTCGCCCGCAAAACTCAAGCCGAGCTCGAACTGTTCATCTGTTATTACAACGAGTATCTGAGCGGCGAACGGCTGTTCGATTCGCCGTCTCTGGAAAAAGCACGCAAGGAAGTCATCGACAGCCACGAGAGGCGACTCGAGGCGCTGGCCGAACCGTTACGAAGTTCGGAACTGATCGTCAGGACGACAGCGCTCTGGGATCACCCGCTGCACGAAGGAATCGTCCGCCATGCAGCCGCCGTGGGCGCGGATGTCGTGTTCAAGGATACGCACCATCATTCGGCTATTTCTCGCGTGCTGTTGACGAATACGGACTGGAACCTGATCCGGTCATGCGCGTCACCATTGTGGCTCGTGAAGCCAGTGGATGTTCCGGAACATCCGGTCATCGTCGCCGCAGTTGATCCAATGCACGAACACGACAAGCCCGCCGAGCTCGACGATGACATCCTGAACCTCGGCGCCACCCTGGCGAAGGCTACCGGCGCAGAGTTACGCGCATTCCACTCCTACGATCCCCGGATGGCGATTGCCACTTCAAACGCAAACGCCTATATTCCGGTGTCATTTCCCTTCGAAGAGCTCGAAGAACAAATCATGGCCGATCACAAGAGCAAATTCGGCGCGGTCGCGGAAAAACACGGCATCGATGCCGACAAGTTGCACCTGGTCGCCGGACTCACGCACGAGGAGTTGCCCGAATTCTGCAGGGAAATAGGCGCTACTTTGGTCGTAATGGGCGCGGTATCGAGGAATCGTCTGAAACGCTTGTTCATCGGCGCAACAGCGGAACAAACGCTCGAGTACCTGCCGTGTGATCTGTTGATCGTGAAACCGAACTGGTTCCGGATACCTGCCGAAATCTCAGAAGAACGCGCAGCATAAAAGAGTAAGAACCATGCGAGATATCTCGAAGATAATGTGTGTCATTGATCCGCATGTCGATACGCAATACGCCTTGCAGCGCGGCGCATGGCTTGCGAAGAATTTGAATGCGGAGCTCGAGTTACTGTTCTGCTATTACAACGAATACCTCACCGAGGGCCGTCTCGGCAGCTATCCATCGCTGCAAAATGCCCAGCAGGACATCCTGAAGGGACTCAAGAAGCGCCTCGAATCCCTCGCAGAGCCGCTGCGCAAATCCGGCCTCACGGTAAACACGTCGTCGGTTTGGGATCACCCCTTGTTCGAGGGCATCATTCGCCATGCCATCGCCTGTGACGCCGATATCGTATTCAAGGATACACACCATCATTCGGCATTAAGCCGCGCTTTATTGACGAACACGGACTGGAACCTGATCCGCACCTGCCCGGTGCCGCTATGGCTCGTCAAGCGGAACACTATCTCGGGCAAGCCGATATTCATCGCCGCGATCGATCCCCTGCACGAACACGACAAGCCGGCCGCGCTGGATGATGAAATTCTCGTGACCACCAAAGCACTGGCCGAGGCAACCGGCGCCGAAGTGCGCGCGTTCCATTCCTACGATCCGCGAATTGCCGTCGCGACCGCCACGGCAAACGCGTACATACCGGTGTCGCTGCCTTTCGATGAAATCGAAAAGCAAATGCACGAGCAACACGAGAAGCGATTCAATGAGGTCGTGAACTTCCACGGCATTGACGCCAGCAAATCGCATCTGGTCGCGGGGGTGACGCATGAGGAACTGCCGGAATTTTCGGCGAGTATCGGCGCCCACGTCGTTGTCATGGGTGCCGTATCGCGAAACCGCTGGAAACGGCTCTTCATCGGTGCGACTGCGGAACGAACGCTCGAGCACCTTCCCTGCGATCTGCTGATCGTCAAACCCGACTGGTTCCAGACGCCCGCCGAGATAGCGGATGAGGAAGCCGCCTAGTCGCGGAATATCTTGAGCAATTCGGCTGTGCCACGCGGCGCATTGCCCTCTTCGTCCGTTCGAACCTGGAGTCATCGGGCCTCAGGGCAGAACTATGCTGAACGGTAGCGCGAGATCCCTGACATCATGCCTGAATTGGTCGATGGCGCGTGCTTCAGTTTCGGGCGCATCGGGTCACCGTTATTCTTGTGCGCAGCGGTATATAAGACAGCATCAACGTATTATCATCAACCACCAAAAACCGGCCGGTTGCGGATCTCGATACGGTCCGCAGCGGCGAAAAGAATGATCGCTCGAGGATCGAGTCATGTTCTCATGCAAGCGTATACTCAGATTAGGTTTTGTATGGCTGATCGCCGGACAGTTCGCCGCACAGGGCTCGCTGGCCGATACGATAGCGATCATCGGCACCGGCGATGTCGCTGGCGCATTGGGTCCCGAGTTCGCGGCGCAGGGCCATACCATCGTTTACGGTTCGCGTAACCCGGCCCGGGACGAAATTCGCGCGCTCGTCGCACGCACCGGTGGCGACGCATCGGCCACGACGCCCGCGCAATCCGTCATCGGCGCGGACTTTGTCGTCATGGCTGTGCCGGGCGCGGTCGTCGAGGCGGTGACGGGCAACCTCGGAGACCTGACCGGGAAAATTATCATCGATCCGACCAACGCAATCGACCGTCACGCAGGCGGTTACCTGACCTTGTCGTACGACACGTCGTCGGCCGAGGTGATTCAGGGTGCCGCACCGGGAGCGCATGTCGTCAAGGCCTTCAATACGCTCAACTGGCGAACGATGGTCGACCCGGAATCCTCGGGCGGTCCCGTCAGTATTCCGCTGGTCGGCGACAACGCGGAGGCAAAGGCAAGAGTCGCGCAACTGGTCGAGGGCATGGGGCTCGAGGCGATCGACGTCGGGCCGCTGCGATATGCGCGGCATGTCGAAGGCATGCTGCTCATCTGGATTCACAATCGCTACGGCGCGGGCGAGGGCCCCGCGTTCGACTATCATCTGCGCAAGCAGCCGTAACGGCGTTACAGGACGAATCGGCAATCTCGCCAGTAAGATTGCCGGCCGGGTCAGTAATTGCCTGTAAACATGATCCAGAACTTGTTGATGTCGGTGGCGTGCTGATCCGCGTCGTATAGGGCCGCCTTGAACAAGACGCTATAACGATCGCCGAGGCTTCGCCCTACGGACAGGTCGAGTTCCGTACCCCAGTCGCTGCTGCCCGCCTCGGCCGAGAAATCGTGATACACACCGGTCAGATTCCAGTCGCCAAGCTTGTAACGGACCGTCACGAATAGATCCTCTATGCCTTCGTCGGGAGTCGACAGGAACTGATCGGCCCAGCCCTGGTGCGCATGCAGCGTCGCGAGCGGCGTGCGGAAAGCGGCGCCCGCGACACCCTGATCGCCACCCAGTGAGTCATAGGCCAGACCCAGCGTCAGGCCGTTTTTCAATGTCCAGGTAGCGCCCGCATGCCAGTACTCCGTGTCGAAGCTCACCGGATTATTCGCTGCGTCCGATTGCGTCGCCAGCTCGGCGACGAGATCCAGCTTGCCGCCGGCCACCTCGGCCGTGCCCGTGACCCGTGCGCCGAAGGTCGTCGTGGAAAACGACGCCGCATCCTTGTTGTCGATCGCATAGAGATACGGGACGACCATCCAGTCGTCTGACAGTTTCACCCGCACGTTTAGCAGATGGGTATCGTTGTCGTGGCGTCCCGCACTTACGTCGTTACCGAAAATCCGCCGCACGGTCGTGACATAGCGATAGAACACTTCCGTATCGGGCCAGCCGTTGTACTGGAAGCCTGCGGCATCATAGGTCTGGATATTTTGCCGCCAGCCGACGTCGCCGACGAAGCGATGATTATCCAGCACGATCCGTTCCCTTCCCGCCCTGACTTTCGTCTGTGCATTGGGCGCGTATTCGAAAAAGAGCTGGTTGAGGTCGGGACCCTTCGGGTCGGCGACGACCGGATACCTGTTGCGATTCGGGCTGCTGCCACCGAGATTATTGAAGTCGTTCAAGAGCACCTCGGCGATGTAATCGAACTCGAGAAAACCCCAGAGTTTTTCCCACGTGCCGGTCTTGTAGTTGAGCCGCAAGCGAACCGTCGACGCATTGGCATCGTTCGAGAAGCCGTCCTGGTCGACATGCTCATAGCGGTAACGGAAGGCGACATGGGCCTCGCCGGCCTTGATCGCATCGGCGAGGCTCATGCCTTCGCTTTCCTGTGCGCTGCCCGTCGCTGCAGCCAGCACCAAAACGGCAACGAGGCCCAGGCTCGGTAACAATTTATTGCGACTCATGGTGTTGCTTCTCTAATGCACAGCGCCTAGTAAACGTCGTTCAATGTGTTGTAGATATTGAACTTGCCCGTCGGCGTGATGATGTCGGGCCCCTTGATGACGGACTTCAAGGTCCGCGTCTTGTCATCCACGACGACGACGGCCGACTCTTCCTCCTGGCCGCTCCATACCGAGAACCAGACCTCGTCGCCCGCCTTGTTGTACTCCGGTTGTACGACGCGTTTCGGACCCGGCCCCAGCTCGGCCCAGTCGGCGATCGGCAGTTTCACGAATCCCGCGCCAAGATTGTTGATATCGAACACGGCAATGCTCTGACTGACCGATTCGTCGGGATTCAGCGGCGCGTCGACCCACAGGTTGGTGGAATTCGGATGGGACTTGACGAACAGCGATCCGCCGCCCATGCCCTGCAGCACGCGCACCACTTTCCACGCGTTGCCCGGATGCCCCTCCGGATCGGTGCCGAGGAATGTGATGTTCGCGTTGCCGAGCGCACTCGTGACCCACACGGGTCCATACTGCGGATCGTCGAGGTTCGCGCCGCGCCCGGGGTGCGGAATTTTTTGAACATCGACGAGCGCTTCGAGCTCCCTGTCGCGGGAGTCGACGATCGCGATCTTGTCGGACTGGTTCGCAGCCGTCAGGAAGTAGCGCTTGCTCCTGTCCCAGCCACCATCGTGCAGGAACTTGGCGGCCTCGATATCCGTCACGCTGAGATTTTCGACATCTTCGTAATTGACCAGCAGGATGTGTCCGGTCTCCTTGACGTTGATGATGAATTCCGGGTGCTCATGCGAGGCGACGATGGCTGCAACGCGCGGTTCCGGATGATATTCCTGGGTGTCGACGGTCATGCCGCGCGTCGACACGATCTTCAGCGGCTCGAGCGTGTCGCCGTCCATGATGACGTACTGCGGCGGCCAGTAGGAGCCCGCCACGGCGTACTTGTCGGGAAAGTCCTTGTGCTTCGAGGTCTCGACGGAGCGCGCCTCCAGACCGACCTTGATCTGCGCGACCGTGGCCGGCGGATCCATGTACAGGTCGATCATATTGATCAGCGCGTCACGGCCGATCGTGAAGACGTAGCGTCCGGTTGCCGACACGCGGGATATGTGCACCGCGTAACCGGTCTCGATGATGCTGACGACCTCCTTGGTATCGCCGTCGATGATGGCCACCTGCCCGGAGTCGCGCAGCGTCAGCGAGAAGAAGTTCTCGATGTTGCGATCGTGTTGCGG
>JBFHXJ010000089.1:0-17815 GCA_041598995.1 Woeseiaceae bacterium | reverse complement strand
GTGTCGACCGGATCGTAGGTCTCGTGCTTGCGGCGAACGGCATTGCAGGCGGAAAAGTGTTCGAACGCCTGGTCATAGTCTTTACGTCCTTCGAACTCCAGGCCGAGCGCATTGTGCAACTGAGCGCGCGATTCATCGGGCAGGTCTTCCAAGTTCAACAATCGTTGCATGGCCTCTACCTCATCGTCGCGAAAGCGAAAGGTCTTGAGATTGGCCAGGCTCCAGTAGGCCTCCGCATGATCCGGCTTGACCTCGATCGCACGCCGGTAACTTTCGATAGCGGTATCCTGCTCGCCAAGCGTCTTCTGGTGATGGGCAATGCCGGAGATTGCGCCGGCTTTGTCCGGTGCGATATCGAGTGCGGCGCGGAACGCCTCTATGGCGCCCTCGTGATCGCCTGCCGTGCCGATGGCGCCGGCGTAGAGTATGTGCGAGTTGGGGTTGTCCGGCTCGAGTCTAAGTACGTGACTTGCGCTTTCGATGGCGTCTTCGAATTTATCGAGCTCACGTTGCACGTTGACGAGGTCGACCCATGCCCGCGTGTAGTCGGGCGCGTTCTCGAGGACACGCTTCAGGAATATCTCGGCCTCACGGAATCGCTCGTATTGCACGGCGATACCGGCGAGCAGCCGCGCTGCCTCGATGTGATCTGGATCCTTTTTCAGTACGTCCCGGTAAATCATCTCGGCCGCCTTGAGGTCGCCAGCCTGCTCGGCCTGGCGCGCGGACTCGATTTCACGGGCGAATCGCATCCTGCGCCGATTGCGCGACGTCGCGGCACCACGGTTGCTGCTTTCCATGTCCGCCCGCGCCCGCTCGATCTTGTCGTGCGTAACAGGATTCGTCGGATCGAGACGTACCGCGGTCTCGTAGGCGGTCAATGCTTCCTTTGCACGACCTCGTACCAGCTGGAGGTCGCCGTAAGTCTCGTGCGCGGTCGCGAAATCGGGAAAGCGCCTGATCGCTTCCTCGATGCGCCGCGTGGCGACGTCGAAATTCCGCATCGCCAGGTTGGCCCGCGCTGAGAGGCACAGGAAATGCGCGTCGCCGGGATACCGTTTGAGGCTGGCGTTGCAGAGTTCGGCGGCCATCTGCAGATTGCCGGCGCGGAGATGCTCGACGGCCTTTTCCAATTGTGCTTTTCTGCTCACGGGCAAAGTTCAACACACCGGCTTGGTGAGCGCCAGAGCATTCTTGTATCGGCCAGGCGAAGGCATTACCTTTGCAGACCCCTCGACTCGGCGAGAGCTGTATTGAGAACGTTTCGTGATGCAGTCCGTCACAAGGACTTCGCGGTGTTGGCGGAGATCTTCCTGCGCCCTGAAGCCGACGCCGAATCACTACACCTGCAGGCCGACGTTCTGAAAGACCATGTGGACGGTATCCTGCTGACCGATAACCAGTACGGGCGCCTGCACATGTCAGCCATCGCGGCCGCCAGCATCCTCCTGGATATCGGCGTCGATCCTGTGGTCCAGCTCGCGAGCAGAAACCGCAACCGAATCGCGCTCGTCAGCGATTTGCTGGGTGCCGCCGCGATCGGTGTCAGCAGTCTGCTTCTGGTGGCTGGCGAGAAGGCGCCTAAGGACTTCAAGCCGCGCCCGAAAAGGGTGCTGGACCTGAGCGCCACAGAGCTGATACGCACGGCGAATACCATCAACAATGACGAAAAGCTGATGAACCGGCCAGATTTCCTGATCGGTGGCGCGGTGACACCCGTCATGCCCCGGTCAAACTGGAAACCGAAAAAATTACTCGAAAAGATCGACGCAGGTGCAACGTTTCTTCAGACCCATCTCTGCATGGATGTCGACCTGCTGCGGCGCTATGCCCGATACCTCGTGGAAAACAAGATGATCCAACGCACGAGTGTCATCGTCTCGGTCGCGGTCATCGATTCGTCCGAGGACGGCAGATGGCTGCGCGAGAATCGACCCAACGTGATGCTGCCTGACGCGATACTGAAACGACTCGATTCGGCGCCAGATCCGCGAATCGAGGGCATCTGCATTTGCGCCGAGACGATCGCGGCGCTCAAGAGGATTCCCGGCATCGACGGCGTCAATATCATGGCAAGCCGCGAATTGGAGACAATTCCGGCCGTGCTTGAGGCGGCCGGCATCAACCGCCGGGACTGACGTGGACGTTCGCATGGAGCTGCAAGGCATTTTCGAGCTGGTCGAGGCCGGGCGGATCGACGACGCCGAGGAGCGCTGCCGACAGTCTCTTGGGAGAAACCCGGACGAAATCAACCTGCTGGGCATGCTCGGCGCCATACTTTTGAAAAAAGGTGAACTCGACGAGGCCGAGCGGCACCTCACGCGCACGACCGAACTCGAACCGGCGTTTGCCAAGCCCTGGGAAGATCTCGGCGCGCTGTGGATGGCCAGAAACGAACCGGGCAAGGCCGCTCCGTTCTTCGAAAAGGCCAGGGAAATCAGCCGTACATCCGCACGACTCGACCCTCGGCTCGAGCACGCGAACCGCCTGCGAAAAGGCGGCGACACGGACGCCGCGGCGCAGGCGTGCCAGGAGATCCTCAAACGCGAGCCCGACAACCCCGGGGCGCTGCGGCTCCTCGCGATGATTGCCACCGACAGGGAGCAATTCGTCATCGCCGAAGGCTACCTGCGACGAATCGTCACTCGCCTGCCGGGAAACGTCGGGGCGATCCTTGATTTGTGCCGCTTTCTCGGCGACAGGGGCCGCTATCCGGAGGCGATAGACATCCTCGAACGCGCGGACCGCGAGGTGCTCGAAGACCCGGCCGTGCAAAGCGCGCTCGGTGACATGCTCGGCCTCGTCGGGCGCAGCGACGAGGCACTCCAGGCCTACGAGAAATGCCTTGCGGCCCGGCCTGACGACGTTTCCGCCTTGCTGGGCCGCGGCCACATGTTGCGTATCGCGGGCCGGGGCGACGATGCAGCCGGTTGCTACCGTCGATGCGTCGCCTTGCAGCCGGAATTCGGTGATGCCTGGTGGAATCTCGCGACCCTCAAGGGGGCGGAACTCAATGACGACGATATGCGAACGATGCAGTCAATCGCCGGGTCGAGTGACCTCGCTCCTCACTCGCAGGTAGGTGTTCGTTTCGCGCTCGCGCGGGCGCTCGAGGAGCGGCGCGACTACGGCGCGGCCTGGGAGCAATACAGGATCGGCAACGCCGCGAAACGCGCCCTCATCAGGTACGACCCGGTAGAGACCGAAGTTAGCCAGCGAAACATTCGCCAAACCTTCGATACCGCGATGTTCGACCGCGAGGCAGCAGACACCCCGGCCGACAAGACGCCAATTTTTATCGTCGGCATGCCGCGATCGGGATCGACGTTGATCGAGCAGATTGTGGCGAGCCACAGCCAGGTGCATGGTGCCGGCGAGCTCCCGTACATCATCATGATCACGAACGCGTTGCATTCGACCGACGGCAACGACTCCCGTTATCCGGAGATCGTCCGCGAATTCGATGCGAAGGCGCTGACCGGGCTGGGCAGAAGCTACCTCCATCACGCATTAAGGCACGTGAGTGGTGACAAACCGTACTTCACCGACAAGATGCCGGCAAACTTTCAGCACGTGGGCTTTATTCGCCTGGTCTTGCCGCAGGCGAGGATCATCGATGTGCGCCGCGGTCCAATGGCCACCTGCGTCGCGAACTACCGGCAGCTGTTCGCGCAAGGCAAGAGCCAGGCATACGACCTGACCGAACTGGCCGAGTACTACCTGCTTTACATCGGGACGATGGAGCACTGGGACACTGTATTGCCCGGACAGATCCTCAGAGTGCATTACGAGGACATCGTCGCAGACTTCGAAAAACAAACTCGGCGCATCCTCGAATTCTGCGGCCTGCCGTTCGAAAAAGCCTGCCTCGATTTCTACATGAACAAGCGACCTGTCAATACGGCGAGCGCCGAGCAGGTCCGTCGGCCGATCTACGATTCCGCCGTGAACTTCTGGAAGAACTACGGGCCGTACTTGGACGAGCTCGAGGAGATTCTAGCGCCGGTCCTTTGAAATCAGTGTTCGCACCTAGCTGGCCCGATGCAATCGCATGCAGGAATTTTTCTACACGTTACCCAATGCCGCGATCTTTTCGGGCGGCACGTAATCGAAGATGAACGTGATGCGGTCTTCGCTGCCTTTGTTCATGACCGAATGCATTTTCTGATTATTGATCTCGTAGGCCTGACCGACCTGTAACTGATAAGGCTGACCGTCGATCATGAAACGCACCCGCGGATTGGTCGAGATCGGCACGTGAATGCGGTGCCCGCAGTGAAAAGACGGGTGCCGGTCGGTGTGCGGCGATATCACGTTGCCGGCCAGGAGCTTCGCGGCCATCGCGCGGATGACGGTACCCCCGGGCGGATAATGCTGTGAAATGATGTCGTTCATGAGCGGCAGCGCGACATCCTTGAGGCGCGGCCAGCCGGCCTCTTGTTTCACGATGACCTCGGGCCAGCGGTCTAGGTCGACGAACAGCATCACGATCGATTCCGTCGCGCGGTGCACCTCGAACTCGTCCTGGCGCGTCAGGTCTTCCCGCCATGCGGACTCGTCCTGGCCGAGGATGAGGTCGCGCAGCGCCGTCACGTCGACCGGCCCGAGTTCGCGGAGCGAGGTGTCGATATTCATGCCGGGAGTCCGATCATCTCGACGCTTGCGCCTCGCGCAGCTTGTTGGACAGCGACAGCACGTAATTCCTGATCGCGTCCGACTGCTCGAGGTCGAGATTCGTGAATGCCGGCATGCCGTTGGCGCTTTGGGTACCACCGATCACTATGCCGTGCCAGCTCGCATGCGTATCAGCCGATGCGTAGCGCAGATCGGGGACCGTGCCGCCGAAACGGGCCGATGCGTGCTTGCCGTGACAGCCGCCGCAGCTTTCGGCATATAGCGCCTCGCCCTTTTCGATGACGTTGGCCGAGGCGGTCAATTCGGGCTGTTCTGGCAGGGTTCGGGCGACGGGCGCGAGCGCAGGATAGTCACCACGCCCCTCCAGACTGAAGGCGAGCAGGCGCGTGGGCCCTTGTGACTCGCGGGTGGCGCCGAGTTGCGGATAGACGAACTGGAGGCCGCCGCCGGAGCCGATCGGGACCAGGACGAATTGCGTGTCGTCGATTCGGTAACTCACGGGTGCCGCGGTGATCGCCGAACCCGTGGCGACCGACCAGAGCTTGTCGCCCGTGTCTGCCCGGTAAGCCACGAAATGGCCTTCCGCATTGCCCTGGAACACGAGGTTGCCGGCGGTCGCGAGCACGCCGCCATTGACTGGCAGCGACTGCCCGACGGTCCAGCGTGCACGCTGTGCGACCGGATCGTATGCGACCAGTTTGCCGGGACTGAACGGCTTGCCATCGACCTCGGTAAATACCTCCAGCGTGTCATCGAACTCGCCGTCGTCCGCGGGCGTGACGACACTCGGGATATCGATGACCGGAATGTACAAAAGCCTGTGCCCGGGATGCCACGCCATCGCCTGCCAGTTATGCGCGCCCCACATGTTGGGCCAGACCGCGACCGCGCGTTCCGCGGCGCGATTCCAGTATTCGCCCGCGGGGTCGTAAGCGGGCCGTCCTGTCTCGAGGTTGATGTGGGTGGCCCAGCTGACTTTCGCGTACTTGTCCGCCGCGAGAAGTTCGCCGGTCAGCCGGTCGAGCACGTACTGGAATCCGTTCTTCGGTGCCGTGAGCAATGTCTTGCGCGTCTCGCCGCCGATGACGAGATCGGCGAGGACGATATTCATCGTGGCGTTGTAGTCCCAGCTGTCCTTCGGCACGGTCTGGTAATGCCAGACGTATTCGCCGCTGTCGGCATCGAGCGCGAGGATGGAGGACATGAACAGGTTGTCGCCGCCTTCCGGGTCACGATCTTTAGCGACATACGGAAGTGCGCCCGCCGTGCCGAAAAACAGCAGCCCCGACTCCGGGTCGTAGGTCATCTCGTTCCAGTTGTTGCCGCCGCCGCCGAATTTTTCGAGCGCGTCTCCCGACCAGGTAGCTGCGGCCATCTTCATCGCTGCCGAGGTGTTTTCCGCGGGCTTGTCGCTCGGTGCCGTATAGAAACGCCACAGCAACTCGCCCGAGTGCACGTCGTAGGCGGATACGTAACCGCGATTCTTCAGTCCGGATTCGGAACCGGCGTTGCCGACGAACACCTTGCCGCCACCGACGTACGGTGAGTCCGTAATCGCATAACCCTGCTCGAAGTCGCAGGTCTTGCGCGACCATCGCTCCCTGCCGGATGCGGCGTCGATGCCGATGAGCCGGCAGTCGGCCGTGGTCGCGAGCACCATGCCGTCCCACACAGCGACGCCGCGATTGACGCGCGCCGGCCACGACAAGCCGGGTCTCGCCACGAATGCCTGCTTCACATCGGGGTCGTAGCGCCAGACGATGCGTCCGTCCCCGGCGTCGATCGCATAAACGATCGAGAATGCACCGGAGAGATAGACGACGCCGTCGACGACGATCGGCGTCGCGGATATGCCGTCCGGGATCGGCAGGTCGGTTGCCCAGGCCAGGCCCAGGTCGCCGACGTTCCTGTCTGTGACCTGCGAGAGCGGGCTGAAGTGCTCGCCGCGAAAATTGCCACCTTTCAGGAACCAGTTTTCGCCGCTCGCCGATTCCGCGAGGACGCGTTTCTCGGTGACGTCACCCGCTGCCGAGACAATCTGCGGGAAACAATGCAGCACCGTGAGCATGAGCACCGACACGACGCATGAGGGGTGCAGAATACTTCGGTTCACCACTTAACACTTCCTCTGCCTAGAGCGGATCGCGGTAGCTGTCGACCGGTGGCAGATGGGCGCCGGTCAGCCCTTCCGGTTTTTCCTCGGCGACGACCGGCATGCGCAAGGTACCGATGCCGTCGATGGTGGCCTCGATTACCTCTCCCGGTTGCAGGAATCGCTGCTTGCCGCGCACGGCGGTGCCCATGCCGACGCCACCCGAGGTGCCGTTGTTGATCACATCACCGGGATACAGCGTGATGATCGACGAGGCGTACTCGATCAATTCCCAGAGGCTGTGAATCATGTCGCCGGCGGTGGCTTCCTGCATCTGCTCGTCACCGACTTTCAGCGATTGCCTCAGGATCTCCATCGGGTTGCCGTAGAACTCCTTGGGTACGATCCAGGGACCCTGCGGCGCAAACGTGTCGTGCCCCTTGCCGACGAACCAGTCGCTCGTAAACGGGGCGCCGCCAGGCGGCCTGCCGCCGCGATCCGATATGTCGAGCGTAACCATGTAGCCGAAGACATGGTCTTCCGCGTCATTGGCGGACACATACTTGGCGGTCCTGCCGATGACGGCGCCGAGCTCGACTTCCCAATCGGTGCGATTGCGGCCGTAGGGAATGACGATGGCGTCGCCGTTGCCGATGACAGCGCCGCGACTCGGCTTGATGAAGAGGTAGGGAACGCCGCGTTCCTCGCGTCGCAGGCGCCTCGCTTCCCTGCGCTCTTCCTCGGTTCCCGTTTCCTGCACGTGGCTGTAAAAGTTGACCGCGGCGTTCAGGATCTTGCCGGGATACATGATCGGCGGCAGCGTCCTCAAGTCGTCGACATCGTGCACGTATGGGGGCCGATTCCTGCCCAGGCTGTCGTTCGCGACCAGCTCGTTGACGATCTCGTACAGCCTGCGCTTGAGCCCATACTCATAGCGACTGATGAGATCCAGCATGTCGGCCGGCAGCGGGATCTTTGCGTAGTCAGAATTGCGCTCGAGCGCGACATTCGCCGCGTCGAGCTCGACCACCAGGCGATCGCGCAGCACGATGCCGACTGTCGGCCTGCCATCGATCTCGAACGTGCCGAGCTTGAACGGTTCGGCGATCGTCTGACACCAGCCGCACAGGGGCGCTGCGAGCGCAAGCAGTAGTGCAATGATCGTTGTTTTTCGCATGTCGTTCCCGACGGATTATCGTTGTTATCCTGACCGGACTGCTTGTACTGCCGGCACGAGTGGCTGTCAAGGCGCCGATTCGGCCGGCGTTTTGACCGCATGAAGGCACGGTTCTAATATCACCGCTTGCTTACCGGCAGGACAATTCATGTTACAGCCCGATTCGATAACACCAAGCCGCTGGCGGGGGCTGAGCCTGATCGCGCTCTTCTGGTTGTTGTCGCCTGCAGCGGCCCGGCCCGAAGCCGCGTCACTGCCGGACTGGAGCGGTGTATGGGAGCGAGTGGAAGGCAACGGCGGCATTTTCGACCCGTCCACCGTGGAGCCGAAAGACGGCTTCGCTGGCAGTCCTGGCGTGCGCCAATATCCGCCGCTGACTGAAGCCTGGGAAGCCAGGTACCGGGCCAACCTGGCGCTTGCGGCAAAGGATCGCCTGCCCGATCCGATTTCACGCTGTGGTACGCCCGCCGGATTCCCGCGCCTGCTCGCGCTCCCCGACGTCTACGAATTCATCGTGCGGCCGGAGCAGACCTGGATCGTTACGGAAAACGGCCCCAATATCGCGCGCATCTATACCGATGGCAGGGCCCATCCGTCGCCCGATGAATTGTGGCCGACATTCACCGGCGATTCGGTCGGGCGCTGGGAAGATCAGACGCTTACCTTTACGACGATCGGCATGATCGGCGACAAGCATACGGTGCTCGATCGCAGCGGGCTGACGCTGAGTGACCAGGCACGAGTCACGACGCGCATGTACCTGACCGACGAAGGCCTGTTGCGTGCGGAACTCGTCATCGAAGATCCGCTGGCGCTGACCAAACCCTGGCACGTGACCCGGCATTTCAGGAGACTGGCGGCCGGGACACGCGTCTACGACTATGCCTGCGCGGAAAACAACAGGAACCCGATCACGGAAGCCGGACAGACCCTGACCCTCGACACGGAAGGCAACGTTATCGACGTCACGATTGATGAAACGCCAAACGATTAATGCGGGCCACTCCCAGTCACTTCAACAGGGGACTGTGGCACTTTTTGTATCGGCGCTGTGTGCGATGCTGTTGCCGGCGCACGATGCTGCGGAGGCACACCATTCGAACGCGATGTTCGACAAGTCGATCGTGCGTGAGGTCACGGTCACCGTGAAGGAATTCCAGTGGACCAATCCGCATATCTGGATTCAGGTGATCGTGGACGGGAAAGGCGGCGAGCCGGAGGAGTGGAGCATCGAGGGCGGCGGGCCGAATACCCTGTTCCGTAAAGGCTGGCGGCCGAATTCCTTCAAGGCGGGCGATGTCGTCGAGATCAGGTTCAATCCGATGCACGACGGGTCCCGCGCCGGGCTCTTCATCGCGGCGCGCTTTGCCGACGGCAGCACGCTCGGCGAATGGTAGGAAAAACGCATGAGTGAATCCTGGGGGCCACACGACGTCGGCGGCAGGGAAGGCGGGCCGATCGACCTCACGGAGCACGACATCGCGCACTGGGAATGGCAGATCGACGCCATGGTGCGCCTCGCGCTGCGCAAAGGCCTGATCAGCGACTTCGCCGAACTGCGCGACGGCATCGAGCGGCTGACGCCCGACGACTACGCGAACCTGAGTTACTTCGAACGCTGGGCGAAAGCGCTCGCATCGACCCTCATTTCGCGCGGCGTCATCGCCGAATCCGACCTTCTCGAAAAAGCGCAGGCTATTCGCGAACGGCAGGAAGCCGAGGCAGGCTCATGAGGGCGCCGAAATTCGCAAAAGGCCAGCGGGTGCGCATCGCTGATCGCACGCCGCCGGTCCATCACAGGGTGCCGGGTTACGCGAAAGGGCATGCCGGCGTCATCGAGCGCGTCTGCGGCTTGCACGGCATGCCGGAAAATTTCATACGCGGCGACGGTAAGCCTGAGCAACGCATATACCGCGTCAGGATTCCGCAACACGATCTGTGGCCATCCTACGACGGCCCCGCCGGGGATAGCCTGGAGATCGAAATCTTCGAACACTGGCTGGAGCCGGCGGGATGAGCGACCACGACCACTCGACGACCTTTCAGCCCGACCACCCGGAACCGACGAGCGATGCAGCACGCATCGGGCTCGCGCTGCGCGAGCTGTTGATCGACGCGGGACACTACACGCCCGGCGAGGAACTGGCGGTCATCGCGGAGATGCAGGGCGCATCGCCGGAGAACGGCGCCGGGATCGTGGCGCGCGCCTGGACCGACCGTGATTTCAAGAATCGCCTGTTGGCCGATGGTGGAGCGGCAATCAGGGAGCTGGGATTCGATATCGCGCCGTACGAATTCACGGTGATGGAAAACACCGACGCCGTGCACAACGTGATCGTCTGTACCTTGTGTTCCTGTTATCCGCGCTCCCTGATCGGCATGTCGCCGGCCTGGTACAAGTCGAGCAACTATCGCTCGCGTGTGGTTCGCGAACCGCGGAAAGTGCTCGCAGAATTCGGCGTGGCGCTCGGCGATGAGGTCGAGGTCAGAGTGCACGATTCGACGGCGGAGTTGCGTTACATGGTACTGCCGCAGCGACCCGCAGGGACGGACGATTGGCCCGTGGACAAGCTGGCCGGTCTCGTCACGCGCGATTCACTGATAGGCACTCAACGCGACCTGATTTAATCCTTTTATGGCGGTGGTAATTTGTCAACATCCTGGTGCATTCCGGCAGGCACCATCCATTTAAAAGGCGGAATAAGAATGAATAAAGCGCTGGTTTCAACCCTTTTACTGACTTTGTGCCTGGTAACGCAACCCGCGCCCGCGCAGGACGACGATCCGCCATGGGAATGGTCGGAGGATCGCGTTCAGGGTGCGGTGAACAAGATCAGGGCCGGCAGGAATCTCAATCCGGCAAGCTGGCCCGATAGTGCACGGGTCGCGGTGCTCTTGTCTTTCGATGCCGATAACGAAACGATCTGGTTGCGCGACGGTGACACCAATGTCGGCGGCTTGTCGCAAGGACAGTACGGTGCACGCGTCGGTCTCGGCCGCGTATTGCGCCTACTCGACGAGCACGACATCCCGGCTTCTTTTTTCGGACCCGCCTTGAGCTTTTCACTCGCGCCGGAAATGATCGCGGCGATTCAGGCCTCAGGCCGCCACGAGATCGGCATTCACGGCTGGATTCACGAGAGAAATGCGGAGTTGCCACGCGACGTCGAGGCGCGTCTGCTGCGAATGGCATTGGAGCGCATGACAGCGCTGATCGGCAAACGCCCCGTCGGATACCGGGCGCCGTCGTGGAACTTTTCCGACAACACGCTCGACCTCCTGATACAGATGGGTTTTCTCTACGACTCGTCGCTGATGGCGGACGACCGGCCGTATGAGATCATCGCCAATGGAGAACCGACCGGTTTCGTCGAACTGCCAGTGGACTGGATCCTGGATGATGCGCCGCTCATGAATCCGCTCGGCGATCGCTATTCGAATCCGCGCGAGGTTCTGCAGGTGTACAAGGACGAGTTCGACGTCGCCTACGAAGAAGGCACGACGTTCGTGCTGACGATGCATCCACACTACATCGGCCACCGGTCGCGGATCGTCATCCTCCGCGAGCTTATCGACTATATAAAGAGCAAACCGGGCGTCTGGTTCGGCACCCACGAGGCAGCCGTGCGCTGGGTCAGGCAACAGGCAGGAATGGATTAGATCGGGGTCAGAGCGCGGCTCTGACCGCGGCCACGCTGACGGGAATAAAAAACGGGCCCCGAAGGGCCCGTTGGCGTTGCGATTCGCCGAGATTATTCGGCTTCCAATTGTTCGCTCTCTTCCAGATCTTGCAACAAGGATATCGCCTGGCCACGGAACAGCGGCAGGTTTGGCGATATCGTATTTTTGTACGCCGCCATCGCCGCGAGTTCGGCCGCTTTGTCCTCGTTGCCGAGCTCCCTGTTGGCGACGGCCTGCCAGTACAGCACGATCGGGTCGAGCTGGTTGGCTTGTGCCAGTTCGCGCGCCGAGGCTTCGTTGTCGCCGTCCATTGCGGCGATGTAACCGGCGAGCTCATGGATACGGCGCCGCTCGAACGCACTACCGGCAGCCTCCGCCGACACCGTATACTCGGCGGCGCGCGCTTTCGCGGTATCGAGATCATCAGCGACGATTGCCGCGATTGCCGACTTGAACAGATGCGTTCGTCTGCCGCGTTCCTTGGTGGCATCGTTGACGGGGGCTTCCAGGCGATTCTCCAGCGCCAACATGTAGTATTCGAACGCGCCCGCGCCGTCGCCCGTCACCGACATGATGTCACCGATGTATTCGGCGACGTCGCCCATGGCGGCCAGGTCTTCCTGCTCTTTCGCCAGTGCGTACAGTTGCTCTGCGGTGTCTATGGCTTCGTCGATGCGGCCTGCATAAAGGTGAGCGGTCACCGACTGGAACATCGCACCGCGTTGTTCTGCATTGTTCCTCGCAGCAGCCAGCATTTCTTCGGCCGCAGCCTGTGCAGCTTCCGGATTACCTTTGAGTGACTCGTTGATCGAGATGCCGGCATAGGCAGACGGGAAATGCGGGTCGATTTCGAGCGCCTTGCGATAGTTCGCGATCGATTCGTCATACTCGCCCATTTCCATCAACAGTTCCGCATAGGAATCGTAGGGGTTCGGCTCATCCGGGATGAGCTCTACGTAACGGGCGAATGCCTCTTTGGCCCCCTCCAGATCGCCGAGACCGCGCCGTGCATAGCCGAGGGCATTCCACGCGGGTGCGAAGTCCGCGTTTATCTGTGTGGCGTGCTCGTAATGTGTCACGGCGTCGGCGAAATTCTGCTGTCCGTTGTGATAGCTGGCGAGTGCGAAATGCGTGCGCTCGTCCTTCGGATACATGCTGAGCAGACTGCTCACGGCCTCGAGCTGTGCTGCCTGGTCGTTTTCGGCGATTGCGACTAGCTGGCGAACGTAGAGCTGTTCACCCTCCGTCGCATTCCCCATTGATGCCGCGGCTTTGCCGACGGCGTCAAAGTAGTCTGCAGTGGATTGCGAGGTGAATGCGAGCATGTAATAGGCCATCGCGAACCCGGGATCCGCTTCGACGGCATCGGAAAATTTTTCGTTCGCCTCGACAAATCGCAGATTGTCCGCGAGCCGACGCCCCTCTTCGTAATGAGCCCGGGCTTCCTCCGACGATGTCGTCACCGGTACTTTCGCCATTCCCGTGGCCGCGCTTTCATCGGCGGCCTCGTCACGTTGCCCGCAGGCCGTCACGACCATGGCCGCGCAAACAAGCAGCGCCAGGCGGACATCCCCTTTGAATCTCAGTGTTTTCATGGCTGTGCCCTTCATTTTTCTGCTTCTGGCGAGCGATCGGCGTCGCCACTTCGATGGAGCCAATCGATTGTACTCCTTTTCAGTGTCGAAACCGGGGTCCGCGGACCGAATCCGCGCGGTGCAACCTAGCTGGATTATTTCGGAACCATATTAAGATTCCGACGCTTACATTCAGATTTTGAGGACTTTGTTTAAGACCTTGCGCAAAGCTCCGAGACAGCTCGGATCCAGGACGTTGATCGCCTCGACGTCGGCGAGCTTGCGCACCAAATTGATGGCCGCCGAGGTACTGGCGGCCGGGCCGGCGACGAGGTCCGGCCTCAGCCCGAATGCCTTTTCGACGCCGACGACCGCATAGGGATCGGACGCGCACAGGATCGTGCAGCAGATGTTATCGCCGAGTTCTTCGATCGCGGCCATGCCGTTGTAAGGCTCGAGCGGCGAGGCGCCGGCTTCGGCCACGACGACATCGGGCTCGTGGCTGGCCATCCTGGAAAGGAGCGGCCGAATGGCCTTGCGAAACGCGTCCTCCGGCACCACGGTGGACGGCAGTCCGGCGTCGACGAAATCGTAGATTGCGCTGGCACCGGCGTCGCGAAAACTCAAGACGTCGCGATAACGCCCCGCGCCGGTGAGCTTTGTGCCGACGACCTTCAGTCCCAGCTTCTCGAGTTCGTGCACGACCAGCCGACCGGTAGTCGTCTTACCGGCGGACATCGAGGTTCCGACGAGCAGGATGGTCGGCACGTTGAACTCGACTGCGGCGTCCGCGATCGCGAAATCCGACATGCAGACTTTTTTCCCGTTTCTCATCGCGTGCCCGAGGTAGACGAGGTCCACGGTGCGCGAAATCATCGGCGACATGGACGTGACGGCGCCAAAAAGGCCGGCTCCGGTCATCGAATTCATGTTGTTACCCTTGATGTCGGACCAGCTGCCGACGCCCTCCAGCGTGGCTGCACGATTGCCGAATGCGCCGACGATGTGATCGCCCGGCATCGGGTTCACCATGCGGCCGGAAGTGAGCTCGATCATGTAGTTGCGACGCGACCTGCTGGTCATCTCGCCGACCACGTAATCGCCCGTAGCCCAGTCCGCTTTCGGGATGCGCACGACTTCGTAAGGCTTTTCCTTGAGATCCGAGATTCGCGTCAGCGAACAATACGATACCACCGTCATGCCGCGCTCCCGTCGATACACGGAGAAAGCAACAATAGTGCAAGCAAGGCGGTCCTCTCGAGCGTTCTGTCGATATACAGAAATTCGTGTTCCGCGTGGGCGCCGTGGCCGACGGGTCCCAGGCCATCCAGGGTTGCCGCGTGTTGGCTCGTGATGTTGCCGTCCGAGCCGCCGCCCGCGCGCCCGTGCTGAAGCTCAATGCCGAGCTCCTTGCCGAGTGCCTTCGCCGCTTCCCACAGCGCCTGATTGCGCGGCGTCATTTCCATCGCCGGCCGACCGATGCGTCCTTCGACGGTCAGCCGCACCCCCGGCGTGACAGGCTTGATATCGCGAATCTGTTTTTCGATGCGCTCGCCGTCGGCGATCGTCGGCACGCGAACGTCAACAACAGCCTGGCTGTGCGGCGCGATAACGTTCGGCTGCAACCCGCCGTCGACAGTGCCGACGTTGACGGATATTCCCTGGTTGGCGTCGTTCATCGCGAACAGCGTCTGGATCACATGCGACAACTCGAGGATGGCGCTCGCGCCGCCTTCCGGATCGAGTCCCGCGTGCGCCGCCTTGCCGTGCACGGTGATCGTGTACCGGCCGATGCCCTTGCGTTCGGTCTTGATGGCGCCTTCCTCGCCCAATGACGGTTCGAGGACGAACACGCGATGCACACGTTTGGCGAGTGCAGAGACATAGCGGCGCGACGTACGGCTGCCGATTTCCTCGTCCGAGTTCATGAAAACGACGGGCTCCACCGCAAGCGGCAGCTCGAGTTCGTGTACGGCTTTGAGGGCAAAGACGATCTGTGCCAGGCCGCCTTTCATGTCGAACACGCCGGGGCCACGGACGATGTTACCGTCGACGCTGAACGGCCGGCGCAGTATGGTGCCGAGCGGCCAGACCGTGTCGAAGTGACCGAGCAGCAATTGCGCCGGTTTTCTTTTCGGTCTTGAGGGGCGGCGCGCATACAGGTGCCGGTACGCACCATTTGGCGCCAGCGTGCTGACCCGGTAACCGATCGAGGACAGCGCTTCCTGCAAAACGGAGACGATCAGGCCGTGCGAGCCCGGATGGGCGGATGGCGATTCGGCATCGACGAGGTGCTTCAAGAACTCGATTATCGCCGGCTGCTGAAACCGTATATGCCCGATGACCTGTTCAGCATAATCGCCGGCCACGGCGATACTACCTCTTCATGTCTGTCGGGAACGGAAACGCGTTCGATCGCGTGATCGAGGCGAAACGCCCCGGAGGCAGGTAGGCAAACAAGGGCGCGTCGTGAATGAGTTCCTGATCGTCGAACTCGGCGGAACGAACGTAGTCCGGATGCGCGTAGGCGGCGACGACCTCGCCGGCAATCAGGCAGTTCTCGCCAAAGCCGTCAATCGTCTTGTAGTGCTTGCACTCGAGGAACAGGTATGCGTCCTCGATGAATTCACCGTCGATTTTTTTCGCCGGAAACGTGGCAAAAGTCTGCACCACGGTCTTCGGTCCGCCCGCATAACGCGGCGAGGCCGCCAGGCTCGCGTACAACACCTGCGACGGTTTTGGATAACTGACGGTGAACACGCCATCCCGCTCCACATTGACGCTGGTGCGGTGTTTCGGGCTGCAGACGAAACCGAAGTAATTCTTCCAGCCGAGCGGAAATGCCATGTGTTTCGGCGCCAGGTCGAGCGAACCGTCCTCGTCCCGTGTGCCGATGAGCACCAGCGGCGCCACCATGAAGCAGCGGTCCCAGACCGGGCGGCTGGCATCGAGCTCGACGATATCGGCAGCGGTCTTGCTCACGACCGTTTTCCTCTGCGGGAACGGGTCTCATTTTCAAGCTACCCGCGCAGCAGCCCGCCGAGAATAGGTAAATGCCGATGTTTGCCGGGCGATTTGCCTACTTCGGACTCGTGTTCTTGAACACGAGTCCGCCCTTCACAACCACGTGAACGTCCTGAAGCAGGCTCACATCGGACAGCGGATCGCCGCTTACGGCGATCAGGTCGCCGTAGCGGCCAGGTTCCAGCGCGCCCACGTCTTTCTCCCAACCGATGACTTTCGCCGCGACGGAAGTCGCCGCCCTGATCGCCTCCATCGACGTCATACCCCGCTGCACCATGATCGGGAACTGTTTCGCGGCATCGCCATGCGGATACACGCCGGCGTCCGTGCCGAAGGTAATGATGACGCCGGCTTCGTGCGCCTTCGTGAACACCTGGCGCTGCGCTTCCGTCGTCTCGTCGCCTTTGCGGATGAATTCCTCGGCCCAGCCTTCCTGCCTACCCACTGTTGCGATGTAGTCGCCGTTATAGACGTCCATCGAAAACGCGACGCCGTGTTCGACGGCAAGCCGGATCGCCTCGTCGTCCGCAAGGGACGCATGCTCGATCGAGTCGACGCCGGCACGGATCGCATCCTTGATCGACTGCGCGCCGTGCGCATGCGCGGTGACTTTCTTGCCCGCAGCATGCGCGACGTCGACCACGGCTTTGATCTCCTCCGGCGTCATCTCGGGCGCGCCCGGCACGCCGCCGTACGACAGCACCGCACCGGACGCAATGATCTTCAGAAAATCCGCGCCGCCGTCGATGGCTTCCTGTGCCTTGCGGCGGAACGCATCCGGTCCCCGGGCAACGCCGAGTCGCAGCCGCGGCGGAATCTCGGACTCGTCGTATCCGGGGATGTAAAGATCACCGCCACCGCGCGGAATCGTCAGATAAAAAGGCGCGACCAGCATCCTCGGCCCGACTAACTCGCCTCGATCGATCCGCTGTTTGAGCCTGCTTCCCGACCAGCCAACGTAGGCGCCTACGTCGCGCGCGGTCGTAACGCCTGCCGCCAGGGTAATTTGCGCGTTTTTGCGCCCGGCTTCGTCGAGTTCGCTATCTTCGATCGTGTAGTAAATGCTCTCGTCCGCCGACATGCCGAGGTCTGCGATATGCGTATGCGTGTCGATGAAGCCGGGCATGCACGTATAGTTGCGGAGATCCAGGTCGACCTCGTCGTCGCTGTAGCCGATCGAGGCAATCCGGCCGTCTTCGATCCTGACCGTCTGGAAGGTCAGTGGCTGCTCGGCGATGCCATCGACGAGGATGCCGCAGCGGATCGTTATGCTGCCGCTGTCCGGCACGTAGGGCGCGGTCACGACGTCCTGTGCGCTGCAGGCGCTGGCGCTGCACAGCATTGTGGCGAGGATAAGAACGGTCCTGAATCTCATGTCGACTGTCCTGCGGCGCGCGGCAAAGCAAGCGACCCGGCGACTTCGAGTACGACGTTCGCGAACGCCTCGACGTCTTCGGGACGGGTGCGCCAGTTCGAAAACGCCGGCCGGAAAACCGTCCGTGGCCCGATCTTCGACGTGCCGACCAGGAAACGGCCGTCGGCCAAAACCGCTTTGCCGAGTTGCTCGTTGAGTTTGTCCAGTTCGGTCTCGCTGAGGCCGGCCGGGTTGTAACGAAAGGCGACGATGTTCAG
>JBFHXJ010000088.1:0-18084 GCA_041598995.1 Woeseiaceae bacterium | reverse complement strand
TCATCGATACTGGGATTCGTGACCCCTTGATCGTGAAGCCAGTTCTCCGTATATCGCTCGATGCCTATCGGAATGATGAATATGACGATCGCGACGACCAACACGACCGGCATCACGATCCAAAGTGTTTTTTTCATATATGAAGGTTGTTGTTGCTTACGGTCGCACGGTACGTAATTTACGGATCGACATGCGCTGTCGATCGCCGGCACGTACAAGTTCGTCCATTTCCAGCCTCATTGAGCGAATGAATACGTCTACTTATGACGGCGTCTTACTGCACATACAATCGCGAACTTGTGCATGGTGAATGTTGTATAGACATTGCCACTATCTCAATGCCAGCTTGTACCTATTGACGACGCATGCGGTTTCGCCTAAGTGTGTATGTACTTGAATTATAAAGACCTGAGTCTTACTGCGTCAGGCGAAGTTGTTGCATGCCTGATCTCTGCTAACGATGATCACGCAACTGATCCGTTATCGATCAAAGGGGAGTTCGTATGGAAATCGTCATTGAGTCCCTTAGAGCCGACTGGGAAGCTTTTCTGCGCGTCGCGCCGAGGTTTCTGTACGGCATTGTTATAGCGATCATTTTTTTGACGATCGCCAAATATAGCCGTCGCGCGGCAGGCCGGATCCTCCTGCGCGCCAATCGTAGCCAGTCCACTGCGCGGTTCTTTGAATACCTGACCGGCTGGATAGTCGCCTCGATCGGTGTCTTGCTCGCCCTCGGCACCATGGGATTTCACGGCGTCGCCACGAGCTTGCTGGCGACCGGTGGGGTCGCCGCGATCGTGCTCGGCTTTGCATTTCGAGAGGTCGGCGAGAACCTGCTCGCCGGTCTTTTCCTGACTATCAGCAGGCCTTTCGAGGTCGGTGACTTGATCAAGACCGGCGACATATTTGGCGAAGTTCGATCGCTGGAATTTCGCTACATTCATGTACGCACATACGACGCGTGCGATGTCTTTGTGCCAAGTGCTCAGCTGTTCCGTCAGCCTCTATACAACTACACGAAAGACCGACTCCGCCGACCCAGCTTTACGATAGGCGTGGCGTACCACGACGAGCCGAATAAGGTGATCTCATTGCTTGAAAAGGTCGCAGCGGATGCGCCTGACGTTCTGGCCACACCAAAACCTTTCGTATCGGTCAAGGACTTTGCAGGTCCTTACATCGAATACGAGGTCTTCTTCTGGATCGACATCAAGAAGAGTGAACAAACCTACGTCGCTGCGAAAAATACCGTCAAAATACATTGCTGGCGCGCACTTCGTGAGGCGAACATGACCTTCAGTACGGACGTTACGACCAGCCTCGACATCAAAGCGATTCCTGCAGTCGCAGTCGCATTGAGCGAGACATAGTCATCAAACGACAAGGGTAACTACCATGACATTCTGGAAACGAGCTCTCATCACACTCATCGCAATGGTGATCGCAAGTCTTATAGTTGGCTTGCTCTGGCGCATAGCATTCGATGTGCGAATACCCAGTTACCTCAGCGGCGTCGTCGGCGGCCTTGCGGCGCTGGTAACCTGGGAGTTTCTGAAGCGGAACCGGAATTGATCGAGGATTTTTTTGCCGTTCAACAGGGTCCGAGAATGGTGTACTTTTCTTAGCGCATGCGGGTGCTCTTGCCGAAGACAACCGTGCCCTCGATGCGCTCATCGCCGCGCTCCGCAACGAAGCTGGCCTCTTCACCGGGCTTCGATTCCCGCAGCACGTACATGAGATCGTAGATGTCACGAATCTCTCTGCCGGACAGTTCAATGATGCGGTCGCCCCTCTTCAATCCTGCGGCCTCTGCCGGGCCGCCTGCCCGGACTCCTGCGAGCAGCATGCCGGGGCGGTTGTCGGGTGATCCCGTGTAATCGGGTATCGTCCCGAGAGACGCACCGTAGTTGCGGACGTCGCCCGCCGGCGCCGGCGCTTCCGACTCCTTATAAGTCAGTCCCTCGATCGAGGTCAGCTCGACGGCGATGTCGGCGACGAGGTTGGCGATGCGTGCACCGCCGGCCGCGTTGATCAGATCGACGTTGTCAGACGGCTTGTGATACTCCTCGTGGGCGCCGGTAAAAAAGTGCAGCACGGGAACGCCTGCCGCATAGAACGGCGTCTGGTCGGACGGTCCGTAGCCATCGCCGCCCAGCGTGCAGCTCAAGCGCAGCTCGTCGCAAAGCGGCGGCACGATGTCGTCCCACTCTTCCGCGGATTCGCTGCCGAGCACGGACACCGTGTTGTTGCGGAGGCGACCGACCATGTCCATGTTCAGCATCGCGACGAGACCATCAGGCGCCATGCCCGGCAGGGGTTCGCGCGCTAGTTGGCTGGAGCCGAGCAAGCCGCTCTCCTCCGCCGTGAATGCGACGAAAATAATGTCGCGACTCAAGGAATCGCGACGTGCCGCGAGCGATCGCGCAGCTTCGAGCAATGCCGCTGTCCCGGACGCGTTGTCGTCGGCGCCGTTGTGTGGTTCGCTCGACTCGGGAGCCAGCGAGCCTTCGCCGCCGTAGCCGAGGTGATCGTAATGCGCGCCGATCATGACAGCGCCGGCCAGACGCTCGTTCGGACTGAGCCGTCCGATGATGTTCTCGACCGGTTGCGTGTGTTCGACGATTGCCGTGGTCAGGCTGACGGTGCACCCGCAGTCGATCAGGCGGGTTGCGATATCACGCTCGATGACCGCCACGGGGATGCCGGCATCGCCCTGCCTGTCAACGCGCATCTTCGGCAACGGTGCTTCTTCCAGCTTGTCGCCAACGGGTAAGTCGGCAACCAGCAGCGCGATGGCACCGTGTTCGCGCGCCTTGAACGCCTTGTAACGAATATCACCGAGTCGGCGTTGCAATTCCCCACTTTCGAATGCGCCGTCGGTCGGCGTGAAACGGCGTACCAGTACGATTTTCCCGGTTACGTCGAGGCCATCATAGTCATCGACACCGTGATCCGGCGACTCGATGCCCCACTCCGCGAATACGACCGGTGCCGCGACAGATTTTTCCGCCGAAAAGCCCGGAATCACATAGCTGCTCGCGGCTATCGTTTTGCCGTCAATGCTCAATGAGGTGGCAGGACCCCGCTCGACGTCGACGACGGCGTCGAAACGCTGCCGGTATCCACCGTTCTCGCCAGCCGGCTCGAGACCGATCGACCTGAATTGCTGCTCGATCCAGTCTGCCGCTGCTGCAAGCCCTTGGCTGCCGAGACCACGACCCTCGCGCAGATCGTCCGACAGCCACCTGACATCCGTCAGGTACCGATCGGCAGCGGACTGCACCACAGATGGAGCAACATCGATCCAGCGCGCGACATACACATCAGTGTCCCCTTCGCTGGCCTGGTTGCGATTGGAACTGAACGCAAGCCACTCGCCGTCGGGTGAGAACATCGGGAATCCGTCGAAGCCCGGTGTAAACGTAATCTGTGTAAGCCCGGTGCCATCGACGTTGATTGCGAAGATGTCAAACTCGCGGCCTCGCGGATCGTGATGATTGGAAGAAAAAAGGATGCGCGTGGCATCCGGCGTGAAGAAGGGCGCAAAGTTCGCGCCGCCGAGATAGGTAACCTGCCTCACATTGCCGCCGTCGGCGTCAGCGACAAAGATCTCGAGCTTGCCCGGACGAATCAGGCCCTGCCCGAGCAAGCGCCGATAGTCCTCGAGCGCCTCACCCGTCGGCCGCGACGCGCGCCAGACTATCTTTGAGCAGTCCGGCGAGAAGAATGCGCCACCGTCGTATCCGGGCGCATCCGTCAATCTCTTGGCGTTGCCGCCGTCCGCATCCATCCGATAGAGATCGAGATCACCATCGCGGGTGGACGTGAAAATGATCGAGCCGTCCTTTGAGCAGACCGTGGCTTCGGCGTCATACGCCTGCGTGTCGGTCAATGCCTTGAGATCGCTGCCATCCGGCCTGGCACTGTAGATCTGGTATGCGTCATAGATCGGCCACACGTACCCTTGCGAACGATCCGGCGGTGCAGGGCATTGTTCGTCCGTTACGTGGGTTGACGAATAGATAATGCGTTCGTTGTCTGCCGTGAAGTAGCCGCAGGTCGTTCGGCCCTTGCCGGTGGAAACCATCGTCATTGCAGCAGGATCATCAACCGGCATTCTGAAAATCTGGTCGCATCCGAGCGGCGGCCGCGTCGACTGAAAAACAAGTTCCTTGCCATCGGGCGACCAGTATGCCTCGGCGTTCTCTCCGCCGAATGTCATCTGACGCACATCACCCAGATGCACCTCGCGTTTGTCGTGCAATGCCCCCTGTGACTGGGCTTGCGCCACGACTGCCTGCACGCACATCAGCAGCAAAATCGGATACGGAAAAGCTCGCATAGCGGATGTTTTTGACAAAAAAATGGACTTTTCAACTTAGGGCAAACCGGGCTTGTTCGCAATAGCAGGCCAACGCCCTTTGGCCCGCCGGGACAGATCCGCTGAAACCGCTCCTGGACGTGGAGATTCATGAACAGGCGTATTCGGATGACATGATGGCAACCGGAGTTTTTACCGCTTTTGCAAGCGGGCACGATGTCGCTTACTGATCCAGCGCCCTGAGATAGACGTAAACCGGCACAGCAGCCAGCGCCAGGCCCAGGCCGAGCAGCGTGTCCAGCGGGTTATAGACGATCGCGCTGACCAACAAAGCGCCAACGACGACGATATAAATCAGTGGGATCCAGGGATAACCGGGCGTGCGGAAGGACCTCGGCGTGGCCAGGCGGGGCCGGAGAACGAATACCGTCGAGATCATGAGCATGCTCAGCACCTGCAGTGGAACGAGCACAAAGCTGACGATGCGCGAGAATGAACCGAAAAACAGCAGCGCGGCAATGGCCGCAACCCCGACGAATATCGTAGCACCGGCCGGCACCGAGGTTTTCGGCGAGACGTAAGCGATGCCGCGAAAAACCTTTCCGACCGGAGTACCGGCCGTCCGCTCGACGTAATCCGACGCGGTGGCATAACACAATCTTGGCAGGGTCATGATCAAGCCGCCCAGCGCGCCGAAGATCGATATCCACATCAGGACATTGATCGCTGTCGTGCCGACATCGCCGAAGGCCACGGACGCAACGGTGCTCGCGACGGCTCCAGGATTCGCCTGCATTTCAGACAGCGGTACGACTCGAAGAAACGCCAGATTGACCAGCAGGTAGACGATTGTGATGGTCACCACACCGAGACCCATCGCCCGCGGAAAGGTGCGTTCAGGATCTTTTACTTCGCCCGCAATGTGGCTCGCGTCGATCCAGCCGTCATAAGTGAAAAAGACAATGGCAACGCCGAGACCGACGAATCGCAACAAACCGGTCACATCCAGTCCTGGCGATGTCGCCGGCACCGTCGAAACGTCCGATGCCGGCGACGCAAATAACAGCCCGCCAGCAATAAGAATGATCAGCCCGACAATTTTGGCGGCCGTCAATGCGACCTGCGTCCGGCCTCCCCAGCTGACGCCACGAAGATTGACGAGCACGAAGAAAACGACTGCGGCGATGCCCCAGAGGACACGTGCATGGGATCCTTCGGTGCCGAACACCTGGCTTGCAAATGTACCAAACAGTATGGCGATGCCCGCCACCGAGCCGGGGCCGCTGATCAGGATCTGGATCCAGCCCTGCAGAAAGCCGGCGAATGGACCGTACGCCTCATTCAGCGTGTGATAGAAAACGCCTGCACGCGGCAACAGTGTTGCGAGTTCCGCGAGAGTCAGGGCGCCAAACAAGGTGACGAGGCCACACAACGTCCAGATGAAATAGACCTGCCACTCGGTGGACGCTACGCGCGCCAGCTCTCCTGGCGTGAAGAATATGCCCGACCCGATCATGTTGCCGATTACGATCGCCAGTATGATCGGCAACCCGACTTGGCGTTTCAGAATCATGGACGATTACGCGACATGGATCGGGCAGGTCATACAATGTGCCCCGCCATTTCCCTTGAAAAGCGTGTCATGCGGGAACATCGCAAGCTCCCAACCGCGCGCCGCCATCTCCTCTGCAAGGCGTGCCGCGGTCGAAAATCCGACGGCCTTTCGCCCGCGACGGGTCACGACGACATTGAGATCACCCCTGCGCATCTCCTCTGAGGTAATCGGAATGATCTCAATGCCTCGTTCCTCGAGAAACTGCGTAAACAACAGGTATCGAGGAGCCTTTTTGTTCTCTTCGTACAATGCGCAGGGAAACACGTCGAACGTTTCCGCGTGACAGATCGCCAGCTTTTCGTCCAGCATCATGAACAGGCCATCGATATGGACGTGGCCGAATGGCAGGGGAACGTCGAGAAAATACCTGGCTTCCGTGCCAAGCACGAGCTCGCGCAGCGCACTCGTACCGGACTGGTTGGCGCGATCACAAATCGATGCAACGACCGTATCGTCACCGATCATCGTCACACCGCCACCCTCCAGAAACGCCGGACACCCGATTTCGCCGTGTACAGGTATACCCAGCCTGTCGAACGCCCGCCCGAGTATGTGCTGATCACCCCATCGCCCGCGCAAATGCGGGCTCATCAGTATTGCGCCATGTCGAAAAACACGCGCAAGGTCGCGCACGTAGGTCATGTTGGGACGATGCGAAATGTAGTTCAGTGCGTCAGCATCATCTGCCAGAACATCGGTCAGGAACAATACGTCGACACCATGGTTTTCGAAGCACCCGACCATGATGTCGTAGTCATGACAAAACTGCTCAACATTGACCGGCTCACCGAAATGGAACTCGCGCAGGTTCGATTCGGTCACTACGCGCAATTCCGCCCCGGGACGGTGCATCAGGACGGTATGCAGATCGCCGACAGCGCTGGAGACTCCCCACCTTTTCAGTTTCATGCCAGGAATCCTGCTTAAATCAAGATGTTGCGCCCACAAAGCCGAGCATTCCAAATACAATGGCCGGACACAAGCATGAGAGCAAGGAAAATTGGACCGGTTTCATAATTGCTTCGGCCATGCCAAGCCAATCATCGGCATGATTCATCTGCCACCACTGCCAGGCTATGTCGATTCTCCCGGCATCGAACAGGTTATTGAGCAAGCGATATCGGACCTCCATACCCTGCAAGCCGGCGGCGTCAATGGCGTTCTCGTCGAGAACGAATACGATCGCCCGCACCGTGTTAAAGCGAGCGCGGAAACGATAGCGGCGATGACGCGCATCACGCACGAGGTCGTTCGCGAGAGCCGGGACAAGGCCGTTGGTTGCGAAATATTGCTGCACGATGCCGAAGCGTCTCTCGCGGTCGCAGCGATGACGGGCGCCAGCTTCATCCGGGTCGATTATTTTGTCGACCGCATGACGCGGCCCGAATACGGGGAATTCAAAATCGACCCTGACAGACTGCTTCGCTTTCGGTCCTCCATTAGCGCCGATCATGTCCTGATTCTCGCCGACATCCAGGTCAAGTACGCAGAGATGATCGAACCGCGACCCCTCAAGGCATCCGCGGAACTCGCGCGCGATAAAGGCGCCGATGCTGTTGTCGTCACCGGCAAAGAGTCCGGGAGTCCGCCGAGTATCGAGGATCTTCGACAAGCCGCTGTAGGTTTGCCGATTTTGATCGGTAGTGGCCTCGATGCGCAGAACGCACAGGAATTGCTCGCCGAATGTGACGGCGCCATTGTCGGCACATCGATCATGTCGAACGGGCGCGTAAACGCGGAGGCCCTGTCACTACTTATGTCGACCATCAGAGGCGTCTGACATGGACATCGTTTGTGTCGGCGACTGTGGAATCGACCGGTACCTGCCATCGAACACCGTTCGCGTCGGCGGTATCACGGCAAATTTCGCGCGCAATGCCCGCCGGCAATTGCCGGGAGAGGATGTCGTTCACGTCGTATCGTGCGTCGGAAGCGATCCTGGCGCAGACCTGGTGCTTGCGGCCCTGTCCAGGGCGGGAATCGAATGTCACATATCAACACTCGCTGGCTCGACGTCATTACAGGAAATCAGAATTCAACCCAACGGCGAAAAAGAATTCGTGCATTACGATGAGGGCGTTCTCGGACAATTCGATTTCGATCCCGAACAAACGCGAATCATCCAAAAGGCCGATGCCGTCGTTGCGCCCGTGTACCAGCAAATTCTCGGGCTGTTCGACCGTTTGATGGCGATCAGCGCAACTGGCACCCTGTGCATCGATTTTGCCGATTTTCTCGAGCATCCGGACTTCGATCTGCTGGAGCGGTACATCGAGCACATCGACATCGCATTTTTCGGACTGAACGTGAGCGAGATAGCCATCATCAGTGAACTCGCCAGGCGGGCGAGAGCGCGTGACAAGCTGTTTGTCATCACGCTCGGCAGCGATGGCAGCCGTGTCTTTCAGGGAGATCAGGCTTTCGATCATCCGGCAATAGCGATTGATCGGGTCGTCGACACTACCGGTGCCGGCGATGCCTATGCTGCCGGCTTCATGTCGGCCTATTTGCATGGTGCAAGCATTGACCAATCGATGCAGCGCGGGTCCTCAGTGGCCGCCGACAATGTCGGTCATATGGGGTCGGTTTCTGATCGCTGACCAGCGCTCAAAGGCTTTGTGCGAGTTCCCGCATGCGCCGTTTCACGCCATCATCCGGAAGACGGCCGATAGCGGACTGGATATTCTCCTGCATATGCCCGGGGTTGGTGGTTTCGGTCAGCACACAGGTCACGGCGGCGTGAGCAAGGATGTACTTCAATGAGAACTGCGCCCAACTCGCGCAGTCGAAATCACGCGCCCAGTCGGGCAATTCGTGTCCCCTGACTCGCTTAAAATATTCACCGTTCATGAACGGTCCATTGACCAGCACGGCAATGCCCTTCTCCTGCGCGATGGGTAACAACCTTGCCTCCGCCGAAGTCTCCATGACCGAGTAGTTTAGTTGTACGAAATCGGGTGATTCACGCTGCATGAAGGATTCCAGCATCTGGTATTTGTCTTCGTGAGCGACTGTCACGCCGATGTAACGCGCTTCCCCTGCAGCTTGCCATTCGCGCAGACTCGGCCAATGTGTGTTCAGGTCAGTCAGACTTTCGATCTGCACCAGGTCCAACGTGCGTCGACCAAACAAGCGTTGAGTTTGTCGAAATTGTGCGACGCCCGCATCTTTGCCTGGCGCATTGACTTTTGCGGCGATGAATAATGTGTCGCGAAACTCAGGTAAGTTGAGTACTTTGCCGAATTCTGCATCCAACGCCTCGGCGCGTGGCGCCGTATCGACGACCTTGCCACCGTAACTCAAGAGCGTCCGAATGACGTTTTCGAGTGGTTCGGTTCCTTTGGAACTGATTTGCCGGACGGGCTTGGTCGAGCCGAGACCGATGACCGGCAGCATTTCATCACTGCCCGGAATCGGTCTCAGAGGCAGGCTATCTCGCGCCAGGACATCGAAAGGCAAGGCACATAAAGCACCAAGACTCGACAGTCTCAGCAGGAACTCGCGCCGGTCGAATTGCCCGCGACCGTATTGATCGCAACAATCGAGTACCCGTGGGTCGATTTCCTTCCCGGTCATCGCCGTCGTTTCTCCGTTCACCGCGAGTGTGGCTACTTGCCAGGTTCAGTGGCGCCCGTCGCGTTCGAGGGAATCAAGCCGCAAGGGCCTGTCGCACCCGCTCCGGCGTGAACGGCATGTGATAAAGCCGCTTCCCGGTGAGTGCATGGAACGCGTTGGCGACTGCCGCGGCGATGAACGGATTCCCGATCTCGCCGAGACCGGTAGGGCTGGTGTCGCGGTCGAGAAACTCGACGTGAATTTCCTCCGGCGCTTCCGACATCCTGAGTAGCTGGTAGTCGTGGAAATTGGATTGCACCACGGCGCCTTTCTTTACCGTTGCCCGCTCTTTCAGCACGCTGGAGAGGCCGTAGATGATGCCACTCTCCACGTTACGCCGCGCCATCTCCGGCTGCACGATAATGCCGCCGTCGATAGCGACCCAGACTTTATGGACGCGAATCCGACCACTTTGCCGATCTAGCGAGATTTCCACCACCCCCGCACCCAGCGAGCCAGACCGCTCTGTGACCGCCAGGCCGATGGCCCGGCCGTCAGGCCGTCGTGTTTGCCAGTCCGACATCCGCTCCACTACATCGAATACGCGTTCGGCTTTCGGCGTCATCGCCAGACGCGCGCGCCGGAACGCGAACGGATCGAGGCCCTCGTTGGTTGCCATCTCGTCGACGAATGCCTCGATAGCAAAGATATTGAATGGATGCGCCACGGCCCGCCAGTGTTTCAGGCGGATGCCGTGCGAGGTGCCGCGTTCCTCGATCAACTGGTTTGGAATGCCGTAATAACTCTCGAGGTTGATCCCCGAATACAGCAGGCGTTCTCCGTCGCCGACCACGCAATGCCGCCAGCCGGAAACCTTACCCTGCTCGTCCAGCGCTGCTTCGAGACACTGCAACGACTGCGGACGAAACATGCCGAAGGCGAGGTCTTCTTCACGGGTCCAGATCATCTTGACCGGCCGCTTGATGGCACGCGCAATCAAAGCGGCTTCGATCGTGTAATCCGTAATCGTGCGTCTGCCGAAGCCGCCGCCCATATACTGCTGATGATGGATTACCTGGCTGGTCTTGAAGCCCAGCGCACGCGCAATCATCTTGCGAGAGTCACCGGGCGACTGTGTGCCTTCCCAGATTTCCACCTCGTCCCCGGCCGCGTTGAAGCGCGCGACGGCATTCAATGGCTCCATCTGGGCGTGATAACCGTAATCGCTCTTGAAACTCGCCGAATAGACTTTGGACGCGGATGCAAATGCACGATCGACATCTCCGGTCTTGTGCACCGGCTTAGAAGAAATATTTCGTTCGTCGGCGATCGCCGCATATTGCTTGCTCAGCGCCAGTTCCGAATCGTAGCCGTCGGCAACTGCGCCCTTGCTCCACCTGACCCGAATCGCCTGGCGCGCGGCGAGCACGTGCTCGAATGTATCGGCAACGACCGCGACGCCTCTCTCTAGCCGCACCACGTCGATGACGCCCTTAAGTTTGCGAATCTCAGCGTCGTTCCAGCTTTCCGGCTCGGCAAGTTGTACCGGCGCGTGCACTGTACTCGCATACACCATGCCCGGCAGGTGGACATCGATCGCATATTGCGCGGTCCCGTTAACTTTCGCCGGAATATCGTGCCGCGGAACCGGCGTACCGATCAGACGAAACTCACTTTTCTTTTTGAGTTCTCCCGCGGACACCGCCGGCATCGTCTTCGGCACTTCGGCAAATTCGGCAATCTCACCGTAGCTTAGGCGTCGGCCGGAGGCGCGGTGGACTACCATGTTAGGTTCGGTTTCCAGCGTGCTGGGATCGACACCCCACTCTTTCGCCGCAGCCTGCAACAACACTTTACGCACCTGTGCACCCGCGAACCGCATCTGCTCGAAGTAACTCCTGATCGCTCGGCTGCCGGTGATACGCATGCTCTTGGCGCCGCCTCTCGAATAACCATAAATCTCCGGCTCGGCCGGCGCCATTTCGAGCGTCACCTTCGACCAGTCGGCATCAAGTTCCTCGGCGAGTACAATCGGCACGCTGGTCATCGACCCTTGTCCCATCTCTGCCGCCGGGGTGATGATTGTGATTCGATCATCCGGGGTGACACGTACCCAGGCACCGATTTCATGCTCGGCGGTCTTTGCCTGGACCTCCGACAGCAGCCAGGCACCCTTGGTGCTGAAGCTGACCGCAAACGTGAGCCCGGCTGTGCTACCGAGGAAACTACGACGAGAAATCTTGGTGGCATTGGATTCGCTGCGGGCCATGGCTTATCCCTCCTGCGACGCGCGCTGGATTGCGGAAATGATCCCTGTGTAAGTACCGCAACGGCATATGATTCCGTTCATATGGGCCACAATCTGTTCGCGTGTCGGTCGTGGATTCTGCTCAAGAAGCTCGGCGGCCTGCATGATCTGGCCGGATTGGCAGTAGCCGCACTGTGGCACCTGTTCGGTGATCCAGGCTTTCTGCAGCGGATGGCTGGAATCCGGCGAAAGCCCCTCAATGGTGGTCACCGTCGCCGCTTCGACGCTGGCCAGCGGGATCTGGCATGACCTGACGGCCTTTCCGTTGATATGCACCGTGCAGGCCCCGCAGTGACCGGCCCCGCAACCGAACTTCGTCCCCGTGAGCTTGAGATGTTCCCGGATTACCCACAGCAACGGCGTGTCCGGTTCCGAATTCACCGATACCCGTTTCCCGTTGACGTTGAATTCAACCATGGCCCCGGATCCTCCTCGCCTGTCGTCAGTTTATGGAGCCACGAAACATGGCATTAACAGTTTTAGTCTCGATACACCTCAGGTGCCCAGGAGTCAAGTTCTATGGGATGACGCTTAGATGGTCGGAATAAAGTATCCCCGAGATTTGCCGGTGATATCGGCTGTGCCTCGATTCGAGGACAGAACTGGTTGGCAAGAATGGCGCGTCCGGAGGAAATCGTCACTTGTGCGAATTTTTCCTCTTCACCGTCACCAGTTGCACGCGACCGCGTTTGCCGTTTCGCCGCTCGTTCAGTTGAGCGACAATTTCCTCGACTGCAATTGTCACGGCTTTGAGGCTTCCTCTTCTGTAGCCGAGAATCGTATTGCTACCCTGCACGATTTTGTATCGATACCAGTTGGCGCCCTTACCGCCACCCGGTGGCTGAGTCCGCCGGATCGAAACGACCTCATAGGGTTGTGTCAAGACTGATGGATTTTCAGGCATGCGCATGCCGGTCTAGGCAATCACGCGCGATGGCCCGGAGCCAGTCCGCGCCTGCTGCTGACAACTGGAACGCTCGAAGGACCGGTGGCTACCAGCGACTTCCGCTCCGACCGAAGCCGCCTCCGCCGCCAGACTTCTTCCGCTGGGGTCTGGCCTCGTTTACCGTAAGCGGCCTGCCATCGCAGTCGGTTCCATTGAGTCCCTGAATTGCTTTCTGCGCCTCGCTGTCACTTGACATCTCTACGAAACCGAAACCCCGGCTTCGACCAGTATCCCGATCAGTGACCACATTGGCTGAATCCACCGTGCCGAACTGGCCGAATTTTTCCGTCAGGAATTGATTATCCGCGGTATACGGTAGATTACCGACATAGAGTTTCCTGCCCATGATTCCTCCTATGGGTTCATTTACCGGTCAAGAGGATGTAGGCGCGATGCCGGCAGACTCGATAGACGCGATGAAAGGTGGGCAAGGAACTATACGCCTAAAATGCGACCTTTCCAAGCAGGCGCCCGGCAGGCATAACACGTTGTTTTCTGACTCAGGATCGGCAAGGTGGCGGCGTGCCTCGATTTATGTACGCATTCCTTGACTGCGTAACCGAGGCTCTCCCGCTCTGCTGACTCCGATGGTTCGACCGCCGTATTGGCTGAAGTTAAGTCGACTGATGGCTTCTTCGGCGTCAACGTCGTAGCACATTTCCACGTAGCCACATCCCTTGCTCAATCCGGTCTGTTGATCTTTCATTATTCCGACCGATTCGACTTTGCCAAACTGTCGAAACATGTTTTCAAGGTCTTGTTTTGTGGCTGTCGCCGGGATATTGCCGATGTGAAGTCTGGTGGTCATTCGAGCCTCCTTGTGGTCGGGATCCGAGAAAGGAGGATGTGGGCTGAGATGCCTGGATACTCGATAATCGGGAGAGAATCACTATAGCCCATTTCGGCCGCTGAAAGCACGCGGCTATTCACGATTCGGAAGCAAATTTGCCTTCATTACGGCCCGTCCGCGCAATTTCCTTGACTCCGGAGCGAGTTCCCCTATACTCCGCCGTGCCTGTAAGTGCGCTTTTCATTATGCACTCCATTTCGATGTTTTCTCAGAAGTATCTTCGGTTTTAACTCGTCCTGTTTGTCATAAGCAAATGCATTACTTCCAGCAATTTCGACCCTGGGGACAGGGCTCTCTTTACTTTGATTAAATAGGAATAGATTATGTCTACCACTCGCGGTACGGTGAAATGGTTCAATGAAGCCAAAGGTTTTGGTTTTATTGAGCAGGAATCTGGCCCGGATGTATTTGCTCATTTCAGTGCAATCCAGGGCGATGGTTTCAAAACTCTGGTTGAAGGCCAGAAGGTTGAGTTTACTGTCAAGCAAGGCCAGAAAGGCCCGCAGGCAGAAAACATAGTACCCGCATAAACAAAAAGGCCCCTGATCGGGGCCTTTCTTCTTGTCGCACCGGTAAGGCCGCTCGCAGATGCGCACGCCTTTTTACCCAACTTTGGAGTGATTCTCATGAGCCAAGCAAAAGCCGGCGATACAGTAAGAATTCATTACACGGGTACCCTCGACGATGGCACCCAGTTTGATTCATCAGCGGGTCGAGATCCTCTCGAATTCGAGCTCGGTAGGGGCCAGGTCATTCTGGGCTTTGAAAAGGCAGTCGAAGGAATGACTGTCGGCGACACCAAGAATATTCGACTTGAACCCGATGACGCTTATGGTCCGCACCATGACCAATTGGTTCAGACAGTTTCCCGCAACGACTTGCCCGATGACCTGTCTCTTGCAGAGGGCATGGCGCTACAGACCAAGAGCCAGGACGGTCAGGTTACACGACTCACGGTAACGTCAGTTACCGAGGAGACCGTCACCCTCGATGCCAATCATCCCCTCGCCGGTCAGGCGCTCAGTTTTGAGATCGAGTTAGTAAAGATCGCGTAAACCGTTGCGAAAACACAAAAAGCCGGAAACGCTCCTGCGGGCAGTGCTTTATTGCACAACCTAGCATTACTCAATCACGCAAAAAAAAACGCAGCAATTGGCAATCGAGAAATTCTGGTATGCCTGCCGGGTAGTTAATTGATCATGGAGCGATGTCAGGTTTCTTCCGGTTAGGCAAAACGAGATGGACGCGACCGCGTTTGCCGGTTCGACGGTCATTTAGCTGAGTGACGATTTTCTCAACTGCCTTCGTTACAAGCCCAAGACTCCCCTGTCGGTAGCCGCGAATCGTATTGGTGCCCTGAGCAATGACGTAACAGTGCCAATTCAGACCTTGCGCGGCGAGGGGGGGCTTGGCTGGCCGCACGGATACGATCTGGAACGCATCGTCCATCAATGAACATTGATCACTCATTCGACGTCATCCTTGGTGACCGGCCCACCCGGCTGGTAGCCAGGCAGCTACTAGATTTGGCAAACCCTTGCTATTTGGAGCAATTGCTCACCAACGACCGGGACCGCCTCCCTGTCGGCGGCGATCGCCAAAGCCTGTTTTCTTTTGCTGCGGCTTGGCCTCGTTGACGGTCATTGGCCTGCCGTCATAGTCGGAGCCGTTGAACTCCTCGATGGCCTTCTGCGCCTCGGCATCGGTCGACATCTCGATGAACCCAAAGCCCTTGCTACGACCCGAATCCCGATCTGTTATGACATTGACCGAATCGACCGTGCCGCACTGTCCAAATTTCTGTTCCAGGGACTGTTGATCGGCCGAATACGGTAGGTTTCCGACGTAAAGTTTCCTGCCCATGATACCTCCTACAGGTTCAGTAACCGCTCAAGAGGATGGGGGCACGATGCCGACAGACTCAATAGATGCGATAAGGAAGGGATGCGAACTATACACTTATTGCGAGAAATAGCCAGCTGACCGATCCGGACGAACCCAGCGATAACACAGCCAGCGACCCGATGATCACTCCCCGATATCAGTATTATGTGGATATCCGTTCGTCGATGCATGTATGGGTCAAGAATCGCCATTCCGAATAACGACAAATAAACAACGACAACACAAGACAATCTGACTGTGAGTCGCGCATTTTGCCCGAATGTCTGGTAAAAGCCGTCGTCTCGACCAAGCTTCAGCCAGTCAGTTTGAACTCGTCTTAGAAATCCGGGCTATTAGTCGGAGTATCCTGTATCGTTCATGGATATTAGAGACTCCTGCCTCGCTATTTTCTCTGTTTCCTCTTTGCGCTAGCAGCCGGCAATCGATTCTAATTCCATCCCGTTGACATAATGTCGGCGGTGTACCAATACGAGTGTACACAGCAATGCTCGACCACCGGGTACGGAGATTGATCTTATGAAACTTTATGTAGGAAATTTGCCTGCGGGTATATCGGACACTGATCTGGAAGAAATCTTCAGCCCATTTGGAGCCGTAATCTCAGCACGCGTCGCAACGACCAGGTATACCGGACGCTCGCGCGGCTTCGGTTTCGTAGAGATGTTGCAGGAATGTGGTCAGCGAGCCATTTCTGAACTCGACGGACAGCAGATTGACTGTACGGTTCTCCGTGTCAATGAGGCTAAGGATATATAGGCCAACCATATCAGTGGAGCTTATGCATTATGACTGAAGACCAAAGGAAATTGATGAAACAGTATGCCATTACTTCTGAACAAAGAACGGTATATCACTTCAAGGAATTTAAATACGACAATTTCAATGACGCATTAGTCTACGCAAGGATAGAGTCTGACCGCATAAGTGAAATGAATGCCCCAAACTCTTCTACGACCAATTGACTGGCTCGACAAAAAATGCATCACAAGGATCATATGGCGTTAAGACTCAGCCGAGTAAATATCCAATGAACAGTTTGCGAAAATTACATGCGAAAAATTTACTTGCCTTCCTGTTCTTGATGTTAACCGTGGCTCTATCAGGGATTTCGTCGGCTCAGACCGAATTCGTTGACGTTCCTGAGAATGCCCACCTCAAGAAATTCGGGACGGGCTGGGATTGTGATCTGGGCTATCGTCGAGTTGAGGGGATGTGTAATCCGGTCGAAGTGCCGGAGAACGCATATGCGACGAATGTTGCCTATGGGCAGGGTTGGAAGTGTAGCCACGGGTTCAAGGAAATCAACGGTATTTGTGCACCGATATTCATTCCGGCGAACGCGTATCTCATGTCCGGCGGCAGTGAGAGTTGGAAATGCGATCGAGGATACCGCGCGGTTGATCAGACCTGCGTTTTGATTAACGTGCCAGCAAATGGGTATCTAAATGAATATACCTTTGGATCTGGCTGGGTTTGCGATCGGGGCTATCGAGTTGATGGCGACACCTGTACAGCGATTGTTGTTCCTCCTAATGCATACCCGACAAGTTCAGGCTACGGGGTCGGCTGGAATTGTCATCGTGGGTATCAGCAAATCGGCGATACCTGTGCCGAAATCGTGGTGCCGGAAAATGGCTATCTGAGCGACTCTTCGTATGGTTTTGGCTGGGAATGCGATCGTGGCTTTCAAGCGAATGCCAATTCCTGTGTCGAAATTGAGGTGCCCCTAAACGCTCACCTCAGTTACTCGGGAAACGACTGGGATTGCAATCGACCTTATATAAAGCTGCAAGGTAAATGTATTTTGCCTTAGCGGCGTTTTGGTACGAAACGATTATCAACTTTTAGGCTGGGGTGTTCGGGCCCTGCTTACGCCAATTGTTCGGCCGTCAAATTGACTGAAGTTGAGCCGCCTGATGGCCGATTCAGCATCCAAATCGTTGCACATATCCACGTATCCGCATCCTTGGCTCAACCCCGTAACTGGGTCTTTTATGATGCCCGTCGATTCGACAAGCCCGAACTGTCGAAACATGATTTCCAGGTCCTGATCTGTCGCCGAGCACGGGATATTTCCTATGTGAAGTTTCGTTGTCATTCGAGCCTCCTGATTGCCGAGAACCGACAAGGAGGATATCGGGCGTGACGCCCAAAAGCTCGATAATCGGGTGAGAATTGACTGAGCCTACCGGACTTTCCGGTGTGTGTCTGCGCAGTCTGTCTCAGTTCCAGACGGAACTACTGCCAAATCAGGTCTTCTGGACTTGGCCGCAACATTTCTACGTACTATTTCCGTGTATTTATTGAGGTGGCACGCCCGGAGAGATTCGAATTCCCGGCCATCTTTTTCGCGGTTGGGCCACTGAACTGCAACTTGTTGTAATTAATATTAAGCCGTTCAGGCGTCCTTTGCCCCTCCTGCACGACAGGGCATAACCGTGCATCACTCGATCAGGAAAATGTCCCGCATATAATCTCATTGCCAGAGTACGGTTGCACAGTCACTTGGCTACCTTTAACAGTAGTTTTCCTGCCACAGATCGTTCTTCAATCTTCCGGTGCATTTCGGCGACGTCCTCCAGAT
>JBFHXJ010000087.1:0-18109 GCA_041598995.1 Woeseiaceae bacterium | reverse complement strand
TAACGACCCGAAGCGGACATAATCTGGTCAGCAGCTTGAGTGCACCTTGCGTCAGATCAACATATCTTCGGCTATTATCAAAGGTAGGCAGGAAACCTTTGCAAAAGTCGAATTGCACAAGGAAAAATATTATGAATAAAAAAGTCTCTACTGCCGTACTTGTTCTGATATTCGGAGCGATTGGGGTAGATAGCGCCGCTCACGCAAATCCACCAGTTGAGCACTGTGGAGTTGGGGACGTAACCTCAATTGCGCAAGCAGCACCGCAGGGCTTTAGTCAACTGGCTGCAGGTAGTCCGACGCCGGGTATACCTGATGCTCTAATGCGCTGCCAAGCGCGACTCTATGATGACAACGGGCCTGACCCGCATGTCTGGTGCGAACAGGACTTGTTTCTCTTGGGGGTCTTGATCTTCGAAAATTACAAGTTGCTTGGTCTAGATCGAGAGACCGTAGCTGGCTTCTTGGAACAACTTATCCATCAGGTCTTCTGGACCTCTCCGGCAGGGACAACTGAAGTTGAGGTCAGTCGAACAGCAACGAGGGACGTCGTATTTCCCGGTCTCGGCCATTTGCTAGTCTTTCATGATTACACAGTTATGGGCCAACCGACGCTTCTCCCTGGCAACTACACATGGGATTGGGTTCAGAAGCATCCCTTTTACGCAGACCCAGACAACCCGGATGGAATCATTTTCACAGCTGCAGGTACGGTCAAAATAGTCTCACATCAGGAGCACCTATCACTAATTGCTGCCGGAACTTGGTGATCTCGCGCTTTGACGAAATCGCGACTATTCGTATCGAGGCGCATAGTGTTTGTGCTTCGAATTAAGTCGATAACATTCGCTTTTACGCGACAGCTGCTGTTGGGCTGCTAGACATCTGAAAGGCCGCTTCTGGCCGAAAGCGGACGTCGATTTTCGCTATTTTGACCAGTTTGGAACGTCCGCTTTTACCCCGAAAGCGGACATTCGGATAGACTTTCCCGGAAGGGCCGCTATCGACCCAAAGCGGACGGCGGCGGAGTAAACAGATCTGCGCCGGACAAGACGAAATCGAACGCAATATATTCATCGCAAGGGGGTATGGTGAAAAGATTGACGCTTGCAGAATGGGCAGCCGTAGGCGAGATTGTTGCCACTATCGGGGTCGTAATTTCGCTGCTTTTTGTTGCCTACAGTATTAATCGCAATACTGACGCAACGCAGGCTTCAAGTGAAAATATTCTTTTTGAGCGACATACTGACCTTGCAAATCAGTTCATGATTGACCCGACACTCGCAGAACTGATGGTCAAGCAGCGAAATGGCAATGCCGATGTGACCGAGGCCGAAGCTATCAGGTGGGAAAAATACGTGCTAAACATGCTTGATATTTGGGCGCTGGCACACGGCCGATACCAACGTGGCTTACTGTCGGAAGAACAGTGGTTCACTTGGGATCGATACTTTACGCACATGTTTTCAAAAGAAGCTGAGGCGATGTCCAGATTGCGTTGGGAAGAGCTCCAGTACGGTTTCAACACCGAATTTTGGGGGCATGTCGGTGCCGCGCTTTTTGAAAACGCGGAAGACGACATCTGAATACAGGCAGGTTGGGCCCAGAGAATCATCCAATCTCGATGCCACTTCCGCTTCTGGCCGAAAGCGGATGTCGATTTGCGCTAAATTGCCCAGGTTGGAACTTCCGCTTTGCCCCCAAGAGCGGACATTCGACTGATATTGAGCAAAAGGCTCGCCAGCGACGAAAACCGACGTTCGAACGCATGAGCAGAGGATCTATTAGGCAATGAACTGGGAAGCTATCAGTACGATCGCGGAGATTGTGGGAGCAACGGCTGTTGTAATTTCCCTGATTTACCTGGCCGCTCAGATTCGCCAGAGCAATCGCCAGGTGAAGGAGCAGATTCGAGCATTGCGACTGCAAGCTTACGATACTGCTGGAGCCGACTTTTCCGCGCTGAGATTGCACGTCAGTGGATCCCAACAACGCTCCTCCGTATGGCGTCGTGCGAAGGACAGCTACAGTGCACTTGAGCCGGATGAAAGGGCTCAGGCAAACGAAATGCTGCATGAATTGATGTGGGCATATCAAAATATCTTTTCGCGTATGCAGGATGGGGCGGAAGACGAGGTGCTTAGCAAAATTGTCGATAAGAACCTTGGTTACTGGATGGACAATCGGGGTTTTCGAGAGTGGTGGCGAACTGAGCGAAAGACGCCATATACCGACGAGTTTGAGGCACTGGTTGACAGCGTGTGCTCGAGGATCGAGAACGAGGAGACCTAACGTCCGCTGTTGGCCGAAAGCCGCCTGTCAAATTCGGCTATACCAGCTGGACGGCGAGAAGCCTAATCAATAACCCAGAGAAACGTCCACCACGTTCAGCATTTTGTCGCCGTTAACATAGCGACGCAGGTTTTCCCGGATTACTGCCCATCTGCGCCAACGGCCCTGATCTGTCATGGCGGCCACATGCGGTGTAATGATGATATTTTCCAGGCTCCAGAGATCATGGCCATCAGGTAATGGTTCCGGATCTGTCACGTCAACGCCGGCAGCTGTAAGGCGCCCATCCTTTAGGGCCGCGATCAAATCGTCTGTAACGGTACTTTCACCCCGGGCGACAGAAATGAAATATGCACCTCGCTTGACCGAATCAAAAAATTTTCTGTCAAATAGGCCACGTGTTTCATCAGTCAGCGGGAGGTTATTGACTATGACGTCGGCTTGGCTGGCAAGGTCATAGAGTTCATGGGATAAACCGACATATTCAACATAGTCGGGACCATCACGACTTGACTTGCGGATGGCCAGTACCCTCATTCCCAAGCCATTGGCACGTTTGGCCACTGCCGTTCCGACCCCACCAAGGCCGACAACCAACATGGTCTTGTCGCTTAATTCAAGCATCGGAAATTCGATTGGGCGCTCTTTCCATACACCCTGCAGCTGATACCTATGAAAATTGTGCAGTCCGCGCGTCAGCATGGTCATTAACGCAATGACATGATCGGCGATTGGCGGCCCGGAGGTATGCTGGGCATTGGTCAAAATAAACTGCTTATCCTGAATTTCAGGAACCATGCACAAATCCACCCCGTGACGAGAGTCCTGCAACCAGCGCAGGTTTGATGCCTGACGGATAATCCTTGGTGTGCATCTCGCCAAGAGGACTTCTGCATCGTTGATCACTTCGTCAGGGATTGGATAGGAAATTTGCACCAGTTCAACATCACCCACGACTTCCCGGGCTGATCTCATTTGCATCGCCCGCTCTTCATCATCATACCCAGGGGGCACAATGTAGATCTTTTTCGGTTTGCGCCAGAAAGGCAGATCCCTCACAGCAATGTTTGACTCCTCCAGGGCTAATTCTTCAATCAGCGCCTGCGTTTCCTGACCAACCATTTGAGCCCATGACGCTGTTACCGGCAGTATTAACGATCCAGCATAGACGATTACCTTTAAACCAAGTTGATTCATTATTTTCGGCCGTGTGGGTGGGGAATTGGCATTCATATCAAAGTATCGTGCCGGATGTCGATTTTTGCATGTATTGACACCTGAATTGCCATATTGATGGAGGAAAAGGTATCAGGTCTATTTTGCTCGGGGAAGCCTCTAAATTAAACCTGACACTTTTGTTGAGATCGAAGCAGATATGGCTACGCAGAATGAGTGGTTGCAGGAGATGGAGCGTAACGGCTAGCTACCGCCGATCCCGCACCAGTTTAATTAGTTGAACAACAGTGTACTTGAATCATCCGACGACGTTCGTTTTGAAGGTGAGTTGGTCCAGTAATTGAGGGCGTGTATCTGCGCTGGTTCTCCCCAACCGTTCAATGGGACTCGAAACTATTGCAGCCGATGGCCGCTTGTGGCCAAAAGCGGACCTCATTTTTGACCAATTACGGAACATTCCAATGACCGCTCTGCCCCAAAAGCGTACATTAGACTAATATTGTGCAGTAAGCGTCGCTTATGACGTAAAGCATCGATTGTGCCAAAAAGTCAGGCACGCAGAGCCATCCGAAGGCAGGACAAATCAATGGTCGCAAAAATCGTCAATCTGGTCTATCCGGACGAAGAAGATAGGTTGTGTTCGAACGTAGAAGAAGCTGAACAAACTCTTAACGCGATGGTAAAGAAGTTCCAATCTCTGGGTTACAGGATAATGGAAAAACAGCTTCCCGATGAAAATTATCCGCAATATGCCGTTTATGATCACGATGATTCCTGGATAGGAACATACACGATCATCGTGGAGTAACGTCACTGCAATACCAAATGGGTCGCGGTTATTACGCAGTATCTGCACAAATTACCCATATTTAAATCAGGCAACTAGCCAATGAGCATGTCACCATTGAGCCATGCTCACCGAATTCCAATTCCCAGGGCCATTAATCCTGGCATTCCTGTCGACGCTTGCCATCATGTATGTCCTGCCCTGGCCGGTGTATCCGCTGATGGAGGGCATGGGAATCGTCGAATTGCCGACCGACGGCACGCCGAGGCCGTTTACTTCCCGCTGCCGGGCTGGCTCGCGGTGAAGCTGCTCACCCCGCGCGCCGAGACGTGACGCGCCACAAGGCGGCGAGCATCAGCACATAGCCGGCACCGTAGAGGATCCAGGGGAACTTGGTTGGGGTGTAATCGCGGAACGCGTCTTCGCCACCGGCCAGCAACGGCGCCGCGGGCAGCAGGAACGCGGCGAGCACGATTGCGGCGCCCACGACGAAAAGCGACGTCGAAACCCGGTTGAACCGCACCTCGGATTGTCGGTACAGGGTCCGGCCGCCCCAGACCGTGAACATTAGTGCGATCAGGGCGGGTGTGATCCAGGGGCCGAACCACGGCCAGGGAATCAGGAACAGCACGTCCCACTCCAGCCATCCCTGCGGCCAGCCGATCATGACCTTGAGCCAGGCGTAATAGAAGATATCCCACACGCCGAACACGTACACGAAAGCGGCAAACACGCGGGTGAATCCTTTTTCCGTGAGCATCGCAACGGAGAGAATCATGATAATCGTCGCCGCCTCGCGCGCCAGTTCGATGTTGAGATCCCGCTGGGAAAAGATGGAGAGTGGAAAGACGGCCAGGGTGTCCGTGCCGTAATAAATGGTGCGCAGGTGGATGACGAGCGCTGCCTCGACGTGCGCCATCGCAACCGCGAAAACTGCCAGCCAGATCAACCGTTTGTGGCCAGCGGACATGAACCGACTCCAATCATTGATGCTGGTCCACATTATTTTCGCGCGCTCGTTTTTTTTCCACAAGCGCTCTAGGGGAAACTCCGAATTGAAGAGGCGGTAAAAAGGAGTAAAAAACATCATTGCGGGGCGAGAGGAGGAACAAATGGACGACAGAATGAAAGAACTGGTCGCCATGGGAGCCGCGGCGGCGGCAAATTGTCATCCGTGCATGGATTACCACTTCGCCAAATGCGAAGAGCTGGGAATTGATCGGGATGAAGTCCTGGAGGCTGTGAAAGTGGGGCTGATGGTCAATCGCGGCGCGGAGAAGAGGATTCGCAAGAAAGCGCGCGAGTTGCTCGATGAGCCAGCGTTGGAGACATTAGCCGCGATCGGTTCGGGTTAAGCACCAAATTAATCGGAGAATGAAATGGCAGAGACAGGACCGATGTCGATGTGTCCAATGTCAGGCATGTGTAAGCAAATGATGAAAAAGCCGGGTACCGGATTCTGGATGATCATTCCGGGGCTCGTTTTCATCGCGCTTGGCATATTGATTATGCTGTATCCGCAAATCCTTGCATGGTTCATCGCGATCGCACTGATCGTCATGGGTATCGCCATGCTGATGATGGTCAATTTCATGCGCGGTATCGGTAAACAGACCGAGAACTGGCCCGGATAGATCGCAAGACGATGCTTGATTCTGCAATGCTGCTCGTGGGGTCCGCCATATTGATGGTCTGGGGCATCGCTCACGTTGCCATTCCGACGAGGGGAATCGTAAAAGGCTTCGAACCGATGACGACGGATAACCGGCGCATTTTACTGATGGAGTGGCACATGGAGGGCGTGCTGCTCGTATTTCTGGGGCTGCTCATTGCTGTGGTTCGCCTGTTCGCACCCGGCGATGAATTTGCGCCAACGATCGTGTATCAGGCAGTGGCGCTGGCACTGGTCGTCATGGCAGGGCTCTCAGCCGCCACCGGTGCAAGAACGAGTATTCTGCCGATGAAGCTCTGCCCACCGATATTCCTGAGCGCGGCGCTGCTCTTCTGGATACCCACGATCGGCTAGCCCAACCCCCGGCCGCTCGTCGAGGAATGGATAGAGCTAGCGAACCCGCTCGGTCAGCGCGACGAAGGTGCCGCCGTTTCTTTCGCAGAGCACGCGCATGAGGCCGGCGAAGCGTTGCGAGCTCTGCGGCGGGGTGCCGGTGAAGTTGTAGGGGAAGCCGATGGCGTGGATGCGTACGCGGCGATTGCCTTCGGCATCCTCCACGTTGATCGCATCGATCTGGCGGACGACAGCCTCCATGGAGCCGCCCTGGAACTCATCACCGAAGACATAGATGCTGATCTTCTTGTCAGGCGACCAGAAGGTCTCGATCGCGTAGGCGATCCCGTCGGCCGGGTTGGAATCGCTGAATGCCTGCCACTGGCGCATGCGTGCCTTGATCGATTCCCGAATCTGCGGCGTGTCCTGGATCCAGGTCCCACCGTACTGCTGGAACATGTAACTGCCGTTGTCATTCATGATCTGCAGGCCCTTGACGCGCGGATAGACGTCGAGCACCTGCGCGAGCTTGGTCTCTGCCCAGGTCCATTTCGCCTGCATGCTGCCGGAGGTGTCGATGACGAAGATGACGTATTCGCTGTCGACCGGTATGCCGCCGACCGCGTCGTTCGGCGTGCGCCGATATGGTCTCAGGTTCAGCATCTCCTCGGTCAGGCGCTGCCGTGCGGCGCGTAGCTCGCCCTCGTCGATGTTGAGCGCCGGGTTGTCCCGGTCTAAAAGATTGAACTGCCCCTGGATCTTGCTCAGTTCCCTTTGCAGCACCTGCAGGCGCATCTTCGTTTCGGAAGTCTCGAGCTGCACGCGCCCGAGTTCCTTGGTCGCCACGATCGCATCACCGCGTATCTCGAACAGCTGCTCCTGCAGCGCGGCGATGAGCTGGTTCAGGTCCTGCTCGGTCTTCTCCAGGATCGCCGGCTCGTAGATCTTGCTCAGGACCAGCAGAAGAATAATCGCGCCGAAGCCGCAGCAGATGCAGTCGAGGAACGACAGGCTGAATGCTTCGACGTTTCTGTTGCGTTTCGCCATGTGCCTACCCTTACGGCCAGTCCTTGCTGATGCTCATGAATGCACCGCCCGTCTGGTAGGCGAGCAGCCAGTATGCGATCGACGCGAAGTAATCGCCTTCCATCGGATACAACAGAACGTTGATTGGGACGCCGGATGGTACGCGATCGATCGCCGCGTAGTGGAAACGCAGCCGTTCTTGCCCGGTCACCATGCCTCGCGCGGCTTTCGGCCCGTCCATGGTCGGCAGTCCGTCGACCAGCAGGATCACGTTGTCCGGCTTCGGGTTGAGTTTCTGAATGACTTCGTAGGCACCCTTCAGGTTGGTGCCTTCCTGCGGCACCGTGCGCCGCAAGATGCGAATCGCTTCATCGAGCTGATCACCATCGCCGACGTCGAGCCAGATGCCGTCCGTGCCGTCCAGTACCGGTTTCGGTTCCTTGTTGAAGGTGTAGATCTGGAACTTGCTCTGAGGCGGGAACTGCGCCGAGAGCCAGTCGACGCTCGCGACCGCCTGGCGCCACTTCAGCGAGCGGATCTTGACGTTATCGGGCATGTTACGGCGACGCAGGATATTGACGATCCGGCGATCGAGCATGCTGGCGGATGCATCCACCAGCAACAGGATGCGCTCGCCGCCGACTTTTAATCCCGTCAGGTACTGGCGATCACCGTCGCCGATGAACGATCGGACGCGCGTCCCTTCCTGCTCGCGCTCACGTTCCATGGCAAGCAGGCGCTCCTTTTCCTCTTCGAGGTTCTTGATGTCCGACTGAAGTTTTTCAACACGCTCGATCTTCGCCAGTGTTTCGAGGTCGTATTTTTCGAGCTCGACTTTCAGTTTCTCGATCAGCGCGATGATCTGTGCGATTTGCTGCTCGGCCGAGATCCTTTCGTCGTTCAGGTCCTCCATCGTATTCTTGGCGAGCACCAGGTTCTTGCGATGCTCGAGGATCTCGAATTCGAGTCGCGTCGTCTCCGCCTGCAGCTTCTCGGGCGGCGCTTCCGAGTCGTGGATGACCTGCGCATTGATGATCATGAAGAACAAGATGACAGCACCGAAACCGCAGGACATGCAGTCGAGGAACGACATGCTGAAGACTTCCATCGGTCGTCGTTTCCTAGCCATCTTCCGTCCTGATTAACTGAAACTCGTAACCCGGTGATCCGACGCGCACCACGTCGCCGACCTGCAATACCGAAGAACCGTCGATACGGTGCCCGTTCAGAAACGTGCCATAGCGGCTGTGATCCTCGAGCACGCATTGCCCGTTCTTCTTGAGCAGCGAGCAATGGCGTCGCGAAACGCCCGGCATGTCGGAGGCGAGCGTAATACGGCGCGCTTCCTCTCCTTCCTGAGACCCCACAACCAGGGCGGAATTCCCGATCGCATAGGCCGTGTGGCCATATAAGAGGTGTGTCGGCATGCCTGCATCGGCGCGCACGTCCGCTAGTTTCTCCATCTCGATCGCAGCCTGGTCCCAGGGCAATTGCCGGATCAGGCTGATGCCGCCGACGTTGTCTGCACTCTGCCGGCAACGCGCCAGCGCGCCGCGCGCGGTTGCGCCGGGTTCGAGCACAAACACCTCGCCGCCGACCCGTGCCTTGAGCATCTCTGTCAATCCAGGCAGGCGCGCGACGCGGTCGCTGACCTGAATTGCCGGCAGGTCCTCGGCACGGAACATCGCCCGGAGCTTGTTCGAGATTTGCTGGTAAATCGGCGCAGCGGCCCCGACCAACGTCAGCGATTCCACGCTCGCAGCGTAAGTCGTACCCGAAGACTCGAGCTTCATATCGACATGATCGCCACGCGCGGCCTCGGTCAGCCAGCCGCCCAGGCGATCGACGATCATCTGCTCCGTCTCCGCCGTATGCAGCGGATCGAAACGGGATTGCTGTACGAACGCCTCGGCCACCGTATTAAGCCAGCGGTCGTACAGCGCGTAAACGCCGCAATCCTCGAGGACGTCGGATCGTTCGGCCTGCGCGGCGCCCTGCTGTGACATTCGTGACAGCGTCGTCGCGTGCAGGCCCATCTCAATATGCACCGGCACCGCATTGCGATACTCACGTCGGGTCGCGGCAACGGGCGCATCGACCATGGCGGCAACCGGTATATTCAATTCACCGGCAATACCGAGAAACAGGCCGAGCTGCTGCGAATCCATGTAGGGCGGGACCGCGACGTAAAGCGCATCAACGCCCGAACCGCCCGACTTCCAGATGCGCTCCAGTTGCCGGCTGACGAGATCCGCGGCGCTCAGGTGTGCGAATCGCCTGTCCTTCAATGCCTCGGTAGCGAGACTTGACCAGTAGTGGTGCTGGATGCGGCGCGGGTCGATGCGCACTTTCGCGAATGCGGCGTTGCCCGTCTCGAGCTTGTCATCACCGAGCCAGGCGAATCCGGGCTCGCGATAGACCATCTTGTCCTTTCCAACAAGCGTGATGCCGGCGTCGTTGATATGTATGGCGAGACGGGTCAAGCGGGACACCTTACCTGCTCAATCCGACTTCATATGGCGGATGAGCTTGTCATCGACATACGCCTGGCTGTCGAAGACCAGACGTTCCTGCAACAGTTGCAGCTGGTAGACGAGAAACATCAGGAAAATGCTGATGAGGAGCGCGATGAAGGTCGAGTTGAACGCCACACCCAGGCTCTGCGTGACACCGGCGATATCGCCCTGCACCGCCTGGTCCGCCTGTGCGAGCGCCTCGCCGATACCGCGCACCGTGCCGATGAAGCCGATGGACGGGATGGCCCAGGAGATATAACGAATCATCGAGAGCTCGGATTCGAGGCGCTCCGCCTCGGACTCGAACAGGGTATTGGAGCTTGCAGAGACGTCCTGGATGTTGCGGGTCGTATTGAAGCGGCGCAATGCGTTCAGCAGAACTCGCGGTATCAGCATGCTCTGCCTTTCCTCGGGGAGCGCCTGCACCTGGCGCGCAAACTCGCGTGTGTCCTCGGGCAGTATGCGCATGCCCTCGGCGATAGGAATGAGCTCCACGTCGAGGAGTTTCCGCTCCTCGAGGATCAGTTTCCCCTTGTAACCCATGATCGCCAGCGCCCAGAACATCAGGATGAAGCACGACTCCTGCTCGAGGTCCTTGATAAGCACCCAGATCGATCGATCCGCAACGTATTCCGGATCCGCCTCCCTTTCGATCGCCTGCTGCGCGAGAAACTCGTTGGCATTCGGGCGAACGATCGAGACATAAAAGGCATGCACGACGATGATCGCGATGATCAACGCAAATAGCTGAAAGACGAACTCAATCGGGATGTTTTTTCTCTTCATAAGGAGCCTGTCTCAATATTCCCCGCGAGTTGCGATTCTGACCGCGAATCCGATATCAACGGCAAACGCATCGGTATTTCAGATATTCGATGGAAACGGTATAGGTTCGTCGGCGGGAATCTCTTCTGACGGTACGAAATCGTCATCGTCTTCCTCGTACGTCTGTTCGTCGAGGGCCTCGTTGTCGAATTCAGGATCGACGATCAGCGTCGTTTCCTCCTCAGCGTCGGCCTCGTCTCCTTCAGCGGGCTCGACGGCCTCAGCGGCGCCGCCGACGGTGGCCGGTTCACCGGATTCACCAGATTCGGCAACCTCGGCCGCAGCGGGCTCCTCGACGTCGCCGGTATCCTCCTGCGCCCACAGCGGGGCCGCCAGGACGAGCGCCAGAAGCAGTGTGATCAAGAATCTCGACATGGTCTTCCCGGATTGCATTCCTTTCCTTTAGACCCCCGTGCCGCCGAAACGTGGCAAGCGAATCACGGCACGTTTCTGACGATGCGGAATCCGACGTCCGGGCGCCCGCGATTCCCGAAGTCACGATAGCCCATTCTAAGCTCCATGATCCCGGCATGCATCCAGCTCGAGCCCCGGATCACGCGGTTTGCGCCGCGCGCCGGTCCAACTGGGTCCTTTACCGGCTCCGTCTGCCCGGGAGTCGGCACGTGATAATAATCCTGCACCCATTCGGCGACGTTGCCGCCACCGTCGTAAATGCCTAAGGCGTTCGCCGGAAACGTGCCGACCGGTGCCGTCGAAGCATAGCCGTCGTCGAAACCAGGCAATATCGAGGGCACCAGTGCATTCGCCGATTTGTCGGCGAAATTGCCGCTGTCGCGCCGCGGTGGCATCGACCTTCCCCATGGAAACATGGCCGGACTGGCCGACCGGCCCTGATAACGGATCGCCCATTCCCACTCGGCTTCGGTCGGCAGACGATAGCCGTCGGGAGTCGGCTCGATCGGTTGCCACCGTTCGAAGACTTTCTTGTAGGCAAGCGGCAAGCCTTCCTGGGTGCTCAGCCAGTTACAGTACTCCACCGCATCCTCCCAGGTCACGTTGACGACCGGGTTCAGATCGCCGGCGAGCGATGGATGGATGTCGCCTCGGGAATCGTGATTTTGCCGGAAGCGACGGAACTCACGATTTGTCACTTCCTTCACACCGATGAAATAAGGCTTCGTGATCTGCACCGGCACGATGACTTCATTGGCACGCCGGCCCTGTTCGGCGCGCGACGTTCCCATCGTGAAGCTGCCGGGTTCGACGCGACGCAGGGTCTGCCCCTGCGAATTCTGGATGATGGTCGCCGTGTTTTGCGCCTTTACCTCCGCCTCGGAAAGCAGTCGCACGGGGATGTTCTGCGGATAACCGGGTCGCGGCGTAACGCTACGACTGAAGGTCTGGTAGCCGTCGCGTTTCACCTCGAGCCGGTGCGGTACGGCCGTCAGGTTCAGCGTCACAGTGCCGGTGCCTCGCGCCTGCCCATCGATGTAAATCGTCGCATCGCCGGGCAACGCTGCAACCGTGACTTCGCCGACGCGCGCTGACATGTCGACGGTAATCTCCTCCGACGCGGCCGCTTCGAGCCGGATCCTTCGCTCTGCCGTGCCATAGCCCGCCTTCGACAGCCGGACGACGTAGTCCACATCGGGCGACAGCGAAATCGTTACGGGTGATTGCCCGCGGTAACGGCCGTTTACGGTGACATTGGCGCCGCGCGGGATGGAATTGACCCGCAACCTGGCATTTGCCGGCTCCAGTTGCACGGTCGGCAGCACCTGGTCCTGATTGGCAATCGCGTCGACCGTGCCATCCCAAGCCTTGTAGCCGTCGAGCATAATGATCAGAGAATGGCTGCCTTCGAGGAACTCCAGACGGGCCGGCGTTCGACCTATCTCCGTCGTGCCCTCGAGAATCGCGGCACCCGGCGGATCGGAGCTGATCTGGACTTCGGCCCACAGCGGCACGAGTTGCACGTCGAGGTGCTGCGCCTTGCCTAGCCCGGGAACCTGGAGCCGCTGTGCATAGGGCAGGAATCGCTCGGCGCTGACGGTCACGCTGTGCGTCCCCGGCTCGAGCTCGAGCGGGCCATACGGCGCGCGGCCGACCTTGTCGTCGTCTACCGTGACGATCGCGTCGACGGCAGGGTCGGTTGTTATCGTCAGCTGCCCCGGCAACTTGCGCATCTCGATCACGACGGTCTTGCTCGGCTCCTCGTCCACCTCGAACGCCTGCGACACATCGTAATAGCCATCTTTCTTGACGTGCACGGTATATCGTCCCGTGCGCATCAGCGTGCGCTGGCCGAGGGGCAGCTTGAACCAGCCGCCTTCCACGGAAATGCTGTCCGCGCCCGCGGGCTGCACGTCGAACTGGATCGATTTTGACGTAAAGAGGAGTGACGAGACCACGACGAGCAGCACGATTGCAGCGGCGACGGCAATCTTCCAGCGCTCGCGCGTTTCCGTAACCTCGGCACGCGCCGTGTCCTGCGCACGCTGGAACGCAGTAGGCGCGATCGTTTCGCTCGTTTCACGTGCTGTTTCCGGCGATTCCGGCGGCTTCGTAACATACGCGGAATCCTCGAGCCGAATCGTGAGCGACAACGCATCGTCGGCAGCTTCCACGATGATCCGGGTACCGAAAAATTCGAGTTCATCGCCGGATGCCAGCTTGCGTGAGGTGACCAGCGCGTCGCCGTTGATCTTCAGTGAACGCCCGACAGGCTGCACGAAGGGTTCGCCGTCCAGCTCATCGAGAATCGCGACCGCGGCGCTGCCGGGTCCGGGCAGTCGAATCTCGCAGTCGGTGCCGGTACCCAGGCGCAGAGGCAGGTCTTTGATACTCAGCCGCCGCTCACCCAGATTGTCTCTTAAAACGACAGCGGTGAATTTCAAATTCGCTCCTCGCATTGAATGACGATCGGCTTCATTTCGATCTCCGGCGCGACACGAAATTCGAGCCGCACGTCCCGGTAACCCGGGCGAATGCCAACCGCTACATACACGCCAGGAACCAATTCTAAATCCCTTCGGCTGAACGTGCCGAAATGTCCCACCTTGTAGATGGCGACGTCCGTCGCATTATCGGAAATCAACTGCACCTTCAAAGGCGTCGCCGCGCGTTTCAAAAGCCGCGACAATTCGTTTTTCTGGTCGTTGAGGCGCGGTCCCATGGGCGAAATGCGTGCCACGTCCAGGAGCAATCGCGTTGCCGTCTGCATGTTGACCGGATCGCTCAGGGTATCGGGATCGTCGATCAATGCCTGCAGCTTGTTGTGCAAAGCGGCCCGGGAACGTGATTTGGCGAGCCCTTCCTTCGCGAACTGCAGGTCCGGATCGATGCCGAGAATCTCCTCGTACACGCCGATCGATGATTCCCACTGCTCGTCGGCGACCAGTGCATCGGCCTCCCGCTCCAGTCGCCGGATGTTTGCAAGCCGGATGCCCTGATCCACCTGCAGCAGTCCGTCCGCGGGCTCCCTGGACGTCGGGTCGAGGATTCTTGCCGCCTCGAACGCAGCGCGCGCGCTCGCAAAATCGCCGGCGGCCAGCGCCTCGAGACCCTCTGTCATACGCATGTCGAAGTTCATTTGCTTGATCGCGACACGCACGCGCTCGAGTCCTTCCTGCGCCGGATTCCATAAAGCATCGAGTTCGAGGGCTTTTTCGAAGGCGAGCTTCGCGGCATCGAGCTCGAGGTTCTTCTCGAAGCGGATGCCCTGCGCCGTCAGCTCGAGCACCGACTCGAGATTGAGCGCGCGTTTCAATCCCGCTTCGGCTTCCGGATGCCCCGGCGTGATGGCGACCGCAAGATCGAAAAGGCGAACCGCCTCGGCGGGATCCGGTACGCCGAACGCCACTTTCGCTTTGGCCAGCGTTTCCTTGAAAACGGCATCGATGCGACCGAAGAATGGATCGAGCATGTCGGACGCCTTGCGATAGTGTTCCAGAGCCTGCGCATAATTTCTCGCGACATATGCCTCGTCGCCCTGAGCGTACAGATCTACCGCATCGAGGTAAGGCTGTCCGCCCCAGCGTTCGATCGCCCGCTGGCGCAGGCGCCCGAGTTTCGACAACAGCTCGCCGAGCGCGTCGTCGGTTGCCGCCTTGATGTTCGCCGCACCGCTGCCGAAATCCGCGCCCCGGTTCTCGTTGAAAGCGGCATCGCCGGACATCTCGTCCGGTCCGCTGACGACACCCGCCGTGTCCCGCTGCGGATCGGTGATGCCGACATCGGCATTCTGGTCGATCACCGATGGCAAAACGAAGATAACGCCGAGCAGGATCACGAGCGCGGCCGCGAGCCCGCCGTAGAGCATCCTCTCTGACATTCCGCTCGCGTCCTCAGCCGCGGCGACGGGTTCGATTGCCGGACGAAACTCGCGCCGTAGCGGTTGAATCGCTTCGGTGACATCCTCCGGAGCGATCCTAAGCGCGCCGAGCAGACGCTTTGGCGCGGAGCCCGGGGCGAATCCGGCCTCCTTTAGCCGCTCTGCCACTTGTTCCGCAGTCGGACGCGACGTAGCGTCTCGTGCGAGCATGTCGCTGATCAGCGCGCTGACTGCCGCCGGTGCGGCGCCGCCGTCCGGCAGGGTCACGCTGGCGGGAGCGCCGGCAGCCGGCGGCGAGCCCGTCAGCAACTCGTGCATCAGCACACCGAGTGCATAAATGTCATCCGCGGGACTTGCCGCTTCGCCCGCTGTTTGTTGCGGGCTAGCGTTAACCGCACTGCCGCCGCCCGGGTCATCGCCGGGCAGAGCCGCAACCCCGAAATCCACCAGGTACGGCGCGCCGTTACCGTCGAGCAAGACGTTCGATGCCTTGATGTCGCGGTGCACGACGCCTTTGGCATGTGCGTATCTCAGCGCGTCGGCGATCAGTCCAATGGGCGGCAGCACGTCCTCGGGCCGCTCGCCACACAGCGCGCCGAGATCGACATCACTTATGTACTGCAGGCTGTAATACGCGCCTTCGGGATCGTCGTGAAATTCGAATACGCGCACGATATGCGCGTGCATGAGATGACTGCCGATGCGCCATTCCCTGTGTAACAGATTGTGGCAGGATTTATTATCGGTGAATCCGGCAGCGAGAAATTTGAGCGCGACGTTCGAATCAGCCTGGCGATCGCTTGCGAGCCAGATCTCCGCCATCCCGCCCGCTCCGAGGCGGCGTTTGAGCGTATATCTCTGCGCCAGCCGCGTACCTTCTTTCAGTACCCGCATAGGTTAAGGATTAACCGGTCGGCTGTGTCGATCTGGCGGGGTTCCCTACCTCGATGGCGCCGGTAAAGCCGGTTTCGGTTTCATAGATGTCGCGCAGCAATTTGCGCCAGGACTCGAACTGCGCCTCCGCAGTGCCGGTAAGCCGCATCGTTTCACCCTGCACCTGCAATGTCATCGGCGCAGCTTCCGCGACGAACGACTCCGATAATTCCTTGATTTCCTCACGATGAATATTCGCCGCCGAACGCTGCCGCAGTGCATTCATGATGGTGCTCATGCCCCTGTTGATCGCCACCGATTGCGCGATTGATTGCGCCCGGTACCGCGAATATCCGGAGGTACTCGGTTCGAACTGGACTGCACCGGCAACTACGGCAGCGCCGATGAGCGCCCGCATCGCCGCGGTTCGCCGCACCTGACGGTACGCGATCGACTGTTCGCGGGTCCGTTTGCGCCAGCCCTCGTACGGCAATGCGATGCCGTAGTAGAAGTTGGCATAGTGCTCGTTGAGTGTGTCGATAACGAGCCGGTCGCGTTCACGAATTTGCCGCAGCCTGTCAACCATCGGATCGTTTTCTGCAGGCAACCGTACGATCGATACCTGACCATCATCCTCATCAGTGAAATGGTTGCTGTAGACATCCGGCGCCATGTCCGCAAAGAATCTCAGCTCGGACACCTGCCTTATGCGTTTGATTTCCTCCGGGTCGAGCGTCATCGCATGCGCGCGAAGGTCATTGGCAAAATCGTTGAAGACTTTCTGGTAAGGATCCTGCGACCGGTCGCGGTATTCGGCATACGATGAAATACCGGTCTGCGTCGAATAGGAATCTTCGAACCATTCATTGCCCAGGGCATCCGTCGCCTTCAGGCTCAGCGTGACGTATTCACCGTCCGAGTCCTCGATGATTCCGCTGATCATCACATCCGTGAAAGCGTATTCCGAAGGAATAACGCGAACGGCGCCCCAGAAACCCGTGCCCTGCAACGTCGTTTTCAGATGATAGGGAAGATAACGCGCCTCGGCATGACGCACCTCCGGGTAGATTTGGGTCTTCTCGATATCGTTTCGTTCCGGGATGCCGGGCTCGAAATTCATGATGCCGACATCTAGCAGCAGGGACTCCGCAATCTGCAATGATGCAGTCTCTAGCTCAGTGGTCTCTGCGTGGATGACTTCCTGAACCGTGCAGCCTGCGCCCAGGCAGGCAGCGAATACGATCAACACAAATAGCCGCAAATCTTTCTTCATAGTTAATTACTTATACCCTACTCCGGTATTTGGTTTATCGATCAGAGATCGTTATACAGGCGGTACTCCTCCCAGAGCCGTTCGCGCAGCACAGGGTCGTCCTCGGCGAGCGCCGCTTCGCGCAACTGCTTTGCGACGATGTCCTCGCTGACGAGATCCGGAATGTCGGGCGGGGTTCGCGCCTTGATTTCTTCCTCGGTCATGCCGGCGACCGTCGCCTCTCGCTTTTCACCGGGCTCGACCACACTGCCGGCACCACCTCCGGCGCCGCCGCCGCCACTGCCGTCTTCGGCGCCGCCGGTCGCCTGCTTGCCGAGACCGACGCGCCCGGTTCCTGCGCCGCCACCGCCGGACCCACCGAAGCCCTCGGTGTTGCGCCCGACGGTTGAAATCTCACGTTGTTCCTCGGCCAGGACTTCATCGAAACCACCCACCGATTCCTCGAGCGTTTCCTCCAGTCTCGCTTTGCGCTCGGCGTCGCTCTCACCGGGATACTGCCCAACGCCGCCGGCCTGGCCGTCACAGTTGTTGACGGGGCCGCCGATGCCGCCCGTGCCGCCGTAGTCCTGCACGCATTCTTCGCCTTCGCCGTAGAGGCCGCCCGGCGCATCGGGACCGCGTACCGGCCCGCTGACGCCACGAACGCCGCCTCCGCCGCCGCCCATGTCGCCGCCGCCACCGGACATGCCACCGCCGCCGGACATGTCACCACCGCCGCCGGACGTGCCGCCACCGCCGCCGGACATGCCACCACCGCCGCCGGACATGCCACCACCGCCGCCGGACGTGCCGCCACCGCCGGACATGTCACCACCGCCGCCGGACATGCCGCCACCGCCGGACATGCCACCGCCGCCGGACATGCCACCGCCGCCGGACATGCCACCGCCGCCGGACATGCCACCGCCGCCGGACATGCCACCACCGCCGGAAGATCCACCGGACGAACCACCGGACGAACCGCCGGACGAACCGCCGGACGAACCGCCGGACGAACCGCCAGATGATCCACCGCCGCCGGACATGCCGCCAGATGAGCCGC
>JBFHXJ010000086.1:0-18212 GCA_041598995.1 Woeseiaceae bacterium | reverse complement strand
AGCTTGTTGTAGATGTCCTTCATGGCGTGCTGCGCAGGGTCGAGCACCTCGAGTTGCGTCTGAATGATGTGACTCGGAAGTTCTGCGAGTTCTTCGCGCACCGCCGGTCCGCCCGACTTGAGGAAATCCGCTTCGCCGTCGTCGTATTGTTCGTCATCGATCCCGACAGGCATTTGCGGATCGGAAAATGATCCTGGATCGGCGAACGTCGGCGGCGCCGTGGACCGCGGATCCCGGTCGATGCGCCGATCGTCCGGCAGGAATTGTTCGGTGCCGGCCAGTGTCCGATTCGTGTATTCGAACACGATCAGTTCGACCGTGTATCGGTTGATTTCCTCAAGCGGCTCGGCCTCGCCGCCGTCGAGCTGGCCGAAAACCAGGCCGGGAAGCCCGAATACGGCACAGCCGGCAAGGCACATATGCCGTGTTTTCCCTAACAAGTGCAAGTTGTCTCTGCGCATCGTCGTGTTCCCGAATTCAGCCTACCGCCTTCTTTTCGACCGCACCGGTCGCCAATCTATCCAGCAATCTCTCGACCTTGTCGAAGCGCACAGCCGTATCGCCCAAATCCAGGCGGAACTGTAGACGATGTGCCCCGTGCAATCGATAGATCTGACTCTCATTCTGCACCATTTGCACCAGCGTTACGGGGTCCAGTGACGTCTCACTGCCGAAATCCAGGTAACCGCCGGCGTCGGCTGCATCGATCTTCTGTATGCCCAATGCCTCGGCATCCCTTTTCAATGCCGCAATTCGCATGAGGTTTTTTGTCGCCACCGGCAGCAGGCCGAAGCGGTCAATGAGCTCGACCTGCATGTCGTGCAATTCGTCGCGGGATGCCGCCGCGGAAATTCGCTTGTACAGGATCAGGCGCAGGTGCACATCGGGGACATAATCTTCGGGTAGCAGCGCCGGTACGTGCAGATTGATCTCGACGCCCGCATTCAGTGGTTTTTCGAGATCCGGCTCCTTGCCTTCACGCATCGCTGCGACCGCCCGCCCGAGCAGCTCGGTGTATAGCGAGAACCCTATTTCCTGGATCTGCCCGCTCTGCGTTTCACCGAGCAGCTCACCGGCGCCCCTGATCTCCAGGTCGTGCGTCGCCAGGATGAAGCCTGAGCCGAGATCCTCGAGCGAATCGATTGCTTCGAGGCGCTTGACCGCATCCGCCGTCATGGCGGCGCGCGGCGGGGCCAGCAGGTAGGCATAGGCGCGGTGATGCGAGCGGCCTACGCGGCCGCGCAGCTGGTGCAGCGTGGCCAGTCCGAAACGGTCCGCGCGATTGATGATGATCGTATTTGCGGTGGGTACGTCCAGCCCGGATTCTACGATCGTCGTGCACAGCAGCACATTGAATCGCCGGTGGTAGTAATCGAGCATGACCTGTTCGAGTTGCCGCTCCGGCATCTGGCCATGACCGATGCGTATCGTCGCTTCGGGTAACAGCTGCTTCAGACGCGTCTCGATTCTCGCAATGTCCTCGACGCGGTTATGAATGAAGTAGACCTGGCCGCCGCGTTTGATTTCTCGAAGGCAAGCTTCGCGAATGGTGACGTCGTTCCATTCTGTGACGAAGGTTTTCACCGAAAGGCGCTCGGCCGGTGGCGTCGCAATCAGCGACATGTCCCTCAAGCTCCCCAACGTCATGTTGAGCGTACGAGGAATCGGCGTCGCGGTCAGCGTCAAAACGTCCACTTCGCTGCGCAAGCTCTTCATGGTTTCCTTATGGCGCACCCCGAAACGATGTTCTTCATCGATGACCACGAGTCCGATGTCCTTGAAATCGCGCGTATGCTGCAGCAGCCTGTGCGTGCCGATAACGATGTCAACGGTTCCCGCGCGCAACCCCGCGACGATGTCCTTGACTTTCTTCGCAGAACGAAACCGCGACAATACCTCGACCCGTACGGGCCAGTCGGCGAATCGATCCTGGAACGTCTGTCCGTGTTGTTCGGCCAGCAATGTCGTGGGCACGAGGATTGCTACCTGCTTGCCGCCGTGCACAGCCGCAAACGCGGCTCGTAGTGCTACCTCGGTCTTGCCGTAGCCGACGTCGCCGCACACGACGCGGTCCATGGGCTTGTCCGATGCCAGGTCCTCCAGCACCTCGCCGATCGTGCGGAACTGGTCTTCGGTTTCCTCGAACGGGAATCCGTTCTCGAACGCGTGGTACTCCGCCTCGTCCCAGCGAAAGCTGTGCCCCGGTCTGGCAGCGCGGCGTGCGTAGACATCGAGCAGTTCGGCGGCAACGTCACGGATCCGGTCGATCGCGCGCCGCTTCGCTTTCGCCCACTGATCCGAGCCCAGGCGATGCAGCGGCGCGTTTTCCGGCGAGGCACCGGTATACCGCGAGATCAGCTCGAGTGCATGCACCGGCACGTACAGCTTGTCGCCGTCGGCATATTCGAGGTGCAAGAACTCGCCGCTCGAGCCACCGGCCACCAACGTCGTCAGGCCGAGATAGCGCCCGATGCCGTACTCCTCGTGAACGACCGGCGAGCCGGGTTGCAGGTCGTTGAGCTGCCGGATAATCGTCTCCGGGTCCCGCTCGGTCCTGCGGCGCCGCTCACGCTGGCGTGGCTTCTCACCGAATAGCTGTTGCTCACTGATGATGGCGATGTGCGCGTCCGGCAACAGCACGCCGTCCTCGATCGGTGCGACCGCAACCGCGACCCGCGCCTTACTCTCGAGGAATGCCTGCCAGCCGCTTACGCGCGAGATGTCGATGCCGCGATCCGCGAGCAGGTCAAAGATCCTTTCCCTGCGGCCGGGCGAATCGGCGGTGAAGAGAATCCGCCCGTCGAATGTCTCGATAAATTGCAGCAGCGCACGGGCGGCATCGTCATAGCGCGTTTCGACACGAATAGCCGGCGGGATTCGTGTCGATACATTGAGGTTGTCGGGCAAATCGGCGATCGTCTGTGCGCTGTAATGGATGCATTGCGCCGACGCCATGTAATCGAGGACCGCTTGCGGTGCGAAGAAAGTCTCATGCGGTTCGAGTACCGGTCTTTCGGGGTCGAGACTGCATAGCTCGTAACGCTCCGCGATCCCTTTCCATGCCGCTTCGAGGAGTGCCTCGACGTCATGTGGCGCGACGATGATCGGGTTCTCGGGCAGGTAGTCAAGTAAATTCGCGGTGTGTTCGAAAAAAAGCGGTAAATAATATTCGATACCGCCGTGTGCGATGCCTGATGCCACGTCGCTGTATACCCTGGAGCGCGATGGCTGACCTTCGAATCGTTCGCGATAGCGAAGTTTGAAGCGTGCGATATATTCCTTATCGAGTGGTATTTCACGCGCCGGCAGGATCTCTATATCCGCTGTGGCGTCGCCGGACAGCTGTGTTGCAGGATCGAAGTAGCGAAGCGACTCGATCTCGTCGTCGAAGAAATCGATACGTACCGGTCGCTCCGAACCCATCGGAAATACATCGATCAGTGACCCGCGAACGGCAAACTCGCCGTGTTCTTCGACCTGCGGGATCCTGACGTAGGCGGCTGCGGTGAGCGCATCGACGAATTCCTCTCTGTCGAGCGTCTGCCCGGTTTCGAGTACCAGCGTGCGTGCCGAGACGTAGTCGACAGGCGGCAATCGCTGCAACAGGGACGGGCTCGACACGATGACGATGCCGTTTTTCATCTGCGGCAAGTTCGCGGTGACGCGCAATCGCTGTGAAATAATGTCCTGATGCGGCGAGAAGCTGTCGTAGGGCAGCGTCTCCCATTCGACGTAGTGCGACACGGGCAGATCGGCTCCCGCGAAAAAGCGAAATTCCGCTTCGAGCTGGTCCGCGTGTCGCGGCTCCCTTGCCAGCACCACCACCGGCCGCTCGAGCGAGCGCGCCAGCTCGGCCACCGCCAGGGAGGCGCTGGCGCCGATGAGCCGGCCGATCGATGCCGGTTGCAGCGACCTATCCGCAAACGCGGAATCGATGAGCAAATTGGGGATCACTGGAAATTAGACGCGTCGCGAGCGAGCAATTATCGCACAGCGGAAATACGATGTAAGTGGGCTCAATTTGATCCTTGCTGCGGGGATTCGAGGCGATTCAGGCAGTCGCCCCAGGCTCCTGCGGCCCCACCTCACGCCGGCGGCGCCACGCGATAACCGGCGCTGGCGGCCGTGGTTCGACAAGGACGGATTGACACAAGCAATGACATGCGACACAAAAACGCGCGGTCGGGCCGCGCGTCTTCGTAGGGGATTGCTTGGCGTCAGCGGATCGTGACCGAGTGGATCACCTTGTCGTATTCGAAGAAGACGACGAATTCAGGATAAACCCAGCGCGAGATCGGCGGATCGCCGACCGGCGCGACGGTTGTATTCGGTTCGCCGAAATTGGCGCGGACTCTTGCCTGGGTCATACCGCGGGTCGGTTTCCCGGGCTGATCGAAGGTGTGCGACCCTCTGGCGCCGCTCATATCGAGGTTCTGGGCGCCGACGGTCCCGATAATCCCCACCGCGAGTGCGCTCAAAATGATTGCTTTCAGTCTTCCCATGCGCGTCCCTCCAAGCCACCGGCATTTAATATAACATCTCGCAGTCGGTCAAAAACAGTTGATTTCGCTAACTTTTACACCGGCCGGCGAGCCGCGTCACCGTGCCGGCTCCTGCTCCGCACCGTAGCCTCCCGGAGCGCTTCGCCGATGTGACCCGCTTCACAAATCCGGCTTGCGTCGAGCTTATGTTATTCCACGGGAAACAGGCGTTTATATGGTTTAATGCGCCGCATGATCAATGCCGCCGAATGGTTCGTTGGGCTCCGCTACCTGCGGGCCAAGCGGCGAACCCGATTCGTATCCTTTATCACCCTGATATCCCTCGTCGGCATCGCGCTCGGCGTGGCCGCGTTGATCGTCATTTTGTCGGTCATGAACGGTTTCGAAGGCGAATTGAGGAGCCGGCTATTGAGCATGACGGCGCATGGTTATGTAACCGGCAGCGACGGGCAGCTACGGGACTGGCGGCGAGTCCGTGACGAGATACTCGGCGAGAGCGGCATCGTCGCCGCGGCACCGTTCGTGACGATGGAGGGCATGATCCGCACCGATCGGTCGCTGAACGCGGTGCTCGTCCATGGGATCCGGCCCGCCGAGGAAATCGCGGTCTCCGGGCGAACCATCAATTTCATCGAAGGCAACTTCGATGAGCTGAAAGATAATGTCCGCGGCATAGTCCTGGGCCGCTTCCTGGCGCTCGAACTCGGCGCCCGCATCGGTGACGGCGTCGTGCTCTTGATTCCGCGCCCCGCCGGCGACGGCACGCTCGAATCCGTGCTCGAGCGCTTTGTCGTCCGGGGCGTATTCGAAGCCGGCGTGCAGGACCACGACACCAGGCTCGCGCTGATACACATCGACGATGCAAGGCGCATGCTGTCTCTCGGCGATCGCGTCAGTGCGATCCGCTTTCTTGCGGATGACGTCATGCGCGCGCCGCAGGTGTCGCAGATGCTCGCGACGCGCCTCGGTGATGGCTATCGCACCAGCGACTGGACCGTCGAAAACGCGAGTTACTTCCGGGCGATCCGGCTCGAGAAAATGATGATGTCGATCTTGCTGTCGCTGATCATCGGAGTGGCCGCGTTCAATATCGTCGCGAGCCTGGTCATGGTGGTGACCGACAAAACGAGCGAGATCGCGATACTGCGCACGCTCGGCATGGGGCCGCAGGACGTCGTCAAGGTGTTTTTCATCCAGGGGGCGGTGATCGGCTGGATCGGCGTCATACTGGGCGTGATCGCCGGTGTCGTCCTTGCCATCAACGTGCCGACGGTCGCGCCGGCGCTGGAACGATTCTTCGGCTTCCAGATCATGCCAGGCGACGTCTACTACGTGACCCAGATTCCGTCGTCACTCGAGGCCGCCGACGTCACGATCATCGCGGTTACGGCACTCGTTGTTACTTCGCTGGCGACACTGTATCCGGCGCGCCGCGCGGCGCACGTCAATCCCGCGATCGCGCTGAGGTACGAATAGGCGATGTCGGGCAGATACGCATTCTGGATCGGCAATCGCTATGTGCGCTCGAAGAGCGGCAACAGCTTCGTTTCACTGATTTCGGCGATATCCATGCTCGGCATCGCCGTCGCGGTGGCTGCATTGATCCTCGTGTTGTCCGTGGTCAACGGCTTCGAGCGGGAATTGCAGAATCGCCTGCTGGCGATGACGGCACACGCCAGCATCGAGAACGCGGAGGGTCGTCTCGAGGACTGGCGCGACTGGGTCGTGCTGGCTGAAGCACACGTCGACGTCGCTGCGGCGGCGCCGTTCATCGCCGGACAGGGTCTGTTGCTGAAGGGTGACCGGCTGAGTGGCGTTCAGGTCAGCGGCATCGAGCCGCGGCTGGAATCCCGCGTCTCCAATGTCGCCGAAGCGCTTACTGCCGGTGATCTGTCGAGCCTCGAGGCCGGTGTGTTCAACATCGTGCTGGGCACTGAGCTGGCTGATGCACTGCACGCATCGACCGGCGACAAGGTGACATTGACGCTTGCGCAAGGCATGGTGACGCCTGCCGGCGTCGTGCCGCGAACCAAACGCTTCACCGTATCGGGTATCTACCGGATCGGCATGTACGAATTCGATCGGCGTGTCGCATTCGTCAACCTCGAGGATGCGCAGAGGATGTTTCGCCTCGGCAATGACGTTACCGGCATTCGACTGTCCGTGACGGACATCTATCAGGCACCCCAGGTCGTGCGAAGAGTCGCCCTGGATCGGGGTGGCGGTGTTCTCGTCAGCGACTGGACACGGCGGCACGTCAACTTCTTTCGTTCCATTCAGATCACGAAGTCGATACTGTTCGTCATTCTGCTCATGGTCGTCGCGGTTGCCGCATTCAACATCGTGTCGACGCTGGTGATGGTCGTGAAGGACAAACAATCGGATATTGCAATATTGAGAACAGTAGGGGCGACACCGTCGGATATCCTCCGCATATTCATCACCCAGGGCAGCACCATCGGCGTGCTGGGTACGGCCGGCGGCGTGGTTCTGGGCACGCTTCTGTCGCTGAACCTCGAAACGATCGTAACCTTCATGGAAGCGACGTTTGGCATCAAGTTCCTGGCGGCAGACGTGTATTTCATCAGCGATTTGCCATCCGACCTGCGGACCGGCGATGTCGTACAGGTCTCAGCCATCGCGCTGTTGCTTGCGCTGTTGTCGACGTTGTATCCTGCCTGGCGCGGCGCGCGCACCCTGCCAGCAGAGGCGCTGCGCTATGAGTGACGGTAACGGCGTCCTCGTTTGCCGCTCCATCGTGCGCCGATTCCGCGAGGGGGCGTCGACGCTCGAGGTATTGAGCGGCGTCGACTTGTCGGTCAGCGAATCCGAGCTGCTGGCGATCGTCGGTGCGTCGGGATCTGGTAAGACGACGCTGCTGCAAATTATGGGCGGACTCGACGATCCGACCTCGGGCGAGGTTCTCGTCAACGGTCGTTCAATCGCGCACATCGACGAGAAAGAAAAGAGCGTCCTGCGTAACAAATTCATCGGTTTCGTGTACCAGTTTCATCACCTGCTGCCGGAATTCACCGCACAGGAGAATGTCGCAATGCCACTCCTGATTCGGCGCATGGCAAAAAATGAGGCGATGCAAAATGCGGCGGAACTCCTGGGCCGCGTCGGCCTGGAGGGCAGGCTGGATCACAAGCCGGGTGAGCTGTCCGGTGGCGAGCGCCAGCGTGCCGCCGTCGCCCGTGCGCTCATTACCCGACCGAAGCTGGTCCTCGCCGACGAGCCGACCGGCAACCTGGACGCCGGCAACGGGCAACACGTGCTCAAGCTCATGCTCGAGCTCAATCGCGAACTTGCGACGAGCCTGGTCATCGTTACCCACGACCACGATGTCGCATCAACGATGGACCGCGTGCTCGTGCTCGAGAACGGGCGACTTCACGAACAATAAATAACTGACTTTAGTCTTTCCGCGTGTCACTGCGGCGCTGACGTCGTGCCAGGTAAAGGGATATCGATGCACGCCACGCGAGGTCGAGCACAACGAATCCCACCAACGACAATACGGCGCCGAGCAATACGCAACCCAGTAGCAACGGTTGCCAGACGTAAACGAATCCATCGATCAGCCAGGCAAACGACAGCTCGAACTCGAACGGGCGCGAAGTTCGGCCTAGCAGCACGCTGCCCAACTCGTACGCGTAGTAATACATCGGTCCAATCATTAACGGATTCATCACCCAGGTGCTTACCGCCGCGACGGGAATGTTTATTCGCAGTGCGAGGGCCAGCAGCGCCGCGATGATCATCTGTCCGGGAAACGGCAGATACGCGACGAAGAGGCCCAGCGAGAATGCCGGGACGACGGTCCGGCGCCGAATGCCCCACAGATGCGGATCATGCAGCAGGTGACGGAACGGGCTCAGATACCATTGATCTCGCACGTGCTCGCGTTTCAGCGCAAATTTGCGAAAAAATCGTCTTGGCATCGGCAGTGGATTTCGATTCGATGGTTCGAGCAGTCGTGGAGCGGGGTTCGCACGGCATCATAACGAGAAATCGCAGGGAAGCGGAACATGCTGCTTCGAAGTCTCACCTTGCTGAGTGGCGCCTACGCACTGGGCTTCAGTCCCGCGCTTCCGCCAGACGATCTGTTCCTCGCCCTGGTCCTCGCGGCTGGCGCATGCGTGCGGTTGCCCGGTACGCGCCTTATCGCCTGGTTTCTCGCGGGCTTCGCGGCGATGTGGCTCGCGGCGTGGCTCAATATCGACGACCGGCTCGATCCGGCGCTCGCCGGCGAAACCCTCAATATCGTGGCACGCATCGCGGATTTTCCGAGTGAGACGGATGCCACCTTGCGATTCGTCGCGGAGCCGCTCGAAGAGGCGAACCTGCCAGCGCGCATCCGCCTGAGCTGGTACGAGCCGCAGGCGATGCCGGGACTCGGAGAGATCTGGCAATTTCGATTACGCCTGCGGCGCCCGCATGGCTACGCGAATCCGGGCGGTTTCGACTACGAAGGCTGGCTGTTCCGCCAGCACATCGGTGCTACCGGCTATATCGTCGCCCACCCGGAGAATCGGCGCCTGTACGATCTGCCCGCCGGGCGATTATCACGCTTTCGCCGTGAATTCGTCGATCGTGTCACCGCGTTGCTGCCGACGGACGATGCGTCCGCGGTGCTGCTCGCTGTGTCGGTCGGTGCGCGACACCGAATCACTCGCGAACAGTGGGACCGCTACGCGGTCACTGGCACGATTCACCTGATGGCGATTTCCGGACTGCATATCGGCCTCGCTGCGGGGAGCGTATTCCTCATCGCGTGGGCAGTTCTTGCACCCGTCTGCCGGCGCGCAAACGTGCGCGACCTGGCACTGATGGTGGCGGTCCTGGCCGCTGCAGCCTATGCGACCGTCTCGGGTCTTGCCGTGCCTGCGCAACGTGCATTCCTCATGGCGCTGCTGGCGGCGGTTGCCGTCATGCAGCGCTTGAGGATCGATGCGCCATCGCTGATCGCCATTCCCTGTATCGCTTTGTTTCTCACGGATCCGGTCGCGATTCACGCGCCGGGATTCCAGCTGTCTTTCGCGGCGGTCGCTGTCATCTTCTGGATGATGCAAAGCCACCCTGGGTTGGCGCGCACCGGCGACGGCCCCGTGGGGGATGCCATCCGGCGCTACCTGCACGGTCTGGGTCGGCTGCAGGTCATGTTGCTCGCCGGCCTGTTCCCGCTGACGACACTCATATTCGGGCGCTTCTCGCCCGTTGCGCCGCTCGTCAATATCCTGATCCTGCCGCTTTTCAATTTCCTGACGGTGCCGTCCTGTCTCGCCGGCATGCTGTTGCAGGGGCCTTTGCAAATCCTGGGCGATCAATTGTTGCTGCTCGCCTACGAATCCGTTCGCCTGGTGCTGTCGCTGGTGTCCGTCGTTGCGGCATTGCCCGGTGCGGGTGCCGCGGTCCTGCCGCCCAGGGGGGTCGCTGCCTTTTTCACGGTGTTGCCGGTGTTATTCGTGCTGCTGCCGCCGGGCTGGCCCGGCCGCAAGCTCGCCTGGGTGTCGATCGCGGCGGCGCTCCTTTACCGGCCGCCCGGTCCGCCCGCCGGATGTCTCGACTACCATGTCCTCGACGTCGGGCAGGGGCTCGCCGTCGTTCTCGAGACCGAACACCACACCATGCTCTACGATACCGGCCCCGTTTTTCGTAGCGGCAGCAACACGGCGGAACTGGTCGTCATTCCTTTCCTGAAGGCACGAGGCATCGACAGGCTGGATACCTTGATATTGAGCCACGCGGATCAGGACCACGCAGGCGGTGTGGAATCCATTGTCAGGCAGTTTCCGCTCGGCCGGATCGTGGTCGGCGAACCGCTGGCCGTACCCGGTATCGAGCAGATTGCCTGCGATGCGACCATGAGCTGGTCGCTTGACGGGGCGCGATTTCGCTTCCTGCATCCTGCGCCTGACGTGTCCTGGGAGGGCAATAACGCGTCCTGCGTGTTGGAGATCGAGGCGGGCACGCACCGGCTGCTGCTGACCGGGGACATCGAAACGTCGGCAGAAGCCGCCTTGCTGGCCGGCGGCCGTATCCGCCGTGTCGATACCGTCGTGGTGCCGCATCACGGCAGTCGCACCTCCTCGAGCGTCGACTTCGTCGCGAGGCTCAAGCCGCGAACGGCGATCGTATCGGCCGGTTTCGGCAATCGCTGGGGCTTTCCGAAACCCGACATCGTGCGCCGCTGGCAGAGCGCCGGCGCGCTCGTGCTGGAAACGGCAAGCGCCGGCGCAATCGGCCAGAGATTGTGCCCGGCCTCCGAGATCACACGACCTTCCAGGGCGCGCCAGGACGCCCGTCGCTACTGGCGCGAGTAGCGACGGCGACCGCTACCGGTTGCAGAATTTTCGGGCCGGTCACTGTATATTCCGATTTTCCGGCGAGTCAGGTCATATGGTTGAAATCGTCAAAGCCGGTGGCTGGTTAATGGCACCGATCATCCTGTGCGCGATTCTCGCCATGGGGATCATCCTCGAAAGATTCTGGACCCTGCAGCAAAAACGGGTGTTGCCCGAAGACCTGACCAGCAAGGTCTGGGGCTGGGTCAAGCAGGACCGCCTCGACCAGCGCCAGATCCAGACCCTGCACCAGGGTTCGCCGCTCGGGCAGATTCTCGCGGCGGGACTCATTAACAGGGACCACGAGCGCGCCGTCATGAAGGACAGCATCGAAGATACCGGCCGGCACGTCGTTCACGAGCTCGAACGATATCTCGATATGCTCGGTACCGTTGCCGCCATCTCTCCGTTACTCGGGCTGCTCGGTACAGTGATCGGCATGGTCAAGGTTTTCGCCGCGATCACCACGCATGGCGTGGGTAATCCGACGGTGCTCGCAGGCGGCATCGCCGAGGCGTTGATTACGACGGCAGCCGGTCTGACCGTCGCCATTCCCGCGCTCATCGCTTACCGCTATTACCGCAACCGCGTCGATACGCTCGTCGTCGACATGGAAAAAGAAGCGATCAAACTGGTTGAGGCGCTGCACCGGCGCAAGGAGCCGAAGTCCGGCAATAAGAAATGAAGCTGAGTGTGCGTCCGAAGGCCGAGCCTGAAGTCAACATGACGTCACTGATCGACGTCGTCCTGCTGTTGCTGATCTTTTTCATGGTGTCGACAAGCTTCGTAAAGCAATCACAAATTTCGATTCGCCTGCCGGAAGCAGAAAACGCCGCAGTTGTCGACGAGGTGCCGGATCAGATCGATGTCATGATCACCGAACAGGGTACATTCCTCATCAATGGCCGGGAGCTCATTAACAATCGTCCGGAAACGATTCGTAATGCGTTGCAGAAGGTGTCGGGCGGCAACACGTCGTTACCTCTCACGATCAGCGCCGATGCAAATGCCCGACACCAGTACGTCGTCACTGCGATGGACGTCGCAGGTAAACTCGGATTCGTCAAAATCAGCATCGCCTCTGTCAACAATCCGGTCGAGTAGTGGCCAGCGCTAGCAGACTCGACCCGCGCGTCAAAGCGGTTTACAGCCGTCTTTGGCATTACGTCATGCCGCACAAGCTTGTGGGGCTCATTGCCGTGGTCGGCATGGCCGCAGCGGCCGTCATAGAAGCGGCGATGGTGTATCTCGTCGAGCCGTTGATGGACGAGACGCTGGTCGCACATAACCTCGAGACGGCACGATGGTTGCCATTCGCATTCGTCGTTATCTTTGCAGCTCGCGGCATCGCGGGCTTCGCGACCGAAGCCTCGCTCGGCTGGATCGGGCGCAGCGTGATCAGCGCGTTACGCCGCGACGTCTTCAGCAAGTTTCTGACGCTGCCCGCACGGTTTATCGAGAAGCATGCAATGGGACCGATGCTTTCTCGCATGACCTACAACGTCGAGATGGTGGCAGAATCCGTGACCAATGTCGTAACCGTCGCAGTGCGCGATTTTCTGACGGTCGTTGCGGCGATGGCAGTCATGATTCTGCAGAGTCTTCGACTGTTTGTGTTCGTCATGATCCTGGTGCCGATCATCGCGGTGCTCGTCAGGGTACTCGGTAATGCGTTTCGCAGGTATAGCAGCCGGATCCAGGATTCGGTCGGCGAGGTCTCGCAGGTCACCGAAGAAGTGTTGACCGGTCACCGGGTCGTCAAGATATTCGGCGGCTACGAATACGAGTCGGAGCGCCTGGCCGAGGTCGACGCGCAAAATTTCCGGCAGAACCTGAAACTGATTCGTTCCCGCTCGCTGGGTGTGGCTGTGACGCAGGTCTTCTTCGGCATCGGCGTCGCCGGCATCGTCTATGCGGCCGGCGTGGAATCCCTGAACGGCAACTTGAGTCCCGGGAGCTTCATGTCTTTCTTCGGTGCGATGATGCTCATGTTGCAGCCGCTGCGCCGCCTCACGAATGTCACGGCGATCCTGCAGCGCGGCGTTGCCGCTGGCGAAAGCCTGTTTCGCATCATCGACGAGAAGGATGAGGTGGACTCAGGAACATTTCGTAACGAAAACGTGCAGGGAAAGGTCGAGTTCAGGAACGTCAGCTTTTCTTACAGCGACAGGGAATCGGCGGTGCTCGACGACCTGTCGTTCACGGTCGATGCGGGCAAGTCGATGGCGATCGTCGGCCACTCCGGCGCAGGCAAGTCGACGCTCGTCGGCCTTTTGCCGCGTTTCTACGATGTCACGACGGGTAAGATCCTGCTGGACGGCACGCCGGTCGACGAATATGAGCTCGCAAACCTGCGCGCCAACATCAGCCTCGTCAGCCAGGACGTCATCCTGTTCAACGACACAATCGCAAACAATCTCGCTTACGGGCAATTGCGGCAATGTTCTCGCGCCGAGCTCTTGCGGGCGGCAGAGGCCGCTCACGTCATGGAATTCGCGCAAGATCTGCCGGAAGGCCTGGATACGATCGTCGGCGATCGCGGCATCCTGTTGTCGGGCGGGCAGCGTCAGCGTATCGCTATCGGCAGGGCGCTCCTGAAGAACGCTCCCGTGTTGATTCTCGACGAGGCAACTTCCTCACTCGATACGAAATCGGAACGGCGTATCCAGGAAGCCCTGGGCAGGCTGATGCAGGGCCGCACGACGCTGGTCATTGCGCATCGGCTATCGACGGTCGAATCCGCCGACCAGATCATCGTCATCGACGAAGGGCGTATCGTTGAGTCCGGCACGCACGGTGAATTGCTGAGCGCCGGTGGCATCTATGCCAGCCTTTACGAAATGCAGTTCAGCACCTAGCAGGATCGTCGTTGCGCGGAATAGATTGATGACTCGTGGCATCGATAGCTGGCTGCAAAAAACCTGGTACGGAGAATCGTCCCTTGGTTCCGCGCTGCTGCCTTTAAGCTGGCTCTATGCCGCTGCCACGGGATTGCGTCGCAAACTCTATGCAACTGGGTTCATCGCGTCACAAGAACTCCCGGTCCCGGTCGTCGTCGTCGGCAACATCACCGTGGGTGGCACCGGCAAGACGCCGCTGAGCATGTGGCTTGCGGAGCGCCTGACGGAACGGTCGTACAACCCCGCCATCGTCAGCCGCGGCTACGGCGGCAAAGTCGGGCCGGAACCGCTCGAAGTCACCGTGGAAAGCGACCCGTCTATCGTCGGCGATGAAGCCCTGTTAATGGCAGGGCGCACCACCTTTCCCGTCGTCGTGCACCCGGACCGGGTCGCCGCCGCGCGACGTGCGATCGAGCTGGGGGCCGACGTTATCGTGTCGGACGATGGCCTGCAGCATTACGGGCTCAGGCGCGATTTCGAAATCGCAGTGGTCGACGCCGGTCGCGCGTACGGTAATCGTCGTCTGTTGCCGGCGGGGCCTTTGAGGGAACCGCTGTCGCGCCTCGATTCGATCGATCAGGTTCTCGTGCAGTGCGAGTCGGACGATGCGCCAGATCTTGCGCACCGCGTGTCCGATTCGCCCCCGAAAAATTTTCGCCTGGAAATTTCGGCCGTTTGCCGGCTCGATAATTCGGATATTCGAAACACCACCAGTTTTTCGGGACGGCAGGTGCATGCGCTTGCCGGCATTGGCAACCCGGAGCGTTTTTTCCGATTGCTCGAGGCAAATAATATAAGAGTCATCCGGCACCCACTTCCCGACCACGCGAGAATCACCCAGGAAGATCTCGATTTCGATGACGAATTTGACGTGGTTATGACCGAGAAAGATGCGGTGAAGTGCCGCTGGCTCGATACGACGAAATGCTGGTATGTTCCGGTCGACGTCGTCATGCGACAGGCGGATGCCGATTACCTGCTGAATCGCATTGAGCGCAAGATCGCCTCGGGCTAAATTATTCGGAGCATTTATGGCTGAAACGACACGTAGCGTGCTGTTCGTCTGCATGGGCAACATCTGCCGTTCACCGACGGCGGAGGGTGTGTTTCGCCATCACGTCAGGGAGGCGGGCCTCGAGAACAGGATATTGGTCGATTCGGCCGGAACGCATGCCTATCACAGCGGCGAACCCGCGGACCGCCGTGCCACGGAGGCGGCGGCGCGGCGGGGATTTTCGCTCGAGGGTATTCGGGCGCGCCGGGTCACGGACGAAGACTTTCACGCGTTCGACTATATTCTGGCGATGGACAGCGACAACCTGATGTTGTTGCATGAGCGAGCGCCCGCCGAAACGCGCGGCAAGGTCAGGTTGTTTCTCGAGTTCGCGGCATCGAGCCACGTGAACGAGGTGCCGGATCCTTATTACGGTGGCGCAGCCGGTTTCGAGCGCGTGCTCGATCTCGTGGAAGAAGCGTCGCAGGCCCTGCTCGAGGCGCTTCGCAAGAGTCTCTGACCGGTCGGCGACTAGCGGTCGGACATCTCCTCTCCACCTTTGTCACTCTTGTCCGGCGCTGTTTCCGGTTCCCACGGCAGCAACCTGCCCTCTGGCTTACTGTCGCCATTGCCGTCGCTCACCGCATCCTTTGGCGGCATCGGCACGGTTTTCTCGGCCGGCTCATCGGTACCGTCGTCGTCATCTGCCGAACGTGCCTGCTCGCGTTCGATCGGCGGCGTTTTCTCCATACCGGCCGAACCGGCATGCAACGCATGCTGCAGCTCAGCGGTCGACATCGGCATCGTCTTGTCGGCGAGGGGTTCTTCTTTGGTCCCGACCGGACCCGGCTCGTCCGACGGCTTCGCATACTCACGCCTCATCGGCACCGTCTTCTCCGCGGGGAGGCTGCCCTCGACATCCGGTGGCGTCGATTCGGCTGCCGGTCGCGGCTCGTCCTTCGTCGTCTCGAGCATCGGTAGTTCCGGCTGCGTGTCCTCGTAGGCCGGAGTCTCCTCGACCGGTGCGGATTGCGGCGCCGCGACCTTTGCCTCGACAACGTATTTTTGCTCGGGCTTGTCCATGGCGGGTGGTTTTGCCATGCCGGCTGCGGCCTCAGTTACGGCGGATCCCTGTTGAGCCGCGGGCTTTGCCTCGGCTTGTTCCGTCGTGTCCGGGCTGCGACGCCGGCGACGACCGCCACGGCTGCGACGTTTACCGCCGGCCTTGCGCGCGTCTGCCCGTTCGTCCTGACGCTTTTCGGTGCGCGCGTCCTGTGCCGGCCGCGTACGCTGATCCTGACGCTCCTTCGCCTGCTGTTGGCCACGCTTGCGTTCCGCGTCATCACTCTTTGCCCGTTTCTTCTGCGATTTCTTCTGCTGCTGCGGGCCGCGATCCGTCCCTCGCTGCGCGTCGCCCTTGCGTCGCTTGCTTGGTGTAACGCGGCGTCGTTTGCCCGGTTTTCCGCGTGCCGAACGGCGCTCGGCGCGGCGTTTCGGACCTTTTTTCTTCGTTTTCTGCGAACCGCTGAAAAACGATGCCAGTCTCGCCCAGAAACCCGGACCCGTCTTCTTGCGCGGCGGCGCAGGAGTGGTTGGCGTGACGGTGGCGATGGCGGCAGTCTCGACCTTTTTCGGTTCCTGCATAGCCACCGGTACGTCGGCTTCCTCCATCGCTTCGGTGAGCGTGTAACTCAAACCCACGTTTTCGGGCAGCTCGACCTGGTCATCGCGGACCCTGCGAACCTGGTAATGCGGTGTCTCGAGTGCCGGGTTGGCAACCATGATGACCTGGGTGTCGCTTCTCGATTCGAGGCTGCGTACCCAGTCCCGTTTTTCATTGAGCAGATAAGTCGCGACCTCGACCGGCAACTGCGCCACCACTTTGGCGGTGCGTTCCTTGCGCGCCTCCTCGCCGATGATGCGCAGTATGGCGAGCGCCAGCGATTCGACGCTGCGAATATTGCCTATTCCTGAGCAGCGCGGGCATACCAGGTAGCTCGACTCGCCGAGCGACGGGCGCAGTCTCTGGCGCGACATTTCCAGCAGACCGAAACGCGTGATCTTGCCGATCTGCACGCGTGCGCGGTCCTGTCGCACCGCCTCGCGGAGTCGATTCTCGACCTCACGCTGGTTGCGCTGCGGGCCCATGTCGATGAAATCGATGACGACCAGTCCACCGAGGTCGCGGAGCCGTAACTGGCGGGCAATTTCCTCGGCCGCCTCGAGGTTCGTGTTGAGCGCGGTCGCTTCGATGTCGCCGCCTTTGGTCGCGCGGGCGGAGTTGATATCGATCGACACCAGCGCCTCGGTGTGGTCGATGACGATGCTGCCACCCGACGGCAACGACACGGAGTGTGCGAATGCCGACTCGATCTGCGATTCGATCTGAAAGCGGGTAAACAGCGGCACGGAGTCCGTGTAATGCTTCAGCTTCCGGAGGTTGTGCGGCATCATCTGAGAGACGAATTCCCGGGCCTCCAGGAAAGTCGTTTCGTTATCGATCAGAATTTCGCCGATGTCCTCGGTCAGGTAATCACGCAGCGCCCGAACGATGGCATTGCTTTCGCGGTAAATCAGGAATGGCGACGGTCTTTCGACGACGACCTTCTTGATCGCCTCCCAGACGGCGAGCAGATTCTCGAGATCCCATTCCAGTTCCTCTGGGCTTCGATCGATGCCGGCGGTTCTCAGGATGACGCTCATCCCGGGTGGGACGTCGATTTCATGCAGGGACTTGCGGGCGAGATCGCGGTCCTCGCCCACGATTCGTCGCGACACGCCGCCGGATCGCGATTTGTTGGGTTTAAGGACGATGAACCGACCGGCGAGGCTGACAAACGTGGTCAGCGCAGCACCCTTGTTGCCGCGCTCTTCCTTGTCGATCTGCACGACGATGTCCTGGCCTTCTTTCAGGACCTCCTTGATATTCGGTTTGCTGCCGGGATCGATGCCGTTGACGAAGTATTCACTGGAAATTTCCTTTAACGGCAGGAATCCGTGGCGCTCGGCGCCATAATTGACGAACGCGGCCTCGAGGCTCGGCTCGATGCGCGTGATTTCTCCTTTGTAAATGTTGGCTTTTTTACGTTCGCCAGACGGCAGTTCGATGTTGAGGTCGTAGAGGCGTTGGCCGTCGACCATCGCCATGCGCAACTCCTCTTCCTGAGTTGCGTTGATCAGCATTCTTTTCATGTTTCCCTGCTTTAAAGTAACGGTCGGGCAGCAGGTGACACAAGCCGGACGAGGGCGATGCGAAGCGGCAGGGAACGGCCGCAGGCGGCGCCGGGTGGCCTGCACCCGCGCCGGGACTCTTGCGTTTGAGTCCGACCCGATTTCCGAGTATCGGGTCCGGCCGAAAATAGATCATGTTTCCCTGCGGCTATGCCGCGTCGGCGCTTACCGGATTACCGTGCTTGCTGCCGTGGATCCTGGTCTCGCCGCCGGCGAGGCCAGAAATGAATTAACCTTT
>JBFHXJ010000085.1:0-18779 GCA_041598995.1 Woeseiaceae bacterium | reverse complement strand
GGCATTGGTCAACGCGATTGACACGTGGTCCATGGCCTGGCTGACGTACTGGCCATGGAAATGCGCATTGTGAAAGGCATCGCCTTCCTCGACGATCACCAGCGGGTTGTCATTGGTCGAATTGATTTCGATCTGCAAGGTACGATCAGCCTGCCACATCGCGTCGACCGACGGTCCTAGAATCTGCGCGGTGGCGCGGAGCGAATACGCATCTTCGATCTGCTGGTCCATGCCCTGCGGCGCGCCGGTGCGCATCGACGATAACCAGGCATCGACTTCCTCGTCCTGCACCACCATCTCGCTGTCGCCCAGGGTCGTCCAGACGGTATCCGCGACCTTGACCTGACCGGGGTGCGGTTTGTTGCGATGCACGGCGGGATGGTATGGCATGATCTTGCCGCGCAGTGCTTCGAGCGCCAGCGCCGCGATCAGCGAGGACTGTTTGAGGAGTCGTTTGGCGTGATAGATGACCGGCACCGCGACACCGACCATCGCGGAGGTGCCGTTGATCATCGCGAGGCCTTCCTTGTAGGAAAGGCGTGCCGGCTCGATGCGGGCACGTCTCAATGCCTCGCCACCCGGCATGATCTCTCCCTGGTATTTCGCGCGCCACGCCCCCGTCACGACAAGCCCGATGTAGGCAAGGGGGCCCAGGTCGCCGCTCGCGCCGAGCGATCCCTGTTCCGGAACGCAGGGCACGATGCCGGCGTTGTACACCGCGACGTATTTCTCGAAGTTCTCGGGACTGATCGCGGAGACGCCGCGGCCCAGTGAATTGATGCGGCAAAGCATCGCGGCGCGTACGTATACGTCATCGAGGTTTTCGCCGACGTTCGTCGACACCCCTCGCAAGATGTTGTTCTGCAGTTTCTCGGCCAGATCCTCCGGGATCAGCCAGTTGACGAAGCCGCCGACCGCCGTCGTCACGCCGTAGATGATGCGGCCGGATGCGACAAAACCGTCGAGCAGGTCGCGCGAGGCCTTGACCCTGGCCGCCTGTTCCGGGAAAACCTCGACCTTCGTGTTCCGGTAAGCGGCCTCCGCGAGCTGGTCGACCGTCAGTGTCTCGCCGTCGAGATGCATGCCTGACTCTCCGATGCACCGTGTTGCACGCAATTCTAGAATAGTTATTAAGGCAGAAATGCCAATTCTTCGCTAGAATAAGCAGCACCATTGGTACTTTCTGCTAATTTTTTCTCAAAAAAGAGATTATTGTTGCGATGATTGAGCTGGACGCCACGGACAGGAAAATACTGGCGGTGCTACAGGAGAATGGGCGCATCTCGAATACGGATCTGTCGCGCAGGGTAGGCCTGTCGGAGTCGCCGTGCTTGAGGCGCGTGCGCAATCTCGAGGCGGGCGGCGTCATCGCCGGCTACTCCGCGCTACTCGATCATCGCAAACTCGATCTCGAAATCGTCGCCTACGTGCAGGTCAATCTCGACCAGCGCTCTGAAGCCGACACCAATGCATTCGTCAAGGCGGTGCAGAAGGCGCCGTGGATCGTCGAATGCGTCGCGATCTCCGGGACGCACGACTATCTTTTGAAAGTCGCGGCGAGGAACATCGACCACTTCGGCGAGCTGACGATGAAAAAACTGCTGCGCTTCCCCGGCGTGACCGACGTAACGTCAAACCTGGTTCTGGCAACGATCAAGGACAACTACGGCAGCGCGTTCTGGCCCGTCACATAGAAGGGCAGCGGAAGCTACAGGGGCAAGTGGGCGGTTTTCGTGCGAACCTCGGACGCGCCAGTCGAGACCTCGAAACGGCCGGTGTTATGCCTCGCGTTTAAGTTGCTATTGATCCAGTGTCAGGCCGAGCATTTGTACGGCGTTGTCGCGGTAGATCTTGGCGCGGTCTGCCTCAGAAATATCGAGCGCGTTGACGACGCGGATGGTTTCGCGGATGTACATCGGTCCGCCTTCCGGATCGAAAGGCGCATCTGATGCGAACAGCAGGTGATCGACGCCGAAGAAGTCGAGACAGCATCGCGTCGCCGAGTCGGAGCCGAACACGGCGGTATCGGCGTAGAACATGCGAAAATAGTCGAGCGGCCGCCTATTGAGTTCTTTGAGGAGCACCGTGTAGTCGACGCTCGATGTGCGTTTGCCGAGCTGGTCCCACCCCGGCCCTACGCGACCTTCAAAGAACGGCACCATCGCGCCGCCGTGGTGGGTGATGATTTTCAGATTGGGCAGCCGGTCGAACAGCTTGGCGAACACGAGGCGCGCCATGAACACGCTCGTCTCGTATGGCCAGCCGAATGTCCACCAGATCTCGTACTGGGAAACGTCTTCCGTCAGGTAATCCGGGAAATTCGGCCCGCGCGTCGGATGCACCCAGATCGGCCTGTCGTATTCCGCCATCGCGTCGTACAGCGGCAGGTACTGTTCCCCATCCATCGCCCTGCCACGATCATTGGTGAAACACTGCACGCCGACGGCGCCGAGGTCCTTCATGGCGCGATGCACTTCGTCCATCATTGCCTCGGTACTGACGAACGGCAGTGACGCGATGAAACCAGGGAAACGGTCAGGATGAGTCGCGCAGAGTCCCCCCATTTCGTCGTTTGCCATCTGCATGAGCTCGACCGCATATTTTTCGTCGGCAGAAATCTCTATCGGCGGTGAGGACAGAGAGAGTATCTGGCAGTACTCGTCGAAGGAATCCATGATGCGGAAGCGCTCGTCGAGATCGGTCATCATCGGTACGCGGCGCACCCGATTTTGCATGTTGGATGGATTGGGCGAGACTTCCTGCAGTCGGTTGAAGAAGCCGATCGGCATGATGTGGTTATAAGCGTCTACTTTGAGCATTTAATGTTCCCCGGAGATGGCAAGGGATCGTTTTGTCATCACGATCTCGAAGACGAGCAACAATATCCCTATTACACCAGCGGCTGCAACGACGATGCCAGCGAAGCGGAACGCGTCGACAGGAATCCACACTAGCAATCCGCTAAAGAGAGCCAGCGCGCGCGTAAGTGGACCGACGCGTCGGGTAAAAAAACCGGTCATTGCAACGGATATGAGGAATATGCCAACGACGAATGCAAGGACAGTGACGGCGACAAACGCGGCGCCTCCCTGCATCGTCAGTCCTGGGGAAAAGACAAACGCGAACGGGATGACGTAAGCGAGCCAGCCCGTCATCACCGCGTAAACGGCCGTCTGCATCGGATCAGCATCGGCCATGCCCGCGGCGGTAAACGCCGCGACCGCGACCGGCGGCGTGATCATCGACATCATGCCGTAGTAGAGGACGAAGAGATGCGCGGCGACCGGCGAAATGCCGACCTCGATAAGGCCGGGGGCAACGAGCGTCGCGAGCAGCACGTAGACACCCAGGGTCGGCAGGCCCATGCCGAGGACGACGCACACGACCGCGGCAAGGAGCAACAGTAGCAGCGGATGCCCCGAACCGAGGAGAAACAGTGAGTTGGTGAAAGTAAAGCCCAGTCCCGAATTCGCGAGCACTCCGATGACGACACCAGCACCGGCGCAGATAAGGACGATCTCGAACACGACGAATCCGGTTGCCCGGACGGCTTCACCGATCATGGCCAGGTCCGGGCGTCTCTCTTTGTATGAAAACACGGCGGCAGCGACGACGAGCACCGCGCTGGCTACGATTGCCGCGGTCTGCGGGTACACGTCGAAAACGAACAGGGCCACGACGAGAGCGATGAACGGCAATACGAAGAACCAGCCGCCGGCGAGGTTGCGCAGTTTCCCGGCTTCACTCCTGCCGAGCCCCCGGTAACCATCGCGTCCAGCGAGCAGGTCGACACTGACGAACAGGGACACGTAATACAGGATGCCGGGTATCAGCGCGGCCAGCACCACCTCCGCGTAGGTGATGCGCAGAAAATCGGCCATCAGGAACGCGGCAGCGCCCATCACGGGCGGCAGCAACTGGCCGCCCGTCGAAGCGACCGCCTCGATGGCGGCCGCCATTGAGGCCGGGTAACCGCTTTTCCTGATCATCGGAATCGTCACGACGCCGGTTGCAGCGACATTGGCAACGGCGCTGCCGGAGATCGAACCGAAAAGCGCGGAGCCGGCGACGGCAACTTTCGCCGGGCCACCGCGATACTTTCCCATCGCCGCCTGCGCCAACGCGGAAAAGAAATCCGCGCCGCCGGTAACGCGCAAGAGGTTGCCGAAGAACACGAAGCTGATGACGATGCTGCAGACGATGAGCAATGGCCCGCCGGGGAGGGCGTTGGCATCGAAGGCGAGAAAGCCTGCCACGACGTCCCAGCTCGTTCGTTGTGCGCCGAACGGACCCGGAATGACATGACCGCCGATGGCGTAAACGACAAACGCCACGACGATCAGCGGCAGGGCGTTGCCGGAGGCGCGGCGCAATGCCTCGAGAGAGAGGAGAATCTCCAAAGTGCCGAGGAATACGACTTCGCGCGGCGCATCGACGGTCAGGTCCGCGAGCGCCGGGTAACGCGCCGCCATCCAGAAGGAATTCGCGATGCAGGCGGCAGCCGCCAGCCAGTCGTACCAGGGGGTGACCGGTTTCGCAGTGAGTCGCTTTGCCGGCAGGTGGAGAAACGCGAGCGCCGCAGCCAGTCCCAATACCGCTATGACGATTTGCGCCGGATACAGATAGATGCCGAGCATCTGATAGAGGTCGACCGCCCAGGCGAGAGCGATCACGGTTATCCCTGTTGCGAAAGTGGTACAGATTGCAGATCTCAAGGGCCGATCCCATCCTCCCGGGGCATGGCGGGAGCGCTTAAAAACGACCCCATTGAGTCGCTATATTCCGGTGACTTGATAAACGAGATTATGGACGGTAATTGTTGCACGATCGCATATCCGGCACTAAACTGTAACGAACTGTACGGTTTTTTAAATGTAACCAAAAGCTGCCGCTAATTAGAGTCCAACGCAGCCCTATATCGCTTCGGAAAACACAAGGAACAGTCGAACTGTTTCACAATCAGGGGGAGACGGCGATGCGACCATTAACGCTCTCGGTGAGTACGGCCTGCCTTGCGGCGACGGCCGCCACATTATTGGTAACACCTGCCCGCATCGCGGGAGCCCAGGCGATCGAGGAAATCGTCGTCACGGCCCGCAAGCGCGAGGAATCCTTGCAGGACGTTCCGATTTCGGTACAGACCTTTGCGGGTGAAGACATTACCCAGCAGGGCATCGTCGATATCCAGATGCTTGCGCCATACGTACCGAGCTTCAGTTATACGCCATCTCCCGGCGCATCCGATTTGTATTTCATGCGCGGCCTCGGCACCTTCGGCAGCGGTGTGCATTTCGAACCTGGCGTCGGCCAGGTATTCAACGGCTTCTTTTCGACCCGCGGGCGCCTGGGGCGCAGCGCGCTCATCGACGTAGCGCAAATCGAAATACTGAAAGGCCCGCAGGGCGCGATCATCGGCAAGAACACATCCTTAGGCGCAATCAACATCACCTCGAACAAGCCGACTGAGCAATTCGAGGCGCTATTCGGCGCGCAGTACAACCTCGAGGGCAGCGAAGGTTTCGAGATCGACGGCGTGGTGTCGGGATCAATCTCCGAAACGGTTCGCGGCCGTGTCGCCGTCAACTACCGCGATGTGGACGGCTGGGTGAAGAACCTGCCCACCGGCAGGGACCTACCACAACAGGAAGATCTCACGGCCCGCTTGTTGCTGGATGTCGATTTCACGGATTCTTTTAGCGGCGAGTTCATGTACCAGCGCACCGACTACGACCGCAAGGGCAAAGCCAGGATGCCGAGCGGCTGCCAGGAGTTCGTGCCGGCCGCCGGGCCGCCGCATTCGATCATGCGGGCGGAAAGCCTGGGCTTTACCTGCACCCTGCAGGATTTCAACAACACGGTTGATTTCCGGCGGGCCACCGAAGGCGGGACGCTCTTCAACTCGCAGGAACCGTTTATGCTCGAGAACGATTTCTTCGGTCTGACCCTGACCTGGGAGCTGGCAAACTTCGATCTCACGTCGCTGTCCGGGTTTTTCACCTACGAAATCGACGATACGTTCAGCGGTGACCAGCGCGACATCGAGCGTGTCAGCATCCAGAACGCCGAGGATTACGACCAGTTCTATCAGGAACTCAGGATTACCTCGACCACTGAAGGCGACGTCGACTATACCGCCGGTGTGATGTATTTCGACGGTGACATGGATATCACGCAGACATTCCACGCGGTCGCGGGATCGGTCGGCGGCCCGACGGCTCCAGCTTCGGCTCGTCATGAGTTCGCCTCGTCGCAGACCGAGTCGTACGCCGCCTTCGGCCAGGTCGACTGGCACCTGAATGATGCGTGGACGTTGACGCTCGGCGGGCGCTTCACCGACGAGGACCGCAGCGGCCAGAAAGCGCAGATCCCGGGTTTGATCTACACCTCGCCGAGCCAGGCCGATCCGGCGCTGTGTTTCACGGGCGGCCCGCTGCGCGCGTGCACGATGGGTGACGACGGCATGACGCCGGGCGCGCCGATCACGGGCTCGATCGACGACACCGACTTTTCCTACAACATCTCACTGTCGTACGCGGTGAACGACGCGAACAACCTGTATTTCACGCATGCGACCGGGTTCAAGTCGGGCGGCTTCGATCTGCGCGGCGCGGGTGATCCGGCGAAATTCATTTTCCGGCCGGAAGATTCGGCCAACTTCGAAATCGGCGGCAAGCATACGCTGGCGGATGGAACCGTGAGGTTCAACTGGGCGGTGTTCCATACCGAAGTGGATGACTTCCAGTCGGCCGCGAACGACCCGATCATCATCCAGCAGATCGTGGCGCAGGGCGACGTGACCAGCGAAGGCGTGGAGGTCGATCTCCTGTGGGCCGCCACGGACCAGCTCCGCTTCTCGTTCATCGGCACCTGGCTCAACGCGGAATACGATGACTTCCTCGGTTCCTGCTACCTGAGCCAGCCGGAGACGGGCACGGGCTGCATGAATGTCACTGTTGCCGCGGGCAACAGGACCGGCGTGCAACAACTCGCCGGGCTGCAGATGGTGTTCGCGCCCGACTGGTCGCACGTCCTCGGGGCGGACTACACGGTGCCGGTCGGCAACAACGAGCTGAGCTTCTCCGCCAAGTGGATCCGTGTCGGTGATCACTTCACCTCGATCGAACGGGATCCACTGGGGTTTCAGGACACCACAGATCGCATCGATGCGACGATCGCGCTCGCCAGCGAGAACTGGGAGCTGGCGCTGGTCGGCAGGAATCTGACGGATGAGCTCGTGCATGTCTTCGGCAATGCCACGACGTTGTCTGGTGCAGCGATTTACGCGACGAACATCGAAGAAACCAGATCGATAGCCATCCGGGCTACGTACAACTGGTAGTAAAAGCATGAAGCAAGTCGCCCGGCACACGAGATGTGCCGGGCGCTTTTTTTATCATTCAAGATAATTGGCCCGAAGGAGCTCAAGGAGTGCCTGACACAAACAGACCGCCGAACGTCACCAGCATGGCGCACTTTTTCAGCAAGAGTCGCACCGAGTTCTGGCTGGCACAGATGCTCACGCAGCGGATGGTCGAGCAGACGGGCAAGGACCCGTTGCCGCCGCTTCTGAGGCAGGAGATCGCGACCTTCGTGTCTCGTTTGAACCACTGTACCTATTGCACGGCATCGCATTCCGCAGACGTCGAAATACTCGGCGGAGACGTCGACGCCATCTCGGCCGCCGCCGGGAACCTGCGTGATGCACCAATCGATGCGAAAAAGCGCGCCCTGTTTGCATTCGTGAGAAAAATCGTCGACAGTCCCGACGAGTTCGGGGAGGCGGACTGGCACGAGGCCATGGATGCGGGCTGGCGTAACGACGAACTCGAATCGGCAATCTATGTCGCAGCCTGGTACCAGTTCATGAATACCATCGCGACCGGCAACCTGATTCCGGCGACAGACAGGGAAACCGCGCTGGCGCTCGCGCGGTCGCGGCAGAAGCCCGAGATGTATGATGAGCTCATCGGAAAACTCGAAAAGCTCGTCAGGCGTAAGGTCGTCTTGACGATCGAGGAACAGGGGGCAAATTGAAATGATCGGCGATCGGCCGTCTGCAAAAGCATGCACAGTCCTGATTGCGCTCTGCGGCGTCGCTTCTATGACTGCGGCCGAAGACGACGACCGATTCGAGATGTGGGAAGAGCCCAGCCACCAGCTCGTGTTCGTCGAAGGGCCGGCGCGCGTGCTGGACGTGCGCATCGTGCCGGGTGTGACTTCGGGCTACCACAAACATCGCTTCGCGACGCTGTATGTCATCATCCAGGACGCGCTGGTTGCCAATCAGTTCTGGGACGGGGACTGGTCAGCTTCGGGTCCGCGCGACTACCGCGAGCCCGGTGCCACGGTCGACAATGCCAATTATGTCGAGAATCCCTACTACCACCGGGTGCGCAATGAGGACGATCGTACCTTTCACGTGGTCGCCGTGATCAATGAACGCCCGGTATCGCGACTCGATGAACCCCAAGAAACAGCGGGCGCAATCATCGACAACGGCTGGTTTCGCGAGCACCGCGTGCGGACCGCTCCAGGAGCGACCAGCGCGGCACTCGAATACACGAACGACGTCGTGGTTGTGCAATACTCGGCCGGCTCGAGCCACATCGTCGAGAACGGTACGGCGCACGGCTTCAAGGGCGCGCCGGGCGCATTCTCATGGCACCCGGCGGGCCCGGCGTTCAGCATCGCGAACCGCAGCGCGACGGAGATGGAATTCGTGCTGGTCGAGGTAAAGCATTGACGATGGAACGCGACCCGGCAACTTTCTGACCTACCGATCATGCTCACTGCAACCGCCGCTATCCTCAGGGAACCGCGTGGCGAGATGCGTCTCGAGACAGTCGAGCTCGACGATCTGCGGCCGGGCGAGATTCTCGTCAGCGTCGAAGCCAGCGGCGTCTGCCACACGGATGCGAAGTACCGGCAAATCGTCCCGCTGCCGGCAGTATTCGGCCACGAGGGAACGGGTATTGTCGAGGCGATCGGCGAGGGCGTTCACGAACTGAAGCCGGGTGACAGGGTCATCATGTCATATGCGTTCTGCGGCAGCTGTGCATGGTGTGAAAAGGACGAGCCCTTCCTCTGCGAGAGCATGCAGGAGTTAACTTTTTCCGGCAAACGCGCGGACGGTAGTCCGACATTGACGCAAAATGGCGAGCCCGTCGGCGGCGCGTTCTTCCAGCAATCCTCATTCGCCAGCCGCGCGATCACACTCGAACGCAGCGTGGTTCCGGTCGATTCGGATCTCCCTCCCGAGATGCTGGCGGCAATTCCCTGCGGCGTGCAGACCGGTGCCGGCGCGATGATCAACACCTTCGGCGTTCAGAAAGGCGACAGTGTCATCATATTCGGGGCGGGAACGGTCGGCCTGAGTGCCGTGATGGCGGCGAGAATGATCGGCGCTGGCACGATCATATGCGTGGACCTGTTACAGAACCGGCTCGATCTCGCCGACGATCTCGGCGCGACGCACGTGCTGAATGCCAACGATGGCGGGGTGCCACAACGGGTCCGGGAAATCCTGCCGCGCGGCGCGCAATACGCGTTCGATGCCTCGGCGACGGTCGCGGCGCTCAAATCTGCCGTCGCCTGCATCGGCCAGGGCGGCAAGATCGCAATCGTCAGCTATCCGGAGGGCGAGAAGGAGTTCGCGTTCTCGACGAGGGAGCTCTTCCTGCGTGTCGGCAGCCTGCAGGGAACGATACAGGGTCATTCCGTGCCGCGACGATTCCTGCCGAAGCTCATCGATTGGCAGCGTGCTGGCCGGTTCCCTTATGAGAAGCTGATCACGACTTACGAATTCGCGGATATCAACCGGGCTTTCGCGGACGCGGAAGCCGGCACCGTGATCAAGCCAGTCCTGCTCATGTAACTGCGCTTCAGGCGTCCGCGCATTCGACGATCCTGGTTTTGCATTTCGAGCCCGACACTCACCGGACCAATGTTGGCTGCCTTTTCATGATCGTTACAGCCGGCGACAAAGAATGCGAACGCGATTGCGGAAACAAGTCCGATCAAGACGTATGCGTTCCTAATTAGAACCCGGTAGCGCACGAGGCGCCAGGGTATCGGCGCTAATACCTGGGACGGGAATGAATTTGCGCGGATGAGCGATTGCAATTCATTCCCGGGCGTGGGCAAGCATCAAAGTGAGCACTATTATTACAATCTCCGTCCAGGCACTTGAAAGAGATCCGCAATGCAAACAAAACGTAAGACAGGCATTCGATACGAGCAAGCTGGTCGCGCTGCTGCCACGGCGGCTGTCCTTCTTTTGATGATGCCGAGTCTCCTGCACGCTGAGGAAACAGAAATGATTCGCCAGTACCAGTTCGAGCGAGCGCCGGACGGCTACCGGCTGGTACTGCAAGAGGCAGCGCGACCGGTCGCCGGCGTCGACGAAGTGCTCGTGCGCGTGAGAGCTGCGTCGCTGAATCGCCGCGATCTCTATATCCTGAGTGACAGCTACGGGCCCGGCGGAGACGTCGCCGGAGGCATCCCGCTGTCCGACGGCGCCGGCGAGGTCATCGCCGTCGGTGAAGGTGTCACGAGGTTCGATGTCGGCGACCGCGTCGCGGGGATATTCTTTCCGCAATGGCTGGACGGCCCGCCGCATCCCTCTTTCCTTGCGTCGGCCCGCGGCGCTGCGACAGGCGGCATGCTGTCGGAGGTCATCGTGTCGCACGAGGATGCGCTGGTTACGATTCCCCCGCACCTGTCGTTCGAGGAAGCGGCGACCTTGCCGGTGGCCGGCGTGACTGCCTGGGTCGGCCTTTTCAAACGCGGCAATCTCAAGCAGGGCCAGTACGTGCTGCTCGAGGGGACCGGCGGCGTATCGCTGTTCGGGCTGCTGTTCTCATCCGCTGCCGGCGCCAAACCGATCATCACGAGTTCGCGTGATGAAAAACTGGAGCGCGCAAAGATGCTCGGCGCGGTTGGCACGGTCAACTATCGCCAGAACCCGGAATGGCAACAAGAAGTGCGCCGGCTCACCGGCGGTGCCGGTGTGAGCCACGTGCTCGAAGTCGGGGGACAGGACACCCTGCCCAGGGCGATCGAAGCGCTGGCACACGGCGGGCACGTCGCGCTGATCGGCGGTTTGTCCGGGTTTGCGACTGACTTACCCGTCGGACCGCTGATGTTCATGAACGCAACGGTGAGCGGCATCTATGTCGGTTCGCGAGCGGATTTCGAAGCGATGAACGAATTCCTGAGCGAGCATGAGATTCGGCCGCTGATCGATCGCGTGTTCGACTTCGATAATGCACCCGCCGCGTTCGAGCTCATGGAAAGCGCAGATTTCATGGGTAAGATCGTGATCCGCTTGTAACGCTGGCCCGAGGCGATGGCCGACGCCAGAGCCCGGATTGCCGGAATTGCCCGCGGTTGCACTACACGGCGCAGGTTCGCGAGCTCAAGGGATTGCAGGGCGTCATGAATATGGACGTGCTCGGCTACCGGCACGGCGATGACAACGAGCAGACCTTGCGCCTGTTCAACAACGGAGTGTACCGTGCCGGCTTTGCCGCGAGTCAGGAAGCGTACGAGGCAGCGTTTGCTGATATCTTCACTGCGCTCGACCGCATGGAATGCATACTCGACGACTCCTTCGAAATACGACAATGACACCGGTAGCGGCGGAATTCATTAAAAGATTAATTTATTCAACATGTTACACAAAGCTCCCTATCGTGCCGATCACGTCGGCAGCCTGCTCCGGCCGGCATCGGTGCAGGCCGCGCGCAAGAAATTCCTCACGGAACCGGTCGGACCGGACGGATTCCCGACGCACGAGAAACTGCGCAAGGTCGAAGACGAAGCGATCAAGGAAGCGGTTGCCATGCAGGAGAGTGTCGGGCTTCTCGCCGTTACCGATGGCGAGTACCGGCGTTCGTTCTGGCATTATGACTTCCTCGGCGCGATGGACGGCATCGAGTTGTCGGAAGGCGGCAAGGGGCTCGAGTTTCACGGGCTGGCGCTGCGGCCGATCAGGCAGAAGATCACGGGCAAGGTCGATTTCCCGGATGACCACCCGATGCTGGATCACTTTCGTTACCTCGCATCGGTCGCGAAGATGCAGCCGAAAATATCGATTCCCGGGCCTAGCACCTGTCATTTCCGCCTGACCAGTGCCGACATCGAGCCGCCGGAGTATGCGGACCTCGAAGTATTGTTTGCTGATGTTGCGAGAGCCTATCGCAAGGCCGTTGGGGCATTTTATGACATCGGTTGCAGGTACCTGCAGATCGACGACATCTTTTTCGCTTACCTCTGTGATTCAAAGCATCGTGAGGACAAGAAAGCGCAGGGTGTCGACCCCGACTGGCTGATCACGCAATACGCGAAGATGATGCATGACGCAATCGACGAGCGGCCCGACGATCTGGTCATCGCCATGCATCTCTGCCGTGGCAATTTTCAGTCGACATGGGCGGCTGAAGGGGCTTACGACCCGGCAGCGGATGCGGTCTTCAATCAGACCGGCGTCGATGTGTATTTCATGGAATACGACAGCGAGCGGGCTGGCGGGCTGGAGCCGCTGCGACTGTTACCGAAGGGCAAGCAGCGGGTCATGCCCGGCTTCATCACGACCAAGAAGGGCGAGCTGGAAACGCTCGACGCACTGCAGCGAAAATTCGACGAAGCCGCCAAATATGCAGACATCGACCAGCTCGGCATCGCACCGCAGTGCGGCTTTGCATCGACGGAGGAAGGAAATCTCGTTTCAGAGCACGAGCAGAAGACGAAGCTCGAGCTCGTCGTCAGGACGGCAGACGCCATCTGGGGCGGCGTCGATTCCTGAACTGCAAGGTGAGCGCCAGGCTTGGCAATCTCGATGACATGCGAATAGAAACGAAACGACTGATCCTGCGCAAGATCGATCCCGAGCGCGATTTCGAGAACTGGGCGAAGACACTCGCCGACGAGCGTACGGTCCGTTATCTCGACGGCAGAGTGCTCGACCGGGCGCTCGCGTGGCGCAACATGGCCGCCATCATCGGGCACTGGGAGATTCGCGGCTACGGGTTTTTCTCCGTCGAGGAAAAGGCGACGGGAGAATGGGTCGGCCGCGTCGGACCCTGGTATCCCGAAGGCTGGCCGGAACCGGAAATCGGCTGGACCATCATGCGCGATCACTGGGGCAAGGGCTACGCGACGGAGGCGGCCAAAGCTTCGATGGACTTCGCTTTCAAGGAACTCGGCTGGAAAAAGGTCATCCATGTGATCCTGAAGGGCAACGAGCGGAGCATCGCGGTTGCGAAAAAACTCGGATCGACATTCATCAGGTCGCAGTCCGGGCTGCCGGGTGTCACCACGCAGGAAGTCGTCATCTACGGGCAGGACGCGCCCGGACGGTAGGCCGTGCGAGCGGCTGTGGGAGCAACTGTGGGAGCGGCTTCAGCCGCGATTGCTTAAACCCGCGGTTCGCCGCTAAAGCCGCTCCTACAGAAAAAAGGCGAAGGTCCGGACTTCGATACTCGCGCGCGGTTTGGCATCGGCGAAGCTGCTGTCGTGAAAAGCCGTGTGCGGCACACGCATCGCCTTGCGCTTGTCGCTGTCGTGAAACTTGAGCAGCAGCACCTCGTCGCGATGCATGTTCGGGAAGTACCACCAGCGATGCGCCGGGTTGTAGGAGAAAATTGCCGCCGTGACGACGGTCTTCTCTTCCCACCTGTCGGCCAGCATCTCCTCGCGATCGGGAATCTCGTCGACGATGATCAGGGCGTTCGGCGTGCCCTCGTCCCTGCCAACGCTCCTGCCGTCGCATAGCGCGACGGGCCAGTCCTGCGGCGCCGGCGAGAATACGCGCCAGAGGCTCGAGGCAATGAAGCGCGAATAGGGTTTCTCACCCGCAAACGACTCCTTATATATAGATTCGGCCATCGCCTCGGCCCGCTCCGGCAGGTAATCGACGTGCGCCTCGGATGCGGGTGGCTGCACGCCGCTCCGGTGCGTATAGCCTGCGACCTTGCGTTGCCGCTTCTCGAGGTCGCCCGAAGTTCGCACCATCCAGCCACGTTGCACGACTCGATTGGCCCCGGTGAGTTGGCGCACGATCTCGACTACCTCGCCCGGGTAGACAGCATCGACTTCGTCGGGATCGAAAAAATCGGCGACAGCACTCGTGTGTTCGGCCAGAACGAAGCCGTGCGTATCGAGATTGAATTCATCCTTGATCGGGCGCGCATCATGAATCGTTACCGGATAACTTTTGTAGGTTCCCGTATTAACCTCGATACCCGGCGCAACAAAGCGACGGTTGATGAAAGAGCCCGGTGCCAGGTAGCTGATTGCGGCTTCCACTTTCCTGATATCGCCCTGACTACTCACTGTTTTCTGTTCCCGGAGATTCAGTTTACCGGCCGCCACTCGATGTCCAGCGAAGCTGCCATCAGCCTTTTCGTGTACTCCGCTTGCGGCGCATCGAAGATCTTTTCGCACAGGCCCTGCTCGACGACTTCGCCCCGGCGCATGACGATCACGTAGTGGCTGAGGGCACGCACGACTTTCATGTCGTGGCTGATGAACAGGAACGCAATCTTGTGCCTGGTTTGCAGTTCACGCAATAACATCACGATCTGCGCCTGGACGGACAAATCGAGCGCCGATGTCGGCTCGTCGAGTACGACGAACTCGGGCTTCAAGATCATGGCTCTTGCGACGGCGACCCGTTGACGCTCGCCGCCGGAGAGTTCATGGGGCATACGAGTACGCATCGCCGGACTGAGCCCTACCTCGCGCAGCGCCTCCGTGATGGCCTCGTCCTGCGCCCGCGGGGTCAGATCCGGTTCGTGAATCTCAAGGCCCTCGCCGATGATTTCACCAACGGTCATGCGCGGACTCAATGATCCGTACGGGTCCTGAAACACGACTTGCATGTACCGCCGCAACGGTCGCAGCGCTTTCGCCTTCCAGCCCTGGACGTCCTTGCCGAGAAACACCACCGGTCCCTTGCTTTCCGTCAGGCGGAGCAGCGCCAGCGCCAGCGTAGTCTTGCCGGAGCCGGATTCGCCGACCACGCCGACGGTCTGGCCGCGCCGGACGGACATGGTCACGCCGTCGACTGCCCTGATGTGATCGACGGTTCGCCGCAGCACGCCACGGGTGACCGGAAAGTGGACCTTCAGGTCACGCGTCTCCATGACGACGTCGGCATCCGGATCGTAGGAAACCGCGCTGCCTTTCGGCTCGGCCTCGATCAGATGTCGCGTGTAAGGGTGCTGCGGATTTTTCAGGACACGATCGATGTGACCATGCTCGACGATTTCACCCCGCGTCATGACGGCGACACGATCCGCGATTCCGGCAACGACGCTGAGATTGTGCGTAATCAGCAGCACCGCCATGCCCAATCTTGACTGCAAATCTTTGAGGAGTCTCAAGATCTGCGCCTGGATCGTGACATCCAGCGCCGTCGTCGGCTCGTCGGCGATCAGCAAGTCCGGCTCGTTGGCGAGTGCCATGGCGATCATGACCCTCTGACGCTGACCGCCGGACAATTGATGCGGATACGCTGTGAGCCGCGACTCGGCGTCGCCGAGACCCACCATTTGCAAGCGCTCGATTGATCGCTGCCGGGCCGCCCGCTCGCTCAAGCCCTGGTGCAGCGTCAGCGTTTCGCCGACCTGGCGGCCTATCGTGTGCAAGGGATTCAGAGAGGTCATCGGTTCCTGGAAAATCATCGAAACCTGGTCGCCCCGGAGTTTGCGGAGCGCTGCTTCATCCGCGCCCATGAGTTCGTTGCCGTGCATGCATATGGAGCCGGACGGATGAAACGCAGTCGGGTAGGGCAGCAGCTGCGGTATCGACAGGTCGGTGACGGTCTTGCCCGAACCCGACTCGCCGACGAGCGCCAGGACCTCGCCGGGTTTGATGTCCAGGTTCAAGCCCTTGACCGCTTCGACGATGCCGTCCGGGGTGTGGAACGAGACCGCCAGGTCGCGGATTTCGAGCAACGCTGTCATCGGGCGAGCTTCCTCGGATCGAAGGCGCCACGCACGGCTTCGCCGATGAAGATGAGCAGGCTAAGCATGGCGGCAAGGACCACGAAGCCGGTAATGCCCAGCCAGGGTGCCTGCAGGTTCGCTTTGCCCTGTGCGAGCAGATCGCCGAGGGACGGCGACCCGGCGGGCAGGCCCAGCCCCAGGAAATCGAGTGCGGTCAATGTCGCGATCGACGCGCTAAGGATGAACGGCAGGAAGGTGAGCGTTGCGACCATCGCGTTGGGCAAAACGTGACGCCGGATGATCGTTGCGTCCGATACGCCCAACGCCCGCGCGGCGCGCACGTAATCGAGATTGCGCGCGCGCAGGAATTCCGCGCGCACGAGGGTGGTCAATGTCATCCAGCTGAAGGCGAGGACGATAACGAGCAGCCACCAGAACCCCAGGTCGACGATGCTGGCCATGATGATCAGGATGTAGAGCACCGGCAGACCCGCCCAGATCTCGATCAGGCGCTGCATGATGAGATCCGTCCAGCCGCCGAAGTACCCCTGGACCGCGCCCGCGGCGATGCCTATCAACGACGACAGCACGGTCAGCGTCAGCCCGAATACGATGGACAGGCGAAAGCCGTAGATCACGCTGGCCAGTACGTCGCGGCCCTGCTCATCGGTACCAAGCAAGTTCTCCCGGCTGGGCGGTGACGGTGCCGGTGTCGGCAGCTCCCGGTTGATCGTCGAGTAGCTGTAGCGAATCGGCGCCCACACGATCCAGCCTTTCGATTCGATCTCGTTCCTTATAAAAGGATCCCGGTAGTCCGTCCGCGCCAGGAATCCGCCGAACTCCGTTTCCGGATAAGCGACGAAGACCGGGAAGTAGAAGCGTCCGTCGTACCTGACGAGCAACGGATTCTCGTTGGCAATGAATTCTGCCGGGAGCGTGAGCAAAAGCAGGACCAGCAGGATCCACAGGCTCCAGAAGCCGCGTCGATTCGACTTGAAGTTTTGCAACCTGCGTCGCGTCAAGGGTGACATGTGCTTTCTGATGATGCTCATGTTTCGCGGGTCTCGAAGTCGATGCGCGGATCGACCACCGTGTAGGTGATGTCGCTGACCAGATTCAGGACGAGGCCCAACAGCGTGAAGATAAAAAGCGAGCCGAACACGACCGGGTAATCCCGGTTGAGCACCGATTCGAAACTCAGCAATCCGAGCCCGTCGAGGGAGAAGATGACCTCGATCAACAGCGAGCCGGCAAAGAGGATCGCGATGAACGCGGCCGGGAATCCGGCGATCACGACGAGAATCGCATTGCGAAATACGTGGCCGTACAGCACCTGGCGTTCGCTCAGGCCTTTGGCGCGCGCCGTCATCACGTAAAGCTTGCGGGTCTCGTCCAGGAACGCGTTCTTCGTCAGCATCGTCAGGGCAGCGAAACCGCCGATGGCCATCGCGATGACGGGCAGCGTGATGTGCCAGAAATAATCCAGGATGCGGGCGCCCCAGCTCAGCGTCTCCCAGTCGTCGGAAACGAGGCCCCGCAGCGGGAAAATCTGCCAGTAGGATCCACCGGCGAAGAACACGATCAGTAGCACCGCGAACAGGAAGCCGGGCACCGCGTAGCCGACGACGATCACGCCGCTGGTCCAGACGTCGAACGCCGAACCGTCACGCACCGCCTTGCGAATGCCCAGCGGGATCGACACGAGATAGACGATCAGCGTGGTCCACAGACCCAGCGACAGCGACACCGGCAGTTTTTCCGCGATCAGGTCGATGACCCGCGAACCGCGATAGAAGCTTTCGCCGAAGTCGAGCCGCGCGTAATCGCCCAGCATATTGAAGAATCTGACGTGCGCGGGCTTGTCGAAGCCGAACTGACGCTCGAGCTCCGCAATGAATGCCGGATCGAGACCCTGGGCACCTTGATAACGACTGGCCGCTTCCGCGACGACGGCAGTTTGCGCCCCTTCGCCGGCGGAGCCGCTGACCCGCGCCGTGACATCCGTGCCAAGGCCGCTCGCCTGTGCGATCGCTCGTTCCACCGGGCCGCCGGGCGCGAACTGCACGATCACGAAATTGACGAGCAGGATGCCGAGCAGTGTCGGGATCATGAGCAACAGCCGCCGGACGATGTAGCTGGTCACCGGCGCTTTCGCCAATCTCTCAAAGTTTGGTCCTTTTCCGCATCGACCCACCACGTGCTCATGTGCCAGATGAGGCGTACCCAGGTGGGTTCAGTCTCGGGGCGCCCGAATCGATTCCAGTAAACGACGGGAATCCCCGGTGCGTACCAGTGCGGGATGGAATAGAAATTCCACAGCAATACCCGATCGAGGGCGCGGGTGGCGGCGACCCGTGATTCGCGGTCCGGTGCAGCGATAAGCTCCTCGACGATGGCATCGACGACGGGGTTCTCGATGCCCGCAAAATTGCGGCTGCCCGGCTGATCAGCGAGGGCGGACCCCCAGAACTCGCGTTGCTCGGCCCCCGGCGACAGCGACTGCGGCAGATGAAACGCGATACTCAGGTCGAAATCGAAATTCTGCATGCGATTGAACCACTGCGCCGTGTCGACGGTGCGCTGGCGCGCCTTGATGCCGAGCAATTCGAGATTCCTGATGAACGGCCCGGTGACCCGTTCGAAGAAGGGGTCCCAGGAGATGATCTCGAACTCCATCGGCTCGCCGGATGCGGACACGAGCCGGCCGCCCTCGATCGTCCATCCGGACTCTTTAAGCAGGCGAACCGCGTCGCGCAGGTTCTCGCGCAGGGATGCCTGGGTGCCGTCAGTATTTGGCGGCGAATACGCCGTCGTGAATACCCGCTCGGG
>JBFHXJ010000084.1:0-18798 GCA_041598995.1 Woeseiaceae bacterium | reverse complement strand
AGGATTGAGTCGGAAATCCTTCCGCTGCTTCGTAAGCAGAAGGGATTTCAGGATGAAATCACATTTGTTAACCCGGCAGGCACGGACGCGTTTGCGGTGAGCCTGTGGGACAGCAAGGAAAGCGCGGAAAATTACAAGCGCATAGCTTTCGCCGAAGTCACCAGGCTTCTGTCGATGTTGGTTGAAGGAACACCGCGGGTGAAGACCTACGAAGTTGCCAATTCCACCTTCCACAAGATAGCCGCGACGCAAAAAGCCGCCTAGTGATAAGTGTAATTTATGACATGTACAAATGGAGCAAAACATGAAAACAAGTGTGAAATCTTTCTCTATGTCGAAAGTCTCTCTGGGCCTCGTGGCGACCGTGCTGGTTTTTCAGATCAATTCGGCTGCTGCTCACGTGACCGAAGAGGTATTAGAGAAAATAGTAGTCGAAACGCCAGCTGTCGTAACCCGCAACATAAGGATGGGACGGGGACAGGAGCAGTTCCAAGTCCAGGAACTCAGGCAATCAATTAGCTATTCTGATCTCGATCTTACTCTGCACAAAGATGTAGCGGAGCTCAAAGGGCGAATCGAAACAGCAGCGCAAGAGATCTGCAAAAAACTTACTGAGCTTGCTGAAAAGAGCCCGCGATTTCGAAACCCAGAAACGACTTGCATTAGAAATGCAGTTGACAGCGCGACAGAAAAATTCGACGTGATCGTTGCCGCCGCGAACTCATAGAGTAGATTCAAGGCTTTTATTCTCGCAGGCGAAGATTTTTTCGCCTGCTTTTGGATTGAAGCGAGTCTATTACCTCAGATCCCGTCTTCATATCTGCCGCCCACGGATACAGGCCCCAGATCAGATGTCTTGTGAAACACCGTTTTTCATACGGCCACCGATAGAGAATGCCTGACAGTCGCAAATCCCACAGCATTCAAGCCTGCCTAAATCCCCAATGTTCAACAATGGAAGATCTGATCGCCGAATTCGCGGATCCGGTGGACACTCAGAGTGAGGCTAAAACTGAGCATACTCAAGAAGACTGCTGGAATCAGTTGGTAACTTTCGGGTGATCTAGCTCCTTGAAACCGGTGGTCACAGGACCGCGCAAATCAAGCGGTGAGTGGGGTGCGCAACTCAGCGACTCCGATTGGGAAGCTGATGTTCTACCATTGAACTACACCCGCAAATCAGGGAGTTAGCTCTCATCTGACTGAAGCCCTGTGAGCATAAAAATGAGAGTAATTCGATTCTAAGCGATTCCGGGGCGATTGGAGAAGAGATCGGGTGGATTGTCGAATGCCAGCGTCCGCTCTTTGGGGAGAGCAGCCGCACAGGCATTACGCGGTAGAATGGCTGCTTCTGACCCAAAGCAGTCGGTCGTCGTGATGATCAAGACCGAGAGCTAATAACTTGTTTGACGCAATAGTCTTGCTTGTGGGCTTGATCCTACTCATCAAGAGTGCGGATTTCCTGGTCGTCGGCGCTTCTTCCGTAGCAGCCCGACTTGGGATTTCGTCTTTGATCATCGGCCTCACCATCGTATCGTTTGGCACATCGTTGCCCGAGTTGTTGGTAACACTAGTTTCCGGTTTGCGAAACAACGCAGATCTTGCAATCGCTAACGTCATCGGTAGCAACATAGCAAATGTGCTGCTGGTTCTCGGCGTTGCAGCGATTGTGCGTCCGCTTTCCGTGCATGATTCGACGGTGGTATCGGAAATACCATTTTCATTAACGGCAGCTCTGTTAGTCGGGTTTCTGGCAAACGCGGCTTTGTTTTCGTCGTTACCTGAATTGAGCATCAGTCGACTGGACGGTGGAATACTCCTATTCTTCTTTGCGCTGTTCATGCTCTATGTATACAAGATTTCCGGCGAAAAGGGTGCCGTAGTCAAAGAAGCGATCGCCGAAGTAAGCATCTCTCGCGCCTCGGTCTACATCGCAGTTGGAATTGTAGGCTTGTATTTCGGTGGGGGCTGGGTCGTCGATGGAGCTGTAGGAATAGCCCTAAGGTTTGGCGTCGACGACGCGCTTATCGGTCTGACAATTATCGCCGTAGGCACATCCAGTCCTGAGCTTTTTGCGTCGGCAGTTGCCGCATACAGGAATCAATCTGATATTGCAGTAGGCAATATCGTCGGCTCCAACATCTTTAACTTGCTCTGGGTGCTCGGGCTTACATCCAGTTTTGTGGAGCTTCCTTTCAAGGTAATAAGCAATACAGACTTGGTAATGGTTATATCCTCGAGTGCGCTGATTATCGTCGCACTGGCAATCAGCCGGAACAACACCATCTTACGATCACACGGCATTGTGTTTGTCTGTTTGTATGCAGCGTATCTGGTCTACGTAGTTAGTCGTTAGCGGGACGATGAACGTCCGGAAATGGCCGAAGGCAGGCAGTCAAAATTCGCCACAGATCTCGTTTGTATACCCCTGCCTCGGGGTGTACGAGATCGTCGATGTTAAGGCTGCCAATGACCGGGGTAGATGAATCTAGAATCGCATCACCATATCCTGTGACAGGAGCCAAACGTTCGCGCCCGAAGCAATCAAGATGAACAGCAGCATGGGTGCCAGCTGAAGTCCACGAATGCTCTCGCCGTTCGGAAGCAGCTTGGCAGCACGGTGACGCAGAATATGAACGGCCAGCCACACCCCCATAATCATCAGGCCAGTCTCCATGGTGAACAGCAGCTCTTCGGAAATTCTGCCCGTCATCTGGGCATGGCGCTCCATCATTGACAGGGGTTTCGCATCGCCTCCCAGCGGGTTGAAGAAAAGACCGAGGATGCCACCGCCTTCACGAAAGAGGTGATTGAGGTTATGAGCGAGGTGGTAGGTAAACGCGAGCGGCAATGTCGAAAAAGGTAGCGCCACAAAAAGCTGCTTGTAACCGATGCGCGATCCGGTTGCATACATAGTAAAGCCGATCGCAATGGCATAGATGACTATCGGTATGCCGAAGCCGCCGATCATCGCCAGCGAAAAACTCCATATGACGCGGCCGGTTTCACCGATGAACCTGGCAATGCCGATAATGAGGTCTGTCCAGACTTCGAGCATCGTCACGCCGTGAAACATCGTAATGCCGAGCAACACGAGCATGAACCACGCCCCGTCCCACGTCTGTCGGGCATCGGACATCGCTTCGCTTCCCATCGTTCGTAATCGCCACGACACGTTCTCCTTGGGGCAACTCAGCACACAATTGCCGCAGGACAGACAGTAAGTGTTCTGTGAAAACTTGCCGATCGTCAGGCTTGTGGGACAGGGTTCGACAGCTTCGGAGCCGCGATAACATTCCAGTGTGTTGCAGTTGGCGCAGACGTCCTGGTCTTTCGGACGTAACGCAATCGGGGCGAGTCGCGCATAGAACCCGAGCGTGCGCCCGACCGGACAGCCGTAGCGGCAGAAGGCTTTGCGTTCGTAAAGAATGAGGAAGGCCAGCGACAGACCGAGCATGACGAGGGCCATCATTGCCGTCGCGCTCGGAATGGATGTAACGCCGACGCCGAGCTCCAGCCAGGTCAGGCCGAGAAAGAGGGCAAGGGCCAGCCAGACGTGTCGCAGGTGCTTGGGCACGGATCGATTTCGCCCCGGATGCGGAAACGCACGCCGCCAGAGTTTTCTGCGAACGATCCACGAAGACAACGTGTCCCAGGGACATATCGCGCACCAGGCCGAACCGACGAAGAATACCGAGACGATGACCAGTGGCCACCACCAGTTCCAAACGAGCACTGTCGCAAGATTGCGTTCGGGATAGACCGTGCCGAAAAACCCGGCGATAACGACGAGCATGAAGGCGGTTACCGTAATTACTTTGAGAATGAACAGCGGAACGGGTGATGAATTCAAAAAGACGACGACAGGCCCGATGATCGGCAACTCCGCCAGGTTTCTCGTCTTGATTTCCGTATTCTTGGGCGCTTCGACGCCGATGGTCCAGCCGAAGATCACGATGGCCGCAAACGCGATCGCAAGAATCCAACCGAGCGGCAGACCGGGATGAATCATGGTCATCCCTGCGTCGCCGTGTTGACCGATGCCGTGACCGCTCATGCCGCTGCGAGCGACAGGGCCCTCACCGGCATCTTGCTGCATCTCGCCGCCGACATCCGAGGTGCCGGTTTCGTGTCCCGCATCCTGCTTGCCTGTGGCCGTCTCAGATGAATTCGATGCACCGTCTGTCCGCACATGCTCCTCGGTTGTCTGCTCCGGTTCCTCTTCGGGTAGCACCGGTGTCACCTCGTGCGAATAGCCGATCAGTGGAGCAAGACCCACCAGAAATAAAACAAGAAGAACTACAGGAAACGCACTATTTGAGATGAGTTTCGATCTGGTCTTCGATACTTCCGGTGAATTTCGGATGGGATGAGACTTTCTGTGCGCGATTCTGGACGTCCGCGTGTTGTCTGATGCTTGTGGAGCGGGTGGTAATAATCGAGGCCACGTGTTCAGCATGGGAAGCTGATGTTCAATCATTGAACAAAACCCGCAAATCAGAAAGTTACGGCCTCTCGACAGCCCGGTGAGGCGAACCGCGAGGCTACTTGGATTCTAATCGATTCTGCCGGGTGGAGAGAAGAGATGGTTGAAGATAACCTCCTATGTTTGCGATCAGCTGCATTTTCTATTGCCAGTGACGCTTTCCTGGACAAGCGTTGACGACGGCTGGCACCTTCAGGGTTCCCAAGAACCTGTCAAGCTCCGCTCGAATGCGACTCTTGTTCATACTCGACGTAACTGCGCGAAATTCGATCACTGAATTGTGCCTGGGTTGCGCGCAAAGCTCCCCGACGAACATCGACGTGCATCATGATGAAAACATCTTAAAGGAGACAAAGACGTAAACGCCGTAGCCGATGACAAAAATTGCCCCTTCGATCCTGCTCAGCCGGCTTCCCGTATACAAGAACACCGTGAGCAGCAACACACTTCCCAGCATGATCCATTGGTCGAATTCAAGAATCCTTGCGGGAAACGGCAATGGCTGCAGAACCGCCGCAACGCCCAGGATTCCCAGCAGGTTGAAGATGTTGCTTCCCAACACGTTGCCGATGGCGACGTCGGCATGACGCCGCAGGGTTGCGATCAGACAAATCGCAAGCTCGGGCAGTGACGTGCCGATCGCGACGAGGATCAGCCCCGCAACTGCCTGCGAGATACCGAGGTTACTTGCGATGCCAATGGCGCCTGTCAGAAATACATGCGAGCCGCCGATGAGGAGCAGGAAACCGACGATTACGGCCACTACGATTGCGGTCGTCGATTTCGGCAGCAACGTCAACTGCTCGCTTTTCGCTTTGCTCAGTTCTGAAGTCGGCGCCTCAAGCGCGCGTTCGCTCAGGTACGCGAAAACAATGTAAACCGCGAGTCCTGCCAACAGAATCACACCTTCTGCAAGGCTCAGCTTGACGGTACCGGCAAGGATCATGAGTATCGCGCTTGACGCTATGACAGCGACGGCATCCCGCTGCAGCGCCATCGGCGTGATCGCGAGGGGCATAATCAGCGCGCACAGGCCCAGGACCAACAGGACGTTGCCGATATTGCTGCCGATGACATTACCGATCGCGATGTCTGGCCGGCCGGTCAATGCAGCGTCGACGGAGACGACGAGTTCCGGCGCCGAGGTACCGAAGCCCACGATGACGAGACCACTGAGTAACGGCGATACGCCAACGCGTTTGGCAGCTGCGAGCGAACCACGAATGAGCGACTCACCACCGACCGTCAGCAAAAGGAGACCGAGGGCGAACAGCAGTGCGTTCAGCATGTCACCTCTGGATTTATGACTTGACCGTGCAAATTATCGACAGTGATTATTGTTCGACTGCTTAAATTAAGCTTATCCGCTCTGCGCGCGTATTTCACATTTTGATGCTTGTTGTTTCATTATTCATTCCGAATTGCAATCGGAAAACATCAAGTTACAAAAATCCGGTTGTCGTACCTGTCATTCCATGTAGTATGAGCAAGCAAATATTCGCTAATCAAGATCTTTTGGTTTTTGCACTGACTGGCGTGGTGGAGGACGAAAATGATCCGGGCACTCGGCGTGAAAAAGAAGAATCGGCTGCACGTTTTCTTGCAACCCCTGTTCTGCGCAATGACGCTAACCATAACGGCATGCGAGACGACGCCGCCCGAGCCGCCTACGCTGGAGGAACTGGGCGAGCAGATTTTTCTCAATGAAACCTTCGCAGGTAACGGCAGGACCTGCGGCACCTGTCACCGGGCGACCGACAATTTCGGCCTGACCCCGGCATTTATTGCAAATTTGCCCGACGATGATCCCTTGTTCGTCGCCGAGACCAATCCCGATCTAGCCGAGAATTTCGAGAACCCGCGCCTGATGCGCGAGCTGGCGCTTATCCTCGAGAACCAGGACGGCTTCGATGACCTTCCGAACGATTTCAACATGCGCGGTATACCCCACACGCTGGCGTTGCGAACCTCGATCGACAGCCGCGCCGGCCCGCAAACGGGCTGGTCGGGCGACGGGGCTCCCGGCGATGGCAGCCTGCGCTCGTTCGCTACCGGCGCGGTTATCCAGCACTTCACGAAGACCACGAATCGCATCGCAGGCGTCGATTTTCGCCTGCCGACGGACCAGGAGCTCGATGCACTGGAAGCTTTCCAGCTGTCGCTCGGCCGGCAGGCCGATCTCGACCTGCCCCTGCCCCTAAAGGGCGTGATCGCAGCGCGCGGCCAGGAAATTTTCCTCGACAACACCCTTGGCAAGTGCAACGCCTGTCATTTCAATGCCGGCGCCAATGCCGACCCGGCGATATTCGGACCCGGCGCCGGCAACCTGAATTTCGATACCGGCGCCGAGAACCTGCCGGATCAGCCCGCCGACCTCACCGGAGAGAAAAATCCGCCGGACGACGGATTCGGTTCTCCCGGCAACGGCGAGTTCAACACGCCGCCGCTCGTCGAAGCGGCAGACACGGGCCCGTTCTTTCACAACAACTCCGTCGAGACGATCGAGGGCGCGGTTGCGTTCTATAACGGCGATGCGTTTACGAATTCCGCGGCAGGACAGTTGCTGATCGGCGCGACCGGCAGCGCCATCAACCTGGACGCGACCCAAGTCGTCGCGGTCGCGGCATTCCTGCGCGTCATCAACGCGCTGGAGAACATCCGCAGCAGCATCGAATTGCTCGACAGGGCCGTGTTGAAAATCGACGAATCGGATTCGGCGACCGAAGCGCTGCTCGGCCGCGCGCTTGCCGATACCGCGGACGGCATCGAGGTCCTGTCCGGTGGTGGCATCCACGCGGCTGCCGCCGCGCACCTGGCAACTGCGCGGGCTTTTATCCAACGGGCTATTGACACCGGCAGCAGGAGTCGCCGCGCCGGTTACATCAGTGATGCGATCGAAGCAGAGACAAGGGCGCGCGATGTACTGGCAGATTGACAGGAGACGATGATGAGTAATGCGAAAGTGTCTGGTGCCCTGTTTGCAATCATACTCGTCGGGTGTGCAATTGTCGGCATGTCATCCGTTTACGGTCAGCAGACGACCGAAAGATATATCCCGATCGGCCAATCGCCTGGCATTTCCGGGAAGTACAGCTATATCGGCGAGATCGTTTCGGTCGATGCGGCTGCCCACACGATCGTCGTCTCCAGCGACCGTGGGCGCAAGACCATTATCGTCACGCCGGAAACGAAGATCTGGCTCGACCGCTCGACCTTGAAACAGACGAACACCATCGGCAGCTATGACGATTGCGAGGCAGGACGCCGCGTCGAGGTCATGCACATCCGCGACGACGATAGCGTGGCGGCCTGGATCAAGATCGAGACGAAGTAATTGCCAGACGTTTCCTAAATCGAAAACAGCGCAATCAACAAGAGCAGGCTGCCGGCCGCCGCAACGCCGTAGCAGACCAACATGACGAATTTGTCGTTGCGAATGCCGAGATCGTGTGCGGTTATGCGCAGGCGATGCGCAGCGTGCCAGATGATCAGGAACAAGAGCGCGAAGGTGGTGAGCTTGCTGAGCGGATGTTGCAGCAAGGCAAGCAATCGTTCGTAAGACAGCACATCACTCGCAAGCAGCCCTAGCGGTACCGCAAAGCAGGTGATCAGGATCAGCACTGGCAGCACGAACGCGGCTATCGTGCCGCCGGCGGCAAAAAGGCCCCAAACGATCGGTTTATGCGATTGCGGCATGCCTAGCTCCCCACCACGATCCACAATACTGCGCTGACCAGTACGAACCCAAGCCAGTGAGCGGCAATGATGATCACACCGGGAGCTCGCTTGCCGCCGAACATCAGCGGCATTGCCTTGGGTGTCACCTGGAACCAGGAAATCGTGTGATAACTCGCAAAGATGATTGCCAAAACGGCAAGCACCAGTCCCGCCGGGCCTTTTGCGGTCGCGAGGAATGCTTCGTACGCAGCCTGGCCTCTCGAGAGTTGATAAAGCCCCGCAATCAGAACCAGCACGTACAGGCCGATAAACAGCGAGCTGATCTCGCGCATCATGTAACGAATGTATCGTGGTTGGCGCAGCCACCAACCCGTCCTGGACGGCTCACGAATGTAGGGCCGCCGGCTCATTTGCGTTTCCAGGGCATGAGAAACCCGATGAAGTAATCGGCAGTACTCGCTATTTTCGTCTGTTGTATGGCCGCAGCAGGATCGACGTCTTTGGGGCATACCTCCGAGCAGGCGCCGACGAAACTGCAATCCCAGATTCCCTCGTTGCTCGCGACAATATCTTCGCGTACCGCACGGCCTGCATCGCGCGAATCCAGGTTGTACCGATGGGCGAGCGCGAGCGCCGCAGGCCCGACGAAGGAATCTATCAGTGAATACTGTGGGCAGGCCGAATAGCAGAGCAGGCAATTGATGCAGTCGGTGTATTGCTTGAACCTGGCGAGTTCCGCAGGCGTTTGCAGATATTCGCCGTCGTCGATGCTTCTTTCTTCCTTTGCCACCATATAGGGCTTCACGCTGGCGAGCTTGTCGATGAAGTCGTCCATCACGACAACCAGATCGCGCTCGACAGGGAAATTCTGCAACGGCTCTACGCGAATCTTCTCCGGGTAATCGCGCACGAATGCATGACAGGCCAGTGCAGGCTCACCGTTGACCACCATCCCGCAGCTGCCGCACACGGCCATGTGGCACGACCAGCGGTAACTGACTGTACGATCCAGTTCTTCCTTGACATAGTTGATGGCGTCGAGCACTACCCAGTCATCGTGATACGGGACCGTGTAGGTCTGAAAGTGCGGCGCGTCGTCCCGCTCCGGGTCGTAGCGCAGGATCTCGAGTTCGATCACGCGCTCGCTCATTCCTGGGATCCGCCGTAGACGCGCTCGGCGGGCTGTGAGCGCGTGATGACGACATCGCGATAATCGATCGCCGGCAGCCCGGTCGCCGAATAGCGGGCCAGCGAGTGCTTCAGGTACGAAGCATCGTCTCGTTCCGTAAAATCGAGTCGCTGGTGTGAGCCCCTGGATTCTTGTCGCGCCGATGCTGCGCCCGCTATGGCCATCGCCACGTCGATCATGCAGCCGAGCTCCAGGGCTTCGAACAGGTCGGTATTGAAGACGTTACTCTTGTCCGTCAGCAAGACATCTTGGTACCGCTCACGAATCTGGAGCATGCTATTCGTGCAATCCTGCAATGTGTCTTCGCTGCGATAGATACCGGCGCCGGCCTCCATGGCATCGTTCATGTCGCGCCTTAAGCCAGAAACGCTTTCCTTGCCGTCAGTGCGACTGAATAGTTTCAAAACGCGCTCCTCAGCATCTTTGGCGGCTGCCTGTATCGCTGGTTCGTCAGCTTCGGGAAGGCCGTCCCTCGCAAGCTTTGCAGCGCCCTCCCCTGCGCGTGCGCCGAACACCAGCAGCTCGGTCAGTGAATTCGAGCCCAGCCGATTCGCGCCATTGATGCTGACGCAGGCACATTCGCCTGCAGCGTAGAGTCCTTCCACATTCGTCGCTGCATCGATATCGGTGTCTATGCCACCCATCGTGTAGTGCACGACCGGGCGGACGGGGATGGGTTCGTAAACGGGATCGACGCCGGCATAGGTCTGGCTCAACTCTCGCACCATTGGCAGGCGTTCATTGATTTTCGCCTCTCCCAGGTGGCGAAGATCGAGATGCACGACGTCGCCGTAGTCAGTCTTGATCGTTCGGCCCTTTTTCTGCTCGTGCCAGAATGCCTGGCTCAATCGATCTCTCGGGCCCAGCTCCATCGCCTTATTGCGCGGCCATGGGTCAGGCGGCCCGAGACCGTAGTCCTGCAGGTAGCGATAGCCGTCCTTGTTGACGAGGAGGCCGCCTTCGCCGCGTGAACCCTCGGTGATGAGTATGCCGGTACCGGGCAGGCCCGTCGGATGGTATTGCACGAACTCCATGTCCTTGAGCGGCACGCCGGCCCGGAATGCCATTGCCATGCCGTCGCCAGTCTTGATCGCCCCGTTGGTGGTGAACGGGAACACCCGGCCGGCGCCACCGGTCGCAATGATGACGCACTTCGACCGGAAAAAGTGCATCTGGCCGGTGCGCATCTCGATCGCGGTGACGCCATGACAACGGCCATCCAGCACGACCAGGTCCGTGGAAAAAAACTCGTCAAACCGCTCTATCGAAGGATACTTGAGCGACGTCTGGAACAGGGTGTGCAACAAATGAAAGCCGGTCTTGTCTGCCGCGTACCAGGTTCGCTCGATTTTCATGCCGCCGAACGGTCGTACCGCGACGTGGCCGTCCGGCTCACGGCTCCAGGGGCACCCCCAGTGTTCGACACGCGTCAGCTCTCGTGGTGCCTCCCTGATGAACAGATCGACCGCATCCTGGTCGCAGAGCCAGTCGCCGCCGGCCACTGTATCGTGAAAGTGATCCTCGAGACTGTCATTGTCCTTGACCACGCCGGCCGCGCCACCCTCGGCGGCAACGGTGTGACTGCGCATCGGGTAGACTTTCGAGATTAGCGCAATGCGCAGCGATGGCTGTGTTTCCGCTACCGCGATCGCGGCACGCAAACCGGCGCCACCGGCACCGATAATCGCAACATCTGTGTCGATCGTTCGCATCGAACCGTCTCGGTCGCTTCGCTACTGATCTCCTCGCGTTGCAACGACCTTTTGGAAAAGACCCCCGAAGTAGGCCTCCTTGCGCCATGCAAATCGCGCGTCATTGCCGGCCAGACTGGCGATTTCCTCGCGCCACAGGCCCTTTGCATACGGCTCCAGGGTATCGAAAACCAGGCTGGTTATGGGCTTCAACGGATGTGCCCAGTGCGGTTTGTGATAATCGATGAAAACCAGCTTACCACCCGGCCGAACGCACTCGAGGAGTGCCGCTGCCACGCCCCGTTTGTAGTCATCGGGTAACTCGTGCATCAGGAAATAGCAGCACACCACATCAAAGGCGCGGTCACGGACATAGAGAACGTTCTGCTGTATGACGGAGGCTTGCTTGACGCCATTGAGTTTGCGCCGACAATTACGCACCTGCACTTCGGCGACGTCCATGATTTCCAGCTTGCCTGCCGGGCCGACATGCGCGGCCAGCCGGGACGAGAAATCTCCATATACACAGGCCGCCTGCATGACATGCTGGCCCGTTTCGATTTCATCAGTGGCCGCCTTGGTCAGACGATTGTGCTGTTGCCAGAGTATCGTACGGACGACCCACTCGCGATCGAGAAGCCGGACATTGCGCGGATTGAGATAAGCCCAGAAGTAGGTGTCATGCAAATAGTCCGGGATAGCGGTAGTGCTGTCGAAATCGGGTTGCCGCGCTGTTTGCGGCTGTATGGGGGGTGCTTTGAGTCGTCTGAAATCCTGTCTTGTCGTATCGAGCGTCTCTGAACGGTCCAACATCTTCTCCTTTCCGTTTTCGCGGTCAACCCGCCGGCGCCATTATTGCTGAATTGTACTTATACAGTGCAGTAATGGGTCACAGCATAAGTATAAGACGTGAAAAATTGTGAATGACCGAAATAAGCGGTGAGCGTCAATTCAAAAAATCCACCAGCCGTCGTCGAGGTCTTTTTCGCAGCGCTGTAATTGCGCGCCCCACTCGCGCGCCCGATAGTCTACCTGCCGGGCAGTCTGCTTGAGCCAGGTCTTGTTCCGGTAGGTACCGCGGCGCCAGCCGGTTTGCCCTTCATGATAGGCGAGGTACTGATTGTACGGGTCCCATTTGGAAATGCCGGCGGTCTTATGGGAGACGTGCGTGTACCAGCCTACGAAATCGATCGCGTCATCGAAGTCATCCCGGTCGGCAAACCTTCGACCGGTCTCGTCCTTGTACCAGTTCCAGGTGCTGTCGAGTGCCTGTGCGTAACCGTACGCGTCGGAAGGACGCTTCCACGGAATGAATCCCAGGAGCCGGGTCCTGGGCGGCTTCGCCTTGAAGTTGAATGACGATTCCTGGCGAATAATGGCCATCTGCACGTGTTTCGGTGTACCCCAGCGCTTTTCGGACTTCTTCGCGGCCTTGTACCAACTCTTCTTCTCTTCGAAGATCGAGCAGATATTCTCGACGTTGCGTGGCGGCGCCGAGGCGCAGGCGGCGATGCTGGCGATGTACAGCGCGACCGCAAGCCCGGCCGCACGCCGCAAGCCAGACTTGCGAATGGTTCTCGAAAATCTGTGCATGTGTATGAATTTAATCGTGAAACGATTAGCCCAAGCACGCGGAGTATAACGCCATCGCACATGCGAAAGGTAGCGTCGTGGAATACGCGTGCCCCCGGCGCCAGCATTTAAGTGAAGCCGATCGCTGGTGATGCCGCCGATGAGGCCAGTACCGCTATCGGCGGAGGGTTCCATGGTCGCGCACGAGATTGGCTCAGGATTTGTTTTCCGTCCGCGGCCGAGAGCTCCTGAGCGCTTTAAGGGTCAGGCATGGCTCAACGTGCCGCGTTTGTAGTGCCGCAAGCCGCGGATCTGCATCACGGCAAAGAACAACACGATGAGCGCAATCGCGTCGACCAGCAGCAGGCCGAGCGGCGAGATGGAAGCGTCATAGAGGCTGACCAGCACGATGCTGGCGGCGACCCAGCCGAGGTCCCCGGCGATGATGCCGACGATCTCCCAGGTGCGGATGACGCCGGTGCGCAGGATATTGGCGAGTTGCGCCGCGAACAGCAGCAGGATGACGGCAACCACGTAGACCGGTCCCGGACCGGGCAGTCCCAGCTGGGCAGCGATCCAGCCGCCGAATGGCAGCATCAGCACCGCCGAGAGTCCGGAAAACCAGGCATTCATGGTCAGGCTGCGGATGAGCGGAAAACTGGCAGCTCGCATGACTTTCTCCACTTTAAATTCATATAGTACTTTAAAAATATATAGTCAAAGATTAGACTTGTCAACCGTGACCAGACGAAGCTACCGACAGAATTGCGCCCTGGCACTCACCGCCGACCTGATCGGCGAGCGCTGGTCTTTGCTCCTCATCCGCGACCTGTTGACCGGTCCCAAGCGGTACGGGGATCTGAACCGCTCGCTGCGGGGCATGGGTACGAACCTGCTGGCCTCGAGACTCAGGGAACTGGAAGACGGCGGCATCATCGAAAAGCAGGATCTCGACGGCGGCGGCCACGCCTATGCGCTGACCGGGGCCGGCCGAGCCCTGGAGCCTGCGATCCTCGCCCTCGTCCGCTGGGGACTCAAATACCTGCCCGACAAGACGGTCGGTTATCACCACCAGGACGACTGGGACCTCGTCGCGCTGAAAGCCGCGTTCGATCCGCAGCGGGCGAAAGGCCTGTCCGTCCGCACGCAATTCATTGCCGATAGCCTCGGTGCTGCCTGGGTCAATATCCGCGATCAGAAAATCGACATCGGCTTCGGTGCAGACGATCGTTCCGACATCACGATCAACGGTACCGTCGAGGACCTGTTCGTGACGGCGAGGGACCCTGCGGCATTACTGGCAGCGGGTTCCAGGAAGAAACTGCAGCAGTTCATGTCGGCCTTCGCGCTTTGAGCACAGAACAAGGGGCCGCGATGCGGCCCCTCATCCTGCCCAACAGCTCTTTAATCAATACGTCGGGCCGTTCTCGTACGCCAAGCCGGCTTTGCCGGCCTGTTCCCTGACGGCGTCGTAGATCTGCTGGTCGAGCGAGTCCTTCATGCCGCCCGCTTCCTCGACTTTTTTTGCGAGGTAACTGTCACGGTCGGCCGACAATTCGCGAATCTGACGTTTGAGATCTGAACGTTCGTCAGCGAGGCGCGCGACGTATGCGCGTTGCTCTTCCGGGGCCATCGGTTTCAGTGCCTCGGGCAGCGCTTCCGGCTCGAGTTCGTCGAGCTCGACCTCGCCGCTCGCAACCGCATCGACCAGCTCGTTGTCACCGAGCAGGTTCTTGCGGCCGCCGGCGCCTGCATTGAACACGCCGCGACGGGCGCGCGAGGCATACGAGGCCGATGCCTCGAACTTGTCGGCAGCGGCGGACTTCGCAAACATGCGCTCCTTCTCTTCCGCACTGCCGTAGTAAAGCCGCGTGTCGTCCAGTTTGGCAGACAGCTTCGCGATCTCCTCGTCGAAGGGCGTCGTGAATGCCACGGCACCACCGGCCTGCTCGACCTGGAAGAAGCTGCCGTTGCCAAGGCTCGCGATCTGCGTCCAGGGCTGCACGGTGGAGGAAATGTCGCCGCATTGAATCGTGTTGATGACGATGCCTTTTTCCAATGCGCTCGCGACAATTTCCGGATAACGGACCTCGTCGTAATCCATGTGCGGCGGCGCATCACCCACGAGGAACACGACCTGGTACGCCTGCTCGCCCTGGCTCCATGACATGTTGTGCACGGCCTCATAAAGCGCCGCGTTGACGCTTTCCGGGGTGTCGCCACCTCCATCGGCCTGGAAGTCCATCAGGGTCGCATAGACGGTGTCGAGGTCGCCGGAAAGATCGACGCGTTTGGTCACGTACTGATCACCGCGGTCGCGATAGGCAACCAGGCCGATACGAATCTCCGGCGTCGGTTGTGCCGATGCCATCGTCGTCGCGATAGACCAGATCTTTTCCTTCGCGGTCTGGATCAGGCCGCTCATGCTGCCGGTCGTGTCGAGCACGAACACGACGTCGACTTTGGGATTTTCAGTGGCGAAAACTGGATGTCCGATCGGCGGATCGACCGGTACGTTCTTTGCCTTGAGCTGCGGGTAATACACGACCGCGCCCACGGTTAACAGGAACAGGGCAATGCCCAATACTTTGCTTTTCATGATCAATAACCTCATTGGCTAAACAGTTGAGTGAGGGCGCGATCAGCCTGGCGCCGTGCGCGCTCGAAAGGTGCGTTATCGACGGCGTTCCGCGCCGGGCTCGCCTTGCGTTTCACTGAAACAGGAATCGCCACGAACAGGGCCTGCACCAGGAAGAAGGTCCAGGTCGCAAGGAATACGCTACCCGAGTGGCTGACCGCCCAGACTGCGGCGGCGATACTCAGGGCGCTGAGCCCCAGGTCCACCAGTGCCGGCAGAACGCCCGAATGAAAATAGAGGGAGCGCACCAGCCATACCGCAACGACATGAATCAGCAGGTAAAGCGGCAGCGGGGGTGCCACCCACCATGTAACGGCGGCCAGTGCGCTCCACAGGGTCAGCGTGGTCACTCGGCCTACCCGCTCCCTGCTCCTCGAGAGGAGGTACAGGATATAGGCGAGCCCCATCGCCGGTATGATGAAACGAACCACCGCGAAAAATCCGACAAACGGCGTCAGCGCCGCGATGATCGCGCTCGCAAAGAATGCAAATGCAGCGGCAACGATAGCGCCTTGAAAGAAGCTGGGCCGTTTCATGACGAGCTCCTTGCGCTTTTTTCGCGGAGAAACGCGATCTCGACTTCGTCATCGCTGACGGTCATCTCGCGCGCCACCCAGGCGATGTCATCGAATTCCGATGCGCCGTCGGCCTGCGACGGGACACGCTGTGCGAACAGCTCCGCCTTCTGCTTCAGGGATTCTAGAGTGGCGCGATTCTCCTCGAGAGCTGCGCGCTGCTCGTCCAGAAATTTCTCGTTTGCCTCGAGCCTTGCATTCAGACGTTTCAGGATTCTCTCGGCTTCGAGCTTCTTCCTGATCTGGTTCTTTGCCAGATCTTCCTTTTTCGATTGGAAACAGAGATCGAGCTGCCCGTCGATTCGGGCAATTGTCGCCTCGAGTTCACTCTTGCGTACCCGTAGTGCCTCCTGGTCATGTGCACACAGCTTGATGCGCTGCTCTGTATCCGACAGGTCATCCTCCATGTCGCGGATGGCCTGTTTCAATAATTGCTCGGGCTCCTCGATCTGGTCCAGCACGGCATGAAAGTCCGCCTTGACGAGCCGCGAGATGCGGTTGATGAGTGCCATGGTGTTGCCTCCTCATGTCGAATGACTCGATGGAGGCATGTTAGGCAGGAGGTGCCTAACTATTAAGACATGCTTTGGTAAAACCTGCGGACGCAGGTTTACACGATATTTACATTTGCGGCCTCAGCCGCGAATCTCTTTGCGAATTAATATCGAATCCTATTGCGTTCGTGCCAGCCGAAACGCCCAGGCAAACAGTGAGAATGTCACGATAACCACAATCACTGACAGCCACAGCGGCACGGTCCATTCGCCGATCTGCGCTGGAACCTCGTACGTCAGCCTCAACAGATGTCCGAGTGCGACCAAGCCGAACAGTATTCCGGAAACGATTAGGTAAGGCCGGACTTTCATCATTACACTTCCTCTGCGGAATCCAAGGTCTACTTTGGCTTATTTTCGGACTTTGGCAATTCGGGGAAGCCCGTACCCACGATTATCGAGTTGGCTCCGGTACGGCCAATGGCTTGTCCTTGATGACGGCGAGGTTACCTTTACCGGGCACGAAATTGGCCTCGAGCCGGATCCCGTCGGGATCTTCAAAGAGCACCGAGTAGTAACCGGGCGCCCACGGGCCGTCCTCGGGCGGATGCACAATCGTTGCCCCCATCTCCTGCAGTTCCTCGTAGAGCCGGTCGATATCCTCACGCGACCGCAGGCGAAAGCAGAGATGATGCAGCCCGGCGCGCCGTTGGTGGAAGGGTATGTCCCGCATGTCGCCGTCGACGGGCGTTATCCCGATGCCCGTTCTGCCCCCGATACAATAAAAATAATGCGGCTCGTCGTACTGGATCGTCATGCCGAAGGTCTGATGCAACAGGCGATAATAGAATGGCCTGGAACGCTGCACGTCCTTCACGCTCAACTGCACGTGCGCGATACCGTTGACGTCAATCACTTTCGGCGCTCACCGGCTATCGAGCTCATCGATCGTCCGCAATGACGGTCCCCGCTCGCGCCGCAAGCGAGCGGCGACTTTCTCTGCCTCGGCAAAGGCGCGCAGCAGGTTATGACGGGACAGCTTCGCCAGGTTTTCGTCGCTCCAGCCGCGTCGCACGAGTTCTGCAAGCAGATCGGGAAATCTGGAGACGTCTTCAATGCCCTGGATAAGGTCATCGCCGGTCGCACCGTAAAAGTCGCTGCCGAGACCGACGTGATCGTGACCGGCCACGCGCGCAACGTGCTCGATGTGATCGGCAACGTCGGACAGCGTCGCAATCGGTGCCGCGCCGTGCTCCTCGCGATACAGTTTGCCTGCCTGTTCCCAATCGGCGTCGCTCGACGCATTCTTGAGCAGCGGGATCATGCCCGCCTCCCAGCGGCGGCGTTCCTCGTTGACGTAAGGCGGGATGAACGTGACCATCACCACGCCGCCGTTGTCACGCATTCTTTGCAGCACGCTGTCCGGCACGTTGCGGACATGGCGGGTGAGCGCCCGGGCAGACGAATGCGAGAAGATGACCGGCGCTTCCGCGACGTCGAGCACGTCGTTCATCGTTGCCTCGGAAACATGCGACAGGTCGACCAACATGCCGAGACGGTTCATCTCGCGCACGACTTCCCTGCCGAACTCGGTAATGCCTTCGTGACGCGCATCGTCGGTCGCCGAATCCGCCCAGTCGTTGCTGTGAAAATGCGTGAGCGTCATGTAGCGCACGCCGAGCGCATAGAAGCTCCGCAATGCACCGAGCGAATTGACGATCGTGTGTCCGCCTTCCATGCCGAGCAGGGATGCGATCTTCCCGCGCGCTTTCGCCGCTGCGATGTCCGCAACGGTCGTCGCGAACATGAGATCGTCCGGATACATGTTAATGATGCGATGCGCGATATCGATCTGCTCGAGTTGCACGGTCATCGATTCGAGCGGTGTCAGCGAGCTCGACACATAGACGGACCAGAATTGCGTGCCAACCTGACCTTGTCGCAAGCGCGGCAGGTCGGTGTCGAACTGCGCACGCACGGCGATGTCGTAACCCTCCACGTCACCGCCGAACTTTTCGCGGATGACCCACGGCAGGTCGTTGTGTCCATCGACGACGGGCGCATGCGCGAGCACTGCCCTCGCACGCTCGAGCGCCGCGTCGCCTTCTTCCGCGTCGAGCCCTGGGCAAATCGCCAGCACGAGCCAAAGCAAAAGCATCGCGCGCGATCTGACTGTCGTCATGTGTCTCCCCCCTGAAGCTGCAAGTCTTGTGTGGCAGCAGTCTATCAGCTGTCGAATTTACAAAAACGTTACATCGCCAGGCGCACTTAAAGCGTTGAAACTGCTAGCCTAGACGGTGCTATGGGCAGGCAGTTCAGCATACTCGTTGTCGAGGACGAAGCGGCCATCCGCGAGGGCCTCATCGACGTGCTCGTCTATCACAAATATCGGGTCGACAGCGCCGCGAGCGGGCCCGGGGGGCTCGAGAAAGCGCTGACGGGCAAATTCGACCTCATCCTGCTCGACATCATGTT
>JBFHXJ010000083.1:0-18867 GCA_041598995.1 Woeseiaceae bacterium | reverse complement strand
TCGGCCGGGGTCGTGGCGCCGTCCTTCGAGAACACGCCGGTAGCCGCGGTGTATGTAAATCCGCTGTATTCCAGGAGCGTGTCGTCGATGGTCGCGAGATCGGGGTAGCCGTTGACCATGGTGATCGTGTTGCCTTCCATCGTGATAGTACCGGTATTCCCGGTAACGCGGTTCAGGGAGTACGCGAGCGTGATCGCGCTGCGGATACTGCCCGCCAGTCCGTCGACCGTTGCCTCCCGTGCCTCGACCTGCAGCGCCGCGAAACGTGGAAACGCAAATGCCGCCAGGATGCCGAGGACGGTGATAACGACAACGAGTTCGATGAGCGTGAATCCGTGCTGTTTACTGTCCATGTCGAAACTCTCATTTAAGGCGCATCGGTGACAGTCGCCTGCATGCGGCGAGATACGTAATCGGGCTGTCCATAAGTCCCATCGCTTGCCACGGCGTCGATGACGTAAACATTGTAAGTATCACCAGTCTCGGAATGCGTTGAACTGGTGCACGTTACGTCAACGTCGAATCCGTTGAGCCCGCCCTCGGTCAGGTTCAGCGTCGTGGTGGTGCAGGACGCGGCATTGAGCGCCTGGAATGCGCCCCATTCGATACCGGTTCTGGCCGCTTCGAAGGCCCGTGCGCCGAGCAAGGCGATATTGACCGTCTGATGCTGAACGCCGCCGACGCGGACCAGGAAGATCCCGAGCAATGCCAGTACGACGACCAGAAAGATGGCCGCGACGAGCGCGAATCCGCGCTGGCGGCGAGCGATCGGCGTGTGTCTGGGTCTAGGGAACATTGTCTACGTGCACCTGTTGCAGTAGCGAGATCTGTTCGCCGTCCTCTGCCAGTGTCAGGGACAGGGTAATCAATGCGGCACGTTGCGCCGTGCCCGGCGTGTAAGTGAATGTGCATGCCGTCAGCTTGTCCGCCATGATGGAATCGGCTGCACCGGCGGCGAGGAGCTCAGCGGCCGTATCGCGGTCACTGTGATTGGTGGCGATCGTGTATCCGCTGTAGCGGGTCAGGTTGCCGGTCGCGGTGTCACACAGGAAACTGACCGGCGTGTCGATAAGGTAAACGCGTTGCCGCGGCGACGGATAGGAAAACTGAAACGACGGGTTCAGCGTGATTCTGTCCTCGCCAGCTTCAGACGCGTCTTCGATCTCGATCTCTGTGCCGGCAGGCGTGATGACGTTACTCAGTTCGTAGGCATCCGCACCCGGTACACCGACATTGTAGATCGAGAGGTAATGCGAGGTGGACGAGAACGGTTTGGCGATCTGGTCGAACTGCCCGATGCTGTTGAACGCTGCATCCGCCGTCGCGAAGGTCAGCCATGCATTGGTGTTGCCGGGCGGCGGACCGGCCCGGTATCGTATGCCCTCGACCGAATTCAGTATCTCGAGCGCGGTGACCGTACCGATCGTCGTGACGCGAATGCTGTTCGGCAGTGCGCGGCGTATGTCGCGGCCCATGCGGCGCAGCGCGGATTCGGCGGCGTCGACGAGTGCCGCGCGTCGTACCTGGTCGGTGAATCCGCGCACGGGCCCGCTGAAGAACAAGGCGGCGAAGCCGATCACGATACCGCTGATCGTGATCGTGATGACCAGCTCGATGAGCGTTAAGCCTGAGGTGCGCGTCTTCATGTCAGAAATTGGCGCGGTAGCCACTCACGGTGAAGTTGACGTTCGCCGAATGTGTGACCGTCACGCTGATCAGATAGAGGTCGGCTGATGTGATGCCGGGTAATGCGTTCGAGCCCGCGACGGAAACGCTGACCGTGTAGTCGGCGAGGTCGGCGATTGCCGCGTCGAACTGATCGCGCGCGCCGTTGTCGACCAGCCCGTTATAGTCGTCGACATCGTCGTACAGGTCCCGGCTGGCTTCGCCGTCGACGCCGTCGGGATCGTCGAACGACTTGAGCACGATTTCCTCGAGATAGGCTTCTGCGATGGCGACCGCCTGGTGGCGGATCATGGGGTCGGCGCTGTAACCGACAGTGGTCGCGAATGTACCGAGGATCGCCGTCGCGGCGATGCTGATGATGACGATCGCGATCACCAGTTCGATCAGGGTAACACCGGATTGACGGCTTGCTCTCATGACGCGACCTTCTACGGAATGACGACGTAACCGCTTTCGGACTGCACGGTCAGGGACAGTCCGCCGACGGTGACGTTCAGGTCGCCGCCGAGGTTGGTCTCGCCGAGTCCGTCGATCTGGTAGTTGGTAACCGGACTTAAGGTTACACTGCCGGGTGCCGTGGCCGTCGCAGCGGATCCGTCCGGCATCAGGACCTGGGTTGTGAAGGTAGCGTCGGCCGGGTCGCATCGGTTGCCAGATGCGGCCTGTTGCCGGAGGTCATAACTGGTCGCCGTGATGCTGACGCGCACAGCACAGCCGCTACCTACCGCCACCTTTTGCGCGTAACGCAGCGCCGAGGCAACTTCCTGGTAAAAACCGCGTTCCTCGAAAACCGCGAGATCGAAGAAACGCGGCACCGCCATGGCGGCGAGGATGCCGACGATCAGGATGACCGTGACGAGTTCGACCAGCGTCACGCCGCGGATCGCGGATCGCTTCGGACTCCAGCTCATCCACTTTCCTGAATTTGCCGCTCGCATGTCGAATCGCCTTCTCAAGGAAAAAAGGCACCCGTCAGGATGCCTTTTTCTGATTCACACGGTAACAGACGGATTAGCTGCAATCTGTCGTCACGGCGGTGATTGTCGGCGTACCACCCGCGCCTGCCGAGGTGTACTGGACCTGGCAGTTTGCCGCGGTAGTGGCACCCGTCGGGGTGAACGTAGTCGCTGCACCGGATGTGTCGAGCGTAAATCCGGTGTACTCGGTCAGCGTCTCGTGAACGTCATCTTGGTCCGGGTAACCGTTCGTCATAGTGATGGTGTTTCCTTCCATCGTGACGGTCGCGGGGCTGCCCTGGACGAGCGACAAGCTGTGCGCCAGCGCCGATGCAGCTCGAATGCTGCCGGCCAGGCCGTCAACTGTAGCTTCCCGAGCCTCGGTTTCCAGCGCGGCGAATCGCGGAAACGCGAATGCGGCAAGAATGCCCAATATGGTGATTACGACCACCAGTTCGATGAGCGTAAAACCCTTTACTGCCTTATCCATGTCAAATCTCCTGTACATGGTGCCGGTTTGCGCCCGGCGAACATGATTGATCAAAAAACTCATTCAGAGACGAGAGCTTGCACACGGCACGGATGCCTTGCGCAACCGGGCATAATTCTGCGCAAAAGTCGCGTTTTGGTCTGTGATCGATTCCCCAGTCCAAATTGAGAGCTATGTGACCTCGGTCACAGTTATGTAAACCGGGCGTCATCGGATCATCTTGACCATGTCCCACATCGGCAGGAAGATGCCCAGCGCGAGCACCAGCACCATGCCGCCGACCGCGACCAGCAGCAGCGGCTCGATCGCGGAGCTCAGGTTTTCGAGGTCGTAGTCCACTTCGCGCTTGTAATGGTCGGCAACCTCATCCAGCAGTTCCGGCAGGGAACCGGTTTCCTCGCCGAGTGCGATCATCTGCAATACCAGCGGCGTGAACAGCTTCGTGGCATGTGCCGTTTTCCACAGGGACTCGCCACGCTCGATACCGAGTGCGAGCCCTTGGAGCTTTGCCGCCAGGTATTCGTTGCCGATGGACTTGGAAACGGTCTGCAAGGTCTCGTTCATCGGCAGGCCGGCCTGCAGTGCAATCATCAGCGAGCGGGTGATCCTCGATAAGGCCGCGTTGCGCACGATGATGCCGACGACCGGCAGATTCAGTTTCCACGTATCCCATTTGAAGCGGCCTGCTTGGGTTTTCAGGAAGCCGCTGATTCCGGCCCAGATTGCGCCGCAGCCGCCGAAAAGCCATGGCCAGTGATTTATCGTGAAGTTGGAAGCGCCGATGATGATCTTGGTCGGCAGCGGAACCTCGTCTCCGAGAGCCTTGAACAGCGGCGCAAACGCCGGAACGACGAACACCGTAATGATACCCAGGGCAATGGCGATCGCGACGATGACGGTCATGGGATAACGCGTAGCCGACTTCACGCGGTCCTTGATCTCCTGTTCCATCATCAGGTAGTCGTACATGCGCATGAACGCTTTATCGAGTGTGCCGGTTGTCTCGCCCATCTCGATGATGCTGACGAACAGCTTCGGGAAGACCTTCGGATGATCCGACATCGATTGCGCCAGGCCGCGGCCGGATTCGAGGCCAGTCATGACATCGATGAGCGCTTCGCGCAATACATCGTTATGCGTCGTCTCGGCGAGTCCGCCGAGGCCGCGCAGCAGCGGCAGGCCGGTCCTCGTGATGACGTGCATCTGCCGGCAGAATAATCCCAAGTCCTTGGTGGTCGGACGGCCGCCACCGAAGCGCCGCCAGAGATCTTCCATCGTTACTTCGTTTTTTTCGGCCGTTTGCTTGATATCGATGGGGATTACGCCAATGGCCTGGAGTCGGTTCGCGACTGCTTCCGACGAGGCGCCGGTCAGGCGGCCTTTCATGGGCTCGCCGGATGTGGTTCTGCCTTTGTAAAAGAATTCGGCCACGGTGGATGCCAATTACTCAAACGACAATCAGGCGACTCCCAACTCGGCGAGCGAGCTGCCATCGATTTCATGTTCGCCCATACCGCCCGCGATGCGCATGACTTCGTCGACCGTCGTGAGACCGGTAATCGCGTAACCGAGGGCACGCCGTCGCAGCGGCACGTAGCTCTTTTTCTTCCGCGCAAGCGCGCCGAATTCGTCCAGGTCCTCGCGCTGCATAGCGCGCGTCAGTCTGGCATCCATCTCGAGGAGTTCGTAGACACCGATGCGGCCGCGGTAGCCGGTGCGCAAGCAGTTGTTGCATCCCTTACCACGGGTGAATTTGCCGGCCTTGCCGTGACCCTCGACTTCCTGTCCGGCAAGCCAGGCCTTCTGCCGCGGTGTCAGCTCCATCGGCTGCTTGCACTTGTCGCAAACTCGCCTGATCAGTCGCTGCGCGATGATGCCGTTCAAGGCCGCAGCGAGCAGGTAGCCGGGTGCGCCCATCTCCATGAGGCGGCTGACGGTCGCTATAGCGCTCACGGTGTGCAGGGTGGAAAACACGAGGTGGCCTGTCATCGCGGCGCGCAGGCCGATGTCGACCGTTTCCTTGTCGCGCATCTCGCCGACCAGAATGATGTCGGGGTCCTGCCGCAGGCAGGTCCGCAAAACGCGCGCGAAGTCGAGGCCGATGACGGGGTTGATCTGCACCTGGTTGATGCGGTTCATGCGGTATTCAACCGGGTCCTCGACCGTGATGATCTTGGTGCCGGGCCGATTGACGCGATTGAGCGCCGAATACAGCGTCGTGGTTTTGCCGCTGCCCGTCGGTCCCGTCACGAGCACCATGCCATCGGGTTGCTCGATCATCGCTTCGAAGCGTTTGCGCATGTCGGCGATCATGCCCAGTTCGTCGAGGGTCATGAGGTTCTTCGAATTGTCGAGCAACCTGAGCACGACCGCTTCACCGAATTGAACGGGCAGGGTGGATACGCGAACATCGAGCGCCTGAGCGTTGACTCGCATCGAGAAACGACCGTCCTGGGGCAGGCGCTTTTCCGAGATGTCGAGGCCGCTCAATAACTTTAACCGAGTGACGAGCGCGCTCGAAACGCTCGTGCCGTCGATAATGTGTTCCTGCAGCACGCCGTCGACGCGTTGTCGGATGCGCAACATGTGTTCTTCCGGTTCGATGTGGATATCCGATGCATTGACCTGTACGGCATCGGTGAACATCGACTGGATCAGTTTGATGATCGGTGCGTCCGCGGAGTCGGCACCTTCCGAGAGTTCATTGATGTCGATCTCGCCATCGCCGAGTTCCCGCTTGACTTCCGCGGCGAGCGCATCGATTTCTTCCTTGCGGCGGTACTTGGCGTCGATGGTGCTGATCAGGTCTGCTTCGCCGACGAGTGCCACTTTGACGGGCTTTTTCAGCAGACGACATATCTCGTCGTAGGCGTGAATATCGCCCGGATTAGCCATGCCGACGATGAGGCCGTCGTCGCTCGACTGGAGAACGATCGCAAGATACCGGCGCGCGTGCGCCTCTTTTAATAGAAAGATGTTTTCCTCGCGCAGGTCGGCCCTGCTGAGATCGACATAGTCGACGTGCAGGTGCCTGGCGAGACACTTGTGCAGGCGGCGCGGAGACATCACGCCGAGTTCGACCAGGGCTTCGCCGATCTTGCCGCCCTGTTGCTGCTGGTGTGCTATCGCCTGATCGAGCTGCTCCTCGGTAATGACGCCCGCCCGCACGAGAAACTCCCCGAAACGGACCTTCTTCTGGCGGTTCGCCTTCTTGGCGAGGAACCGCATCGTCGAATAGAGCATGTTTTCGGCGGATTTGGTTTCACTCATATGCCTTGAGCTCCGCGGCGCGCCGCCGGGCGTATCGGTCGAGCGGTGATTTCAGAGAGCCAGTCGCGAGTGCGCGCTCGAATGCGATGAGTGCTTCCTCTTGAAAGCCCATGCTATCGTGCGACATCGCAAGCCCGACGAGCCAGGCGCCGGAATTCGGGTTGATCGTGAGCAGTTTCTGGTAAACCTCTCCGGCTTCGGCGAACTGGCCGGTCTGCTGCAGCAAGGCCGCGAAAAACGCATCGTATTCAGCATCGCTGGCCGGCGCCGGCCGGTGTGCGGCAAGCACGCTGACCGCGGCATCCCGATCGCCGCGATCGAGTAATGACCGGGCATAGAGCTTGGCCAGTTCAGCCGGCTGGTCCGCGGCACCCAGGCCCTGTTGCAATGCCTGCTCGGCTGCCGCCGGCCTGGATGCGCTGGTCAGCACGCCATAGAGAAAAGTCCAGGTTTCAGCATTGCCGGAATCGATCGCGAGTGCCTCACGTAACAGGCGTTCCGCAGTGAGCAGATCATGGCCGCGCATGGCCTGCATTGCCCTGGCGACAATGCTGTCGACATCCCGTTCGCCGGAATCGCGGCGCCATATCGTCGTCTTTGTCGATGTTGCCGCCGGTTTCGCGGCCGCTGCCGGAGGCGCGGTCGCGACTTTGGATTCGGCAACCAGAGGCGATTGCGCAACCGGCGTTTCGATGACCGGCGGTGATTCAACCGGCGCCATTTCGGCCGCGGCAAGGGGCTCCGCCGCCGGCGCTGTCACGCTGGCCACCACCTCGGGCGGCGCGTCCGGCACTGGATCGAGCGGGAGAACCGTATCCCGGAGCCGAGATTTGCCGCCTGCATCGTCGATTGGGAATAGCCGGCGCAAATCGTCACCCGTCGCCGCGATTGCCGCCTCGGGCTGCAACGCATTTTCTGCCACCGCCTGCGTCGCGACTTCGCTATCAGCCGGCGCGACGTCGGTGATGCGCAATAGCGACGGCAACCACGGTGCGTCGCCGATGGGCTGCCATAGGTACAGCGCAGTAACGGCCGTCAGCGCCGCAAGCGCCGGCAGCAGGTGTGAGCGTTTGTGCTGCCGCTCCGGGATCCCCGAAACCGGCTGCAACCCTGCGAGCGGCGGTACGCCGAGTACGCCGCGCGTTTGCAGGTCGCGCATCACGTCGTTCAAAAGGCTCATCGATCCATTCCTTGCAGCACGCCGAGATCCGACGAAATTCTCGGCGGCGGAAACAGCATGCCGCGCATCGTCGCGAAGGGATTGCGCCATGAGCCGGAACGACCGACGATATCCGTGTCCTCGATGGCGCGTTCGACATGTTCACTGGTGATTCGGAAATCGCCGCGACCGTAGGCGACCATGAGTGCCTTATGACAGAGCACGTTGATGACTCTGGGTATGCCGCCGCTTGCCTTGCATATTCGTCGTATCGCCTTGTCCGTGAACCTGAGCTTGGAGCGGCAATCGGCAACGCGAATTCTGTGGTAGATGTAACCGGCCGTCGCGGCGAACGACATCGGTGACAGGGTGCAGGAGAAACTGATGCGCTGATTCAATTGACGCATTGCAGATTTCTTGAGCCTCGCATCCAGTTCCGGCTGTCCGACGATGACCACTTGCAGCAGCTTGAATTTTTCTGTTTCCAGATTTGTCAGGAGTCGCAATGTCTCGAAGGTGATGTCGGGCAACTGATGCGCCTCGTCGATGACGAGAACGACCCGCTTGCCCTGTTCCGCAAGTTCAAGAAGCCGGTTCCTGATGAATGTCATCAGGCGATCCTTGGCAAACTGGTCGATTGCTCCGCCGCCGATCTCATCGGCGACTGCGCAGATGAGTCCATAAGGTGAGAGTTGCGGATCCGGCACGTACGCGGTAAGGAATTGTCTGTCCAGTTCCTTGAGCAACTGACGGCACAACAATGTCTTGCCGAGGCCGATCTCGCCGCTGACCTTGATGAATCCTTCGCCCAGGCGCAACATCGCACACAACACGTTCATCGCGTCGCGATGACCCGCCGCATCGAACCAGAAGTCCGTGTCGGGTGTCAGTGAGAACGGATGTTCCCTCAGTTTGAAAAATTCGCGGTACATATCGCTCCTTACTAGCGTGTCATTTTACGTACACGCTGCAGAGACTCGTCGGCGATCGTCGTCCAGACGTTGTTGCTGTCGGCTACGATCGGTTTCAACAAAATGACGAGTTCGGTTTTCGTTTCAATTTCGCGTTCGCTCCTGAAAAGTCGGCCGATGCCCGGTACATGACGCAGGATGGGCAATCCGAATTCATCTCTTTTTAAGTTATTTCTCATCAATCCGCCGATAACGATGATCTGACCGCTTTCCGCTTTCACGATACTGTCGGCCTCGCGGATCTCACTGAATGCCAGCGGCAGGGTATCGGATTCACCGGAGACCGTTACGACCTTTTGCTGGTCGGTCACTTCGCTGACCGTCGGGTGAATGTGCAGGATGATCTTGCCGTCGGCGGCAATCTGCGGTGTGACATCCAGCGCGATACCGGAAAAGAACCTTGTCAACTCGATCTCACGGCTGGTCGATGATGCCGTGCCGGTGACAGTACTGCTGGTGACGTTAGTGACGAAAAACTCGTCGCTGCCAGCCTTGATGACGGCTTTCTGGTTATTCAGCGTCGACACCCGCGGGCTGGAAAGGACGCGCGTTTCGCCTTGTGCGGAAAGTAATTCGATCAGGCCGTTAAAATCCCCGACATCGAATGCCAGAGCAAATGCGCCGCCCAGCGTCGTAGATTGCAGCTGGGTCGGCACGACTCCGGGCTCCAGCGTGATCGGGACACCGCCGAGATCGTCGAAGTCGCCACCGAAACCGGTAGGCGGCGTGAATTGTCCCAGCGTAAATTGATCGCCGCTGCTGTTCTGCGCAACGGAGAGCCAGTTGATGCCGGCCTGGTAACCATCATTGAGGGTTACCTCGAGGATCTTGGCTTCGATGATGACCTGCCGCTGGGCGATCGCCTGGACGGTTTCGAGATATTCCTGGACGCGCCGCAGATGCTCCGGCATCGCGCGAACAACGATCACACCCGATTGAGCATTCACGACGACCTGGTGGCCGTTCTGTTCGCCGATGATATCCTCGAGTGTCTCCTGGAGCTCGGTCCAGAAATCGGCCTGGTAATTGGTCTCGATGCCCGATCCGGATATCTGCCCGCCACCACCGGCGGCGCGCCGCGCTCCGGCCCCCCCGTCTTGTCCTCCACCTTGCTGGCCCGACTGCGAGCCGTTCGCGGCGCGACTGCCCCCGCTACCGCCTCCGCCGCCTGTAATCTGGCCGCTGCTGACCGTGGTGCGCGATACCCCGGAGCGTTTCAGGTTCAAATAATCGATCTGGAAGATCCGCGTCTGCAAGCTCGCCGGCATAACCACGAAGCCAGTCGTAGTCCGGCGGTATGAATAACCGTAAACGTCTTCAATCACGTCCAGGACTTCCTCGACGGTTACACCCTTCATCGTAAGGGAGATGCGCCCGGACACTTCGGGGTGCACGACCATGTTGTAGGGCGTGCCTTCGACGAGCGCCATGAAGAAAGCCCTGGCCGGCGTCGCGTCGGTGTTGACGTCGAATCGTTCGTCGGCGCCATCCGGCATGTCCACGCCGACATCCGGTAGCAGCGCTCGAGCGACGTCGTCCGGAGCTACGGGGGGCAGGCTGCTTTCCCGCAGGGCATCTTCAATTGCCGAGCGAGTCGCCTCCCCGCGGGGAGTCACGCATCCTGCCAGCAGTATGGCCAATGCAATCCCGGTAATCAGTTTGTTATACATTGATTCGTAGCTCCGGTTAAAAATCACTTTCGAAATCCGATTGGCAGCACGCGAGTCGTGATCACGTTTCCGCCAATGTCGAGGCTAAGGCGGTCGTTCATGATTTCGACCACGGTCGCACCGTCGACCGTGTCTCCTTCGATGACACGTTTGCCGTTGATGACCGCCACTCGACGCGAATCCGAGGTAAAAATTGCAGTCACGTCGTAAGTAGAAACCTTGTTGGTACTTGTGCCTCGTGATGTTGTGGCGACCGGCCTGGCGTCGTACGGTCGGGTCGGATCGCGCAATGCCTCCTGTGCACAAACAGACGATGCGCCGAACAGCAGCGCCGATAATACGAATGTCGCGTAGCTGTTACGCACCGATCCATTCCTCGTACGGACTCAGGGTGCTCACTTCGATGCGAATGCGGTTCCTCGGGTACTCGATAACCTCGAGTTCCAGGATCTGCCAGTAAATGCGCCAGGGTAAGTCCTCGATCTGCTCGAGGTATTCGAGAGCAGCGAAAAAACCGCCTTCGAACTCGAGCTCGAGTCCGTGTTTGTAAAAAATCGTATTGGCGCCGTCCTGCGCCGCCATTTGTTGTGCCGGCAGATTGCGAATCTGAATCAGCCGCAGATTGTCCTGTTCCCGCAAAACGCCCTGCAACACTCGCGCCATCTCCCCCGGCCCGATCAGCTCAGCCGTGTAATCTCCCAACTGTTGCTTCAATTCCTCGAGGCGACGTTTCACGAGGGTAAATTGCTCGCGGTAACCGATGGCTCCGCTCGACGCCTGCAGCGCCTGGACCTCGAGGTTCTGATTGACCGACTCGGTCCGCTGGCGCGTCGCATCGATTTCGGCACGGGTTTGCTTGATATCCTTGAGCAACGGTTCCATGAGCCCGACGTACCACAAGGTGCCGACGACGAGCAGTCCCGTGCCAACGACGAGTATGCGCTCGCGGACGTTCATCTTCTCCAGCGCGGCGCGCAGCTTTGAAATCGTTTCGACAATGGGCGACTTCTGACTCATTGCGAGCCTCCACTGTCAGCGACGAATGCAGCGTCGCTGCTGACCGAGAAATTCACGACATCCCGACGTGCTTGCTTCGCCCCGCCTTCCTCCTCGGCGGGACGGTCGATCAGGAACTCGTAAAAACGTTGATTCGAAAACGGGTCCTCGAGCGCGAGGCGTTGCAGATACTTGGGGATGAGCTCGGCCCTGAGTGCCTGGCCCTCGAGCTGGGAATTGTCTCCCATTGCGGAAATGCGAATGCGCGAAAGCCACAGGCCGTCCGTATTCATGCGGGCCAGTGAAGTCAGGTACCGTGAGAAACCGTCGATGTCGCCCAGGGACGAATCAACGACCATGTTCAGAACCAGTTCCTGGTCTCGCAGCGCGCGCTTCGCATCATCGAGTTGCTGCGACCATGCTTGACTGTCACCGCTTGCGGCATTCGGGTCAAAATTCTCGAGTCGCGTAAGCGCTGCCTGTTCCTGGCTCTTTGCAGCCTTGAGTGCGCTCTTTGCGCTCATCATCTCGTAGGTCGCATAGAGATAGGCCGCGATCATCGCGAGCACCAGCACGCCGCCGATCGCCATCAAAGGACCGGCACCCAGCCGATCTCTCCTGGTGATGAACTCGCTGCGATAGAAGTTGACCTGCTGATACATGTCCCGTGCCCTTATGCAGCCTTTGCCTCTGTCCTGAGTGCCGCGCCGATGGCCAACAGGCAGGCGTTCTGTTCGTGTGACGACAACTCAGTCTGCATCTCGAACAGCCGATTGAGATTGAGACTGCTGACTGCAAGGCCGAGCTGTTCGTTGAGTGACTTGGCCAGGCCACCGACATTCGATCCCGGGGATAGCACGAGCTCGTTCAGTGGTTCGCAGTCGTAATGCGTATCGTAGAAGTCGAGTGATCGCTGTACTTCCTGCACGATATTGGAAACGAGTTCCGCGCGGCTGTAATCGCCAGCAAACGGATCCCGCTCGTCGGGTTCGCGGAGGATGTCGAGCTCACTCGTAGGATCGAGATCTGCCGCTGCGAATTCGCCGGTAATCGCGGCATCGATCGCACTGCGACCTTTGTCGATTCGACGAATCATGTACAACACACCTTTTCGCGTGATCGTCAAGATTCCGTGCGTCTGCGTAAAGTGAAGGAAAGCAACGCCATAGTTGTCCTGCGGAAGCAGGGTCGCAATGTTGCGTGTGCAGAGCTCGGGAATGTCTATGACGTCCAGCGACAGGCCAGAGCCTTTGACCAGTTCGATGTGTTGCCGGATGCTTTGCCGACGTGCCGCTACGGCATAACCCATCGTCTTGCCTTCGGACGTTGATTGTTTCGGCAGTTTGAACATTTCGACGACGATTTCATCGACGGGAAATTCAATATGGTCTTTTATCTGCCAGCGTGCAGCGTCGTTAATCTCATCTTGCGGCACATTGGGAACTTCCAGGAGCACAATTTGATAACTATTCTCCGGTAATACCGATGACACCGGCGACTTCGAAGCAATAGCATTCATGCGGGATGCCAACTGCTGTGCCCGCTTGGTATTTTTGGCGCCTTCATCCAGGACTGACGCGGTGATCCGAACGCTGTCGTGCTTGCCTGGATGCACGTTGGCGAATGCCACCCGCGTGTCGTCGATCGACAACCCGGTTCGGCTATCGTTGGCCGCCCCTTTGTTGAACCGTCGCCACATTTCCCTGGCCCTGTGATGCATTTAACAGAATGCAGCTAGTCTATGGGTAGAGGCGTCCGGGCGGTGTGAGGGGAATCACAATTCCGCGTTTCTAATTCCTTAGGTGACTGGTGTTTAGCGGCGGATTTGCCGGTCAATGGCTCTGTTTCGGCGACACGACATAAGTGCAATTTTTGACAATGCAGACCAGGCAAGTGAAGCAAACTTCAGGCGGCACTCAATAGCTCGTCCAGACGATCATTTGAGCGCAGTCAGTCCGCCGAAACTGCGAATCATGTCACGTCAGCCTGTTGTGAATCGCACTATGTTAAAAGCCTCCTGATCGTCAGGGAAAGCAATGGGCCGGGATGCTCGCAAATGGTCCCGGATATGCAGATCAAGCTAGACGCATTGCGGCAGTGCTCAGGGTAGCTGGCATTCGTTCATGACAGACTCGATAACTCGCCAAAACAGGCCGGTCCTCGTTTACTTTCTGGCCATACTGGTATTCGTGTGGTTTTGCTATCAACCTGCGATCAGCGGCCCGTTCCAGTTCGACGATGAATCCAATCTGAGCGGCCTGGCGACGATCGACGACGCAGAGTCGGCGATGCAATTCATTATTTCGGGGACATCCGGACCAACGGGCCGTCCTTTGGCGCTCGCCAGTTTTGCGCTCCAGGCGGAGCAGTGGGAGCAGGGCGCATCGGCATTCTTGCGCGTCAATATTTTGATTCACCTCGTCAATGCGGCGCTGCTTGCACTGTGTCTTTATCAACTGTCGGTGCAAAGATCTGTACCGCGGAACTCGGCGGCAACGGTTGCAGCCGTTGCCGCCAGCCTGTGGGTCCTGATGCCGTTACTCGCGTCGGCATCGCTCTTTGTCGTGCAGCGCATGACGACCTTGAGTGCGTCGTTCATGTTGCTGGGCTTGAGCGGCTACCTGCTCGCGCGAAGCCAATTCGACGACAGGCCGGGAAGAGCATACGGCGGGATGGCTGCGAGTCTCATTGCCGGTACCGTCCTGGCAACGCTGTGCAAGGAATCGGGTTTATTGCTGCCGGTGTTCGTCCTGGTGCTCGAAGCGACCGTCCTCGACATGCCGCGTGGCGCAGAGTCCCGTGATTGGCGCATCTGGCAGTCGATATTTCTCGTGTCGCCGCTGGTACTGCTGCTTGCCTATCTCGGGTACCGGATCGACTACGACGATTCAATGATCGCCAGCCGCGGATTCGACGCCTGGCAACGCCTGTTGACCGAAGCCCGGATTCTCTGGGTGTATCTGCTAAAAGCCGCGGCCGGGATACCGAGTCGGCTCGGCAATTACCAGGATGTTCCAGCGGTCAGTCGCAGTCTTTTCAGTCCGGAGGTTCTGCTGGCGTGTCTTGCCTGGATCGCCCTGCTGGTTGCCTCGATCGTCTGGCGCCGCCGCTACCCGCTCATCGCCGTCGCCGTGCTCTGGTACCTCGCGGGTCACCTGATCGAATCGACGGTGATCCCGCTGGAACTCTATTTCGAGCACCGCAATTACATGCCGCTGATCGGTCCCCTGTTTGCCCTGAGCAGTTTCCTGTTGACGCGCCAGGACCGCCCGCGTCGGCTTGCTACGGTGGTCATCCTCGTTTGGGGCCTCGTCAATGCCTGGTTTCTCTACAGTTTCGCCACGCTGTCGGGTCAGCCGTCGTTTTCGGCGCGTTACTGGGCGGCTGCCTATCCGGAGTCGCCGCGCGCGGTCGCGAGACTGGCCAGGTTACAGCTTGTCGAGAAAGGCCCCGGTCGGGCCATCGAGACGGTCGATAATTTCGTGACGACGCATCCGCAATATGCTTACTTGTTACTCCCGGTACTCCAGATGCGGTGCCAGTTCGCTCCCGATCAGGATCATCGCCAGGTTATCGATCGTCTTCACCGCGAACTCCCCGACGTTGATTTCACCCACTCCGCGGCCGAGATGCTGTCCGACCTCTACGACAGGGTGACAAAGGCGAACTGCAACGGTGTTGACGTGGGGACTGTTGCCTCGCTGGCAACAACGCTACGGGAAAATCCCCGATATATAAGAGAACCGCTATATAACCAGGCCTACCAAAAGCTGTTGGCGGCGCTGGCATGGCAACGTGGCGATTACGGGACGGTCGTCGAACACCTGCAGGAAGCCATCAGGTATTGGCCAGGCATGGACCTCAATCACTTGATGGTCGAGGCCCTGCTTCGCGATGAGAGATTTGGCGCGGCCCGCGATTTCATCGACGGGGTCGAGTCGCTCGCGCCGGCCCATCCCGTCAAATCCTGGATGTGGCGACGGGACCTGGAGCAATTGCGCGCCGTTGTCGACGATCTCGAGAAAAGGCGTGCAAACGAGAGTCGCAGCGTATCGGCACAGGGTTTCGGCACGCATGAGTGAAGCATCAGAATCGGCTGGGTTGTCGATCATCGTTCCCGCCAAGAACGAGGCGGCGTCGATCGGCGATGTGATCGGTTCGGCAAAGTCTGAATTCCCGCAAGCCGAGATCATTGTCGTCGATGACGGGTCGACTGACGAAACGGGCCAGCTGGCCGAAGCGGCCGGCGCCCGCGTGATTCGACATCCCGAAAGTCTCGGCAACGGGGCATCCGTCAAGACCGGTGCCCGGGCGGCGAAAGGGGAGATCCTGGCCTTTCTGGACGGCGATGGGCAGCACGATCCGCGCGACATCGGCCGCCTGCTCGAGAAGCTGGACGAGGGTTATGACATGGCCGTCGGCGCGCGCGACGGCAACTCCCATGCGAGCCTCGCGCGCCTGTGTGCAAACGGCCTTTACAACGAGCTGGCATCGCGACTGAGCGGCCGCCAGATCACCGACCTGACCTCGGGATTCAGGCTCGTTCGCGCCACGCTGTTCAAGCGATTCCTGTATTTGTTGCCGAACGGCTTCTCTTATCCGACGACGATCACGATGGCGTTCCTGCGCAGCGGTTATCCGGTCTGTTTCGAGCCGATCAAGGTCAACGGGCGCAAGGGCAAGAGCCACATTCGACCCGTTCGTGATGGCGTGCGATTTTTTGCGATCATCTTCAAGATTGCGACCTTGTACGCACCGCTCAAGATTTTCCTGCCGATCAGCGGCCTGTTTTTTGCGACGGGACTTGGCTACTACGCTTACACTTATTTAAGCTATGGTCGATTCACGAACATGAGCCTGCTCGTCATGAGCGCTTCCGTGATCATCTTCCTGATCGGCCTTATATCGGAACAGATAACCGCTCTGACCTACAGCAAATCCTGAAAAAATGCGATCTGATTCGAACAGCGCGTACAGTGGCATTCGTTTACTGGCGTCGAGGCTCCGAATGACGCCGCTGCATCCGCAGTGGTTTGCCTATTTCCGGGAGAATAAAAAACTCGAAGCTGCCTGCGCCGACTTGAGCGGTTGGGTTCTCGACATCGGCTGCGCGGATGCTAAACCGCGCCGCCATCTTGGCCGCGATGCGCGCTATATCGGCGTCGATTATCATCCAACGGCGATGGACTGGTATCACACGCGGCCCGATGTATTTGCGGACGCGGTGCAGTTGCCCTTTCATTCGAATTCTATCGATCATTGTTTTTTGCTCGACGTGCTCGAGCACATTCCGGATCCGGACCGATGCCTCGCCTCAATTCACGATACCCTGAAGCCGGGCGGGACGCTGACCATCCAGGTGCCGTTTATGTACCCGGTGCACGATGCGCCGCTGGATTTTCACCGCTGGACCCGTTTCGGGCTGCATGCGGCCGCTAGTAGGCACGGCTACCGCATCGCCGAGGAAGACGCGACGGGTCACCCTCTGGAAAGCGCGGCGCTCAACGCCAATATCGCGCTCAGCAAAACGGTGCTCAACTGGGCCGGCAGCAGGAATCCGCTGGCGTTGCTGGGGATACTGCTGCCGGTTCTGGTCCTGTCGATCAACAGCCTGGCGTGGATCTTCTCGTTCCTGAGCAGGGCGGATGACCTGATGCCCTATTCATACAGAATGACCTGGATCAAGGATTAGATGCCGCACGTTGCGCTCATCACGTCGTCCTACCCGGATGGAGCGCCGGGCAGCGAAGCCGCCGGAAGTTTCGTGGCTGATTTCGCGCGGGAGCTGTCGACGCGGGCGCGGGTAACGGTCCTGGCGGCAAGCGCCGCTGAGTCCGTCAGCAACGAAGGTCCTTTAACCGTTCACCGCTTCGCCGTGCCGAAGATGCCCCTGTCGCTGCTGCGCCCGATGCATCCGGGCGACTGGTTGCCCATCATCCGAACCCTGAGTTCAGGTCGCAAAGCGATGCAGTCGCTCGCTGCGGAGGATCTGCCGGACCACATTCTCGCGCTCTGGGCGCTTCCGGGCGGTTACTGGGCGGAGGCGGTCGCACGTCAGAGGAAGCTGCCCCTCAGCATCTGGGCCCTGGGCAGCGATATCTGGGGCCTTGGAAAGATACCGCTCGTTCGCACGAAATTGCGAAATATATTGCGACGTGCAGACTATCTTTATGCCGATGGACTACAGCTCGCAGCCGATGTCGAGGGCCTGTGTGGCCGGCACTGCGAATTCCTGCCGAGCACGCGCCGACTGCCTCGGCCCGACAATCTGGCTGTATCCGCCGGCGCACCCTACAAACTCGCCTTTCTCGGTCGGTGGCATGTGAACAAGGGAGTTGACCTGTTGCTGGACGCATTACTGGAGCTACCGGACGACGACTGGGAAAAAATATCCGAGATCCGAATCAACGGCGGCGGTCCATTGGACGAAAGCGTCAACATCGCAGTGCAGGAATTGTTGAAGCAGCGGCGACCCGTATCGCTCGGCGGTTATCTCGACAAGCCGGAAGCAGCCGAATTGATTGCCTGGGCCGACTACCTGTTGCTGCCATCGCGCGTTGAAAGCATTCCGGTTACTTTCTCGGACGCCGTGCAGTTGCTGACCCCGATCGTGGCAACGCCGGTTGGCGATTTGCCGCGACTCCGGGACAAATACCGGTTCGGGGTTATCGCGTCCGGGATCAGTGCGTCGGACTTTGCCGACGCCCTGCGTTCGGCGTTGAACGAGTCGGCCATCGAATTTCAGTCCGGGATCGAAAAGGCAAGTTCGGAATTCGATTTGACGCAGATCGTCACTCAATTCATGGACAACACGGGATTGCCGGGATCGTGAGCGGTTTTACGTTCAGTCAAACTCCGGCGACACACTGGGATGCGACGCGGCAAGATTCATTACAAACGTGGTGTCCCACTTAATTATTGAAGACTTGGATTAACTTATTTCTAAATGATCTTTAAAAAAAGATACCTATGAAAAAATACATTAGTTCTAGATAAATTTTATTCCTAATGCACGTAATTTTTTTCCGTCTTCTTTTGTAGGATGGGAAAAATATGTTGCCTGAGAGCTATCATTCCTTATTAGAGACTTTTTGCCTTGATCCAATGCAACCAACGAATTCACAATGGTCCTTGGCGCAACTTGAATAACCTTTAAATGCATTTTATGAATTGTATCAATTCCAGTTAAATCAAAAACCTCTTGTTGTAAAATATCACCGTCGTCATATTTTTCATTCATGATGTGAACCGTTACAGCACCTTCTTTTTCCTTATTTAATAAAGTCCAAAAGCCAGGAGATACTCCTCGATACTTTGGTAGTTTCCCAGGGTGGACGTTGATACAACCCAGTCTTGGCAATGTTAAAAGAGCATCTCTAAATATCAAGGTACTGGAAATTGAGATAATTGTATCTAAGGAAAGTTTCTTTAGCTTATTAAGAAACCATTGATGCTTTAGAGAATCCGTTTCAATTATTTCAATACTATTTTTTTTGGCAACTCTTGAAACTGAGTAGGTCCTGACAAAAACTGTATCAAGCATTTTCCTTGAAAAGTATAAACTTAAGACCTTCAATAATTGCCAAAATCCGTAAAGTTGAATTCGATTAACAAGGTACTGATACGTAGAGAGTTTTTTTGGAAATGGAGGGAGTAGAACAATTGCGAC
>JBFHXJ010000082.1:0-19079 GCA_041598995.1 Woeseiaceae bacterium | reverse complement strand
GCCCGGGCCGCGCTGCGGCCCACCCGGCGGCGTGTTGGTCAGCACGGGAATGCCTCGATAACGCATCGCGTCGGGCTGATAGCAGATCGATACGGCGGCGCCCGCCTCGGTGTAGTCCCAGAAGCCGCTGTTCGGGCCGTTCGATTGCACGACGTACAGGTCGATGCCGGTGATCTTGCCGTTCTCGGCAAAGCCGATCTTCGCGCGGCCCTGGAAGCCGGCGCGGTTGGAGCCCATGTAGTATTCCTCGGCACGCGTGATGCGCATCATGACCGGGCGCCCGATCTTCTTGGAGAAATGCGCCGGCACGGTCATCACGGCATAGGCAGCGCCCTTGGAGCCGAAGCCGCCGCCGCAATATTCGGCGATGTACACCAGGTCCTTGGGTTCGATACCGATCAGCGCCGCAATGCCGGGCACCGCGAAACTCTGGCTCTGCGTCGAACCGTAAAGGAAGCACTTCCCGTTCTCCCAGTACGACATGGCGCTGCGCGGTTCCATGCTGTGGTGCGAATTACTCGCAGTCACGAAGGTCTCGTCGTAGACGACCGCGGAGCGCGCGAACGCCGCGTCGAGATCGCCGTAAGACCACTCCGCCTGCGGCGTGCCGGTGGTCGGCAATTGCCCTTCTTCCACCGAAGCGAAATCGCGCGCTGTCCACTTGATCGATTGCAGCGGCACGCGCGCATTCGCGACGTTGCCGCCGTCGCGAGCATCGGGACCGCCGGGATACAGGCTCTCCAGCGGATCGATGACGAACGGCAGTGGCTCGTAGCTTATCTTGACGCGCTCGATCGCATCGGCGGCAGTGGTTTCGTCGGCCGCGGCGATCGCGAGGATCGGCTCGCCGATGTAATGCGGATTGTTCGTCAGGATGCTCTCGCCGGCGCCCTCGGGAGCGGGCACGTCGTCCGCCGTCAACACGCCGATGACGCCTTCCATTGCCAGTGCGTCACTCGTATCGATGCTGGTCACCCTGGCATGCGGCATCGGGGAGAGGAGCAGCTTGCAGAACACCATGCCCTCGACGCGGAAATCCTCCGCGTACCGGGCCTTGCCAGTTACCTTGGCTCGCAGATCGGGCGGCGTGAAATCTTTACCGAGTAACTTGTATGCCATGTCACACCTCCTGTGCCGCACGCACGCCGGAATGCGCTGCGCGCATACCGGAATCTGCTGCGCGCATGACAGAATTCAGGTAATGATCGTAGGCGCCACAGCGACAGAGATTGCCGGACATTGCGTGTCGCGCCTCCTCCCGGGTCGGGTTCGGATTGGCCTCGAGCAGCGCCACTGCGGACATGATCTGGCCCGGCGTGCAGAAACCGCATTGCGGTCCGAGCTCGTCGATCATCGCCTGCTGTACCGGGTGCAGCTCGCCGTTTTCTCCCTCGAGGCCCTCGATCGTGCGCACCTGCCGGTCACCCACCATGTGCGTCAGGGTCGAGCAGGAATAATTAGCGACGCCGTCGATGATCACGGTGCATGCACCACACTCGCCGCGATCGCAGCTCAGCTTGGTGCCGGTGAGACCGAGTTTGTAGCGCAACGTCATGGCCAGCGTTTCGTTGGGCAAGACGTCGACGCGCCGTACCCTGCCGTTGACGTTGAGCGACAGGAGCCGCTCGACGGCGCCGGCTAGGGGCCGGTCCGAGGAGCAACCGCCAAGGCCCCCGAACAGAAACGTCGCGGATCCGGCGACCGCGCCGGATGCGATGACGCCCTTGATGAATGCTCGCCTGGACGCCCGGCTTTTCAGGATCGCAACGGGCGCGTCCGCCAGCCCGGCTTCAGCAGCTGGAAAAAACTTGACTGGGTCTTTCATCGTTCTGCACCTGAATTTAGTTGTTCGACGATGCTATGTACTTGGGACTTAAACGTAAATGCGCGTATTTATGAAATTTTGCGCGGCGTTGATGCAAAATGGCATGCTCTTTATGCTCCATCAGGTCAACGCCATTGCAACGGCAACTATAGCAGTTTGCGCGGTGCCAACAACGGGCTGCAACGGGATAACGAGTTATGGAAATTCTTCGTTATAAATCAGACGCATGGGGACAGCGAGTGCTCGAGGGTGCGTCCTGGGATCTGATCTGGGTGTTCGTCGCCGCTGCGCTCGTGTTCATCGTCTTCCACGCCATCTACACCCACGTGAAGCTCAAGGCCCGCCGTGACGATGACTAGCCACCAGGACGGTTCCGGCAGACGGGTGACTAGGCACCACCTGGCCGACCGCCTCTACCACTGGCTCATGGCCGCCTGTATGTTGGTGCTGCTGTTCACCGGCTTCCTGCCCGTCCTGGGCATCAACTTCGCCTGGGTGGACCCGCACTGGATAGCGGGCGTCATACTCACGGTGCTGGTCGTCTTGCATGCGCTACGCACGCTCATCTGGCTGAAGCCCTCGGATATCTGGATTCGCTGGCGCGAGTACAAGGCATCCGTGAGCACCCTGACCGGAGAATTGATGGGGGGCGCGCGGCAAAAAAAGAGATTTGGCAAATACTCGGTGGGACAGAAGGCGTTTCACCACGCCGTCGCTGTCGTCGTCATCGTGGCAATCGTAACCGGGATCATCATGATGATCGGCGTCGACGGCCCCTTCTGGGAGCGAAACCCCTATCTTATTTCCGAGAAGTCGCGCGGACTCGTGTTCGTGCTGCACGGCTTCGCGGGCCTCGTGAGCATCACGATGGTGATGGTGCACGTCTATTTCGCGATCAGGCCGGAAAAGCTGTACATGACCCGATCGATGATCCGCGGCTGGATCACGCGCGAGGAATTCGAGGAGCACCACGACCCCGAGCTGTGGAACGCGACTGAATAAGAACGGGGCCGAACCGAAATTTTTCCGGGCTGCGACCGATCATGCTCACTGCAAAGATATTTCGGTTCGACCCTGTTGTTAGCCTACGTCGCGGACGAAGGCGAGCCGCTCCGAATTCGAGAATCCGTTCCTCTGCAGAAAGTGCATGACGTCGAGGTGTTGCGCGTCCGCCTCGCTTCTCACGATCTCGATCCTCAATGCACTCAGGTTTGCGAATAACTGCGACAACATCGCGGTGCCGACGAAGTGATGCATGTACCCGGGGTCGACCGCGATGCTGTCCAGGACCGCGACAGGCTCAATGCGATCGAACTCTCCGAAATCCACTCTGGCCATCGCAAAGCCGACGACGTGATCGTCCTGGATGGCGACGAGCGATACGCGGATGCCGGATTCATCGAACACCTCTTTCATCTTATGTTCGTAATAGTCGCTGTTATCTCTGCCGGAAATCTCGCGATCGATTCTCACAATCGACCGGACGTCGGATTTCTGCATGGCGCGGCACTGCACCAGATCGCGCGCCAGCGCGCCGCGGCGGTCGGGCGATGCATCGCTGTAGTCGTTGGGATCGCCGTGCGACCCCGTTGCCTCGGCGAGTTCGTCTGCGATCTCGAATTCATCGGGGGACGCGGCGTCCCTTTCCAGGATGTAACGGGGTGCGAGAGAGAATTCGTTGGCGGCGAAGAACCGGAGCATGGGCAGGTTGCGCCACTCTGCCTGCGAATAAACGACAGCAATGCCCTTGTGACGCAGGATTTCATCGAGCGCCGCGAGCAGGCCGCGGCCGATGCCCTTGCCGGCCGAAAGCGGGTCGACACCGATCGCGTCGAGCGATGCCGAGCGGCCGGCGGTGCCGTACTCGCCCTCCTGGAAACGCGCCAGCAGGAAGCCCTTGAGCTTTCCTCGCATGTCGTATCCAAGGTAGGCGAAGCCGCGCGGATCGGCGACGGCGGCCTCGAGCCGCTTGCGGTAGAAACCCTCGCGGCGGCGGCCCACGTATTTCGCGTCGATATCGATGACGCCTGGCAGGTCCTCCGCGGTCAGCGGCCGCGTTTTCAACGTGTTCCTAGCCATCCGGCGTGAGAATCGCGCGCCGATCGAGTTTGCCTTCGTGCGCCAGTGCAAAGATTTCATTGATCGATGACAGGGGGTGTCGTTCGATAAACGGCAGCATTCTGACTTTGCCGGTCAGTACGAGTTCGAGCGCGTCGGGATAATACTGCGGCTCGCAGCCCCAGTTGCCGAGCGCGCGCGCATGAAATGCCATCAGGTTCGATAACTTGATCTCGACCTTGTCCATCGTGAAGCCGACCACCGACAGGCAGGCGCCGAAAGTCAAGAGGCCGAATGCGGTCAGCTGCCCGGCAGACGTTCCCGAACATTCGAAGATTTTCCACTCCGTCTGCCGGAGATCATTATCCTTCGCGAACTGCCGGATCGCGTTGCGTATGTCCTTCCCGTGCATTTCTTTGCCGTTGATGGTCAGGCCGGCGCCGTAATCCCTGATCCGTTCGAGTTTCCTGTCGTCGATGTCGATCGCGACGACGGTCGCGCCTTTCGCCGAGGCAACCTGCACGGCGTAGGCACCGACCCCACCAATGCCCACCACGATCGCGAGATCGCCTTCTGTCACCTCCGCCTGCACGATCGCCTGGTACGGTGTCGTGACCGCGTCGGCGATGACGCTCGCATCGGCGAGTTCCATGCCGACTTCCGCGAGCTGTTTGGCATCGACTGCGCACAAGCCGGTGGCGGGCACGGTAACGTGGGTCGCGAAACCGCCATGCATGTCGAAGCCCGGTGACACCTGCTTGCGGCAGATTGTGCTGCGACCCCGTTTGCACAGATCGCAGTCACCGCACGGTATGACGGCCGGGACGATGACCGCTTTTCCCTGCCATGACGCCGCATCGCTGCCGGTACGTACGACCATGCCGCTGATCTCGTGCCCGAGCGCGAGCGGATACGGGTGGCGCGGGCTCACGCCGTCGAAGTAAAAACCGAGGTCCGTGTGACAGACGCCGCAGCCGGCGACCTCGACGACAACCTCATTCGGCCCCGGCGCTTCGAGTTCGAAGTCTACCCGGGCCAACGGTTTACCAGGTTCCTCGACCACCCAGCGTTGCGCGCTCATGAATCCGCTCCTTTTGCCGTGTTCTGCCAGACTGGATCGCGTTTTTCGAGAAATGCCGTGAGGCCCTCGACCGGGTCTTCGGTCTGCATCAGCACGTCCAGGTACATCTTTTCCACGGCGTTCAGCTTCGTCCTGATGCGCTCGATGTAATCGTGGCGTGCGGCGGTCAACGCGATTCTTAATGAGCTGGCGCTCTTGCCGAGCAGGTTTTCCTCGATCCAGGCAAGCGCCGCTTCCTCCGGCGCGTCGCTGACCTGGTCGACGAGTCCGATGTCGAATGCACGTTGCGCGTCGACAGGCTTGCCGGACAGCAGCAGCATTTCCGCCTGCGCCTGCCCGATGCGCTCCGGCAGCAGGCAGGACGCCGCCGGCGCGATGACGGCGAGCCTGATCTCGGGCTGGCCGAGCATCGCATCGGGCGCGGCGACAATCGGGTTAGCGGCACAGGCGAGCTCGAGCCCGCCACCGAGACACTGTCCCCTGATCGCGGCGACAATCGGCACGGGGAACTCCAGCATCTCGAGGATCAGCGCGTTGATTTTTCCGAGCATGCCCGCGCACTGATCCGGCAGATGTTCCTCGACGCTGGCGCCGAAGCTGAAATGCGGGCCTTCTGCATCGAGTAGCACCGCCATCAGGCTGTCGTTTCCCGCATGCGACGTTAACGCCGCGCTCATCGCATCGATCATCTCTGCGTCGACGATGTTCGCTTTCGGTTTCGCGAGTCTCAAGCGCAGTATCTGCCCGTCGTGATCGAGCCAGGTTTTCAATGGCGTTTCAGACATTGCGTTACACCTCTAGTCGGCGGCGGCGGCCGGGTCCGGATCGTAATCCCAGTCCTCGTCCGGTGGTGGATATTTGGCGAGCCACTCCTGCATCCACTTAACGTGCTGTCGCTCGTCATCTGCAAACTCCTCGGCGAGTGCACACACGGCAGCATCCTTGTTGTTGTTGGCTATTCCCTCGAAAAAGGCGAGCGCGCTCATTTCGTTTTCGAGCGCGAGCTTTAATGCCTGGTGTGGTGTCATCAGGTAATGGATGCCAGCGGTATCGATATTTTCCGGCGGTTCGAATCCCGGCCAGTGGTACTCCCAGGGCGCAAGCTCGGGCAGCTTGATGTCGCCCGCCTGTTCGCGAATCTTGTCGGCGTGTTCCTGTTCATACTCGGCCATCTTCGAAAACAAATGTGCGACCGCATCATTACCGCACTCATGCATTTGTGCCGCGAGATCGAGGTAGCTCTGCACCGCCTCGAGCTCGATGACGAGCGCGTGGACGAGCAACTCCGACAGCGTAAAAGTGTGTGACAGATCTTCCGGGATGCTGCTCATACCAGGAACTCCTCGTCGAGATCGCGTTCGTGCCGGATACTGTTGCCGACACTCTGCGCGTACCTGGCGCGCGATCCCTTGTACAGAATGCCGATATTGAAACCGTCGTCGGTCATGACACGCCTCGCAGCTCTCGCGGCATCCGTCGTGGTTTCGACCGGCGCGGGATGAACCTTTTCTTTCCATTCCCGCTGGTCCGGCCGGAACGTCACGCAGGGGCTCAAGACCTGCACGAACGAAAAGCCGGGATGGCGGATCGCATCGACCAGTATCTTCGTGGTGCCGTTCGGGTCACCGGAGAATGCGCGTGCCACGAAATTAGCGCCGGACGCCAGCGCGATGACCAGCGGGTGGAAAGGCGAGATACCGGGACCGCCGGGAGCGATTTTGCTGTCGAAGTCGGGCGCCGTCGTCGGCGACGGTTGACCCTTCGTCATGCCATAGATTTCGTTGTCCATGACGATGTAAGTGATGTCGACGTTACGCCGGCAGGCGTGCAGCAGATGATTGCCGCCTATCGAAAAGCCGTCGCCGTCGCCGCCGGCGCAGATGACTGTCAGGTCGGGTCGCGCTACCTTGAGCCCGGTTGCCAGCGGCAGTGCCCTGCCGTGGACGCCATGGAAGCCGTAGCAATTGAGGTAGCCGGGGATGCGCGACGAGCAGCCGATGCCTGACACCACGGCGATACTTTCCGGTTTGAGCCGGAGTTCTGCGACCGCCTTGGTGATGGACAGGAATACGTGGAAGTCGCCGCAACCCGGACACCAGACGGGTGCCGTGCCGGACTTGTAGTCGCTTGCCTTCAGTTTGCAGGGCGCCTCGACGCTCATTGTCCACTCCACCCGCGGATTGTCCGCGCGATTTCACCGGGGCGAAACACGGTCGGGCCGGGCCTGTGCATTGCCTCGACGTCTGCCGGCAAGTCATAGAAGGCGCGCAGGAAGCGATAGAACTGGCCGCTGTGGTTCTGCTCGATCACCAATGCGCGACTGACGCCCTCGAGCGCCAGCGCCATTTCCTCGGGTCTCGCCGGGAGCAGCAGGCGCGGCGAGACAAGCCGCATCCGGGCAGCCAGGTCCGCCGGCAGTCTGCCGATCGCTTCCCGTGCGACACTCGTCGTTGAACCCCAGGTGATGACCGCAAGATCGCCATCGCCCGTAATCTCGGCCCAGTGCTGGCCGTAATCGAAATCGGCAATCTTCCTGGCGCGTTTGTCGAGCTGCTCCAGGTGGACTTTCGCCAGGCCCGATGGCACCGCTCGCGCGCTGTGCTCGAGACTGTCCGCCGTATACTGGCCACCCGGCATCCCGGGCAGGGGCATCGGCGATACGCCGTCGGCGGTGATGGCATAACGCTCGAACGCCTCGCCGATGTTTTCGGCAATCTTTCTTTTCGAGAAAAACGTTATCGCCGGGATCGGCTCGGTGATGACGTTCGCCTGGCCGATGAACTGATCAGAAAGCACGATCACCGGCGTCTGCATCGCCTCCGCAAGATGTACCGCCCACTGCGTGGTGAAAACGCAATCGCTGACCGAAATCGGCGCAACGACGATGTGCGGCGCGTCGCCGTGCACCCCATAGACTGCAGTGTTGAAATCGGATTGTTCGCTGCTCGTCGGGATTCCGGTCGACGGTCCGGCGCGCATGACGTTGACGATGACCAGCGGTATTTCTGCGCACACCGCGAGTCCGATGCTTTCGATCATCAGCGACAAGCCGGGACCCGAGGTTGCCGTGAACGAAGGGATGCCGCCGAACGAGGCACCGATCGCCATGTTGATCGATGCGAGCTCGTCCTCGGCCTGCGCGAGAGTGCCGCCGGCATCATTCAGTCGCGGCGCCAGCCATTCGAGCACTTCGGTCGCCGGGGTTATCGGATAGCCGGCCGCGAATCGAATCCCGCCGCGCATTGCGCCGAGACCGGTTGCATGATTGCCACTGATCAACCAGCGACTTGCTCCATCGCCGTGCGCCGAATCGATCAATGCGGCGTCCCCGGCCTGCGATGCGCCCAGCGACGCTGCATCGATGCTCAACTTGACCGCCGCCTTGCCCTTGCGGCCGAGTTTTTTTTCGATCGCTTCGCCGACGGCTTTCTGCGGAATCCCGGCAAGGGCGGCCAGGTAGCCGAGCGCCACCATGTTGGCGCGACCGCCATCGATCGAGGCCGCGAGTTCAGCCATCGCGAGCTTCCGCAGCTGCGGCGCGAATGCCGTGATCGAGGCCGGTACCTCGGCCTCCTCCGGATCGGTCACGACGATGCTGTCGGCATCGAGCTCGATATCGGAAAGGAGGCGCTCGGCGTGTTTCCAGTCGATTGCCAGCAGCACGTCGAGACGGTCATCGAGGCAGTCGACGGGCTTCGGTCCCAGACGCATCAGCGCCGCCGACTCGCCGCCGCGGATCTGCGGCCCGACGGCGCGAATCATCATGCCGTACAGGCCGGCGCGGGCGGCTGCCGCGAGCAACATCTCGCCCGCGGTGATCACACCGGCGCCGCCTTTGCCGAAGAGGGCGATGGACAGGGAGCTTCTGTTCACGGCGGTTGCTGTCATGCCTGAGCCCCATGGAAGGCTTGTGTTGACTATAATGGTATTCTGGTACTATAATACTGTAATTGTCAAAAAAAGCAAGCTCTACAACGCTGCGCGCGGAACAGATTTTTCCGCCAAAGCCTCCGGGAGGGGTGCATCAATGAACGCCGAAGCCGCAAAGATCCAGGCCGATTCCGATCTGGTAGACCACAACCTGACTCCCGAAACCATTGTGCCGGGTGTCATCCTGGAACGGCGCCCGGCGCACTGCCCGGGAGGTACGATGCTCGAGGGCCTGTTCCATGCCTGGATAACCCTCGACAACCCGGAGCAGTACAACTCGTATACGACCGAAATGGTCAAGGGCGTGATCCTGGCGTTTCGGCGTGCGAGCGCCATGCGCGATGTCGTGGCCGTCGTCTTTACAGGCGCCGGCGACAGGGCATTCTGCTCCGGCGGCAACACCAAGGAATACGCCGAATACTACGCCGGCAATCCGCAGGAATACCGGCAGTACATGCGCCTCTTCAACGACATGGTGTCCGCGATCCTCGCCTGCGACAAGCCGGTGATCTGCCGCGTCAACGGCATGCGTATCGGTGGCGGACAGGAGATCGGCATGGCCTGCGATTTCTCGGTCGCCCAGGATCTGGCGCGCTTCGGCCAGGCGGGTCCGAAGCATGGCTCGGCACCGATCGGCGGCGCTACCGATTTCCTGCCCGTGATGATCGGCTGCGAGCAGGCCTTTGTGTCGGGAACGCTGTGCGAGCCGTGGTCGGCGCACAAGGCGTACCGGATGGGCATCATTTCCGAAATCGTGCCCGCGCTAAAGGTCGATGGTAGGTTCGTGCCGAACCCGCTCGTCGAGACGACGCGCTTCCTCGACGAGTATGGCCGCATCGTGCACGGCGAATCGAAAACCGGGAAGGAACTGGAGGCAGGCAAGGCGCTGCTGAAGAAAGGCAAGGTCGATCTCAGCCTGCTCGATGAAGCCGTCGAACAGCTCTGTGCGAAATTCATTCACATGTTCCCGGACTGCCTGACGAAGACCATCGAAGAGCTGAGAAAGCCGAAGCTCATTGCCTGGAATGCGAACAAGGAAAATTCGCGTTCCTGGCTCGCGCTCAATATGATGACCGAGGCACGCGCGGGCTTCCGCGCGTTCAACGAACCGGCCGGCGGTGAGCGGGAAATCGACTTCATCGGATTGCGCCAGGCACTCGCGGCCGGCAGACCCTGGACCAAGGAACTGACGGAAAGCCTGTTGCCCGCGGCCCGGTCCGGGAAATAAGCGGAGACGCGCGATGGCACTGAAGATCAATCCCAATTGCACGGCTTGCGACGCCTGCGAGCCGGTGTGTCCCAACGACGCGATCAGCGTCGGCGACCCGATCTACGTCATCGATGCCTTCAAGTGCACGGAATGTGTCGGCGCCGAGGACGAACCGCAATGCCAGCTCGTCTGCCCCGAAGAGGAATGTATCGTCAAGGACCCGGACTTCCCGGAAACCGAAGAAGAATTGCTCCAGAAATACGAGTTGTTGCACGCATAGAACCTTCGCTGCAGCATTTTGTTCGGATTCGGCTGCCTGGCCGCAAATGAAGGACATCACACACAAAAACATTGCACAAGCTCCGGCTACTCGTACTTTCCTAGACGGCAGTGAATACTGGATAGTCGACTTACCGAGTATGCGAATCGGGCTGGGACATTTCAGACCCGGTTGGATTTGGTCGAAACATGCGGGCGCGCAGACTGGCAAGCCCTCGCAGTCTCACATCGGCTACATTCAATCCGGCACCATGGCGTTAGAAAGTGCTGATGGAGGCCGGGTCGAATTGGGTCCCGGCGATTCGTTTGAAATTGGTCCGAATCACAACGCCTGGGTCATCGGAGACGAGTTGTGTGTTGCTCTCGACTTCTCAATCAAACCAACCAACTGAAAAAGACACCAGGCACCTTTGTTACTGGCGTTGCAGATTTTCTTCGCCGTACCGAAGCAAGGTTTTCAACGTTATTGAATCGAGTGTCGCGCGATTCAGCCCGTCGATTTCATCCATCACGACATCGAGACCGCTGATCACAATTCTTGCGTTTCCCGTCAGCTCGTCCGGTGTGTCGATGTCGGATTCCAGAGATTCGAACTGGTGGATGACATCCCATAGCGTCGTGCGGCGCAGGTTGCCCGCGAAGCGATAACCGCCGCCCACACCACGAACCGATTCGATGAGCCCGCTGCGAACGAGCGTGCGCAAGACCTTTGCGAGGTGATGGATGGAAATTTCGTAACTCTCCGCGATTTCCGCAGTCGAGAATTGTTTGCCCGGTTCGCTGGCGAGATGCAGAACGGCATACAGGGCGTAGCGGCTTGCTTTCTGCAGTTTCATCTAGTCGAGCTGCCTCTCGAGCTCAATGTACGGTCCGGCGGCCAGTCCCTCGCCGCGAAAGAACGACAGGTTTACCTTGTCATTGGCCCGCACCATGGTGCGGATCGTCGTCACGCCGTCCTCTTTCATCTGTACGCACAAGGCATCCAGGAGCTTCGTACCGATGCCCTTCTCCCGGTGATCTGCGGTGACATTGAGGGCCAGCACCCAGCCGCAGGGCGGGGAACCGAATTCCCAGGCGCGGATCTCGCCAACGATGAAGCCGAGCAGGGCACCGTCGGCCGATTTGGAGACCAGGAAATAGCGCGGGTTCCGTCGGTCCCGCTCGGTGAAGCGATCGAGGATGCCCCGCCAATAGTCGGGTTTCGCGGCGCCCGAGTTCGCGGCATCGAGCGCCACGACGGCATCCAGATCGGCCTCGTCAGCGACCGCTATGTCGACGGCGATATTCGTCTGATTCATGTGCCGCAACCCGAGTTCCGTCCTTCGCCCGGCGTATCCTAACACCGCGGCGCGGCACCGCGGCCATTGATATCACTGGGCTTCGTCGCATGGACAACACCGGCTTGACCTTAAAACCGTATTACAGTACCATTTTACCACTTTACACGGGAAGCACCCAGATGGCCGTCGAGGAGATCGTCAAACGCTGCCAGGAACTGTACGAGGACCTGCGGTTCAAGTACGTCCACCGATGGAAAGAGGCCGGCGAGAACCGCAAGGCCATCGGCCACCTGCCGGTGTACGTGCCGCGCGAAATCATCCACGCGGCCGGCATGCTGCCGGTCGGCATCCTGGGCGGCGGCGATCAGCTCGACGTCATCCACGGCGACGCCTACTACCAGAGCTATATCTGCAGGATCCCACGATCGACGATCGAGCTCGCGGTGACCGGCAGGCTCGACTGCCTCGACGGCATGCTGTTTCCGAGCACCTGCGATGTGATCCGCAACCTGTCCGGCATGTGGCAGTTGAAGTTCAAGGACAAGCTCGTGCGCTACTTCGACGTGCCACAGAATTTCGACCCCCAGGTCGGCGGCGTTTTCTACACGCAGGAGTTGCGATTCTTCCGCGAGGAGCTCGCGGAGCTCGCCGGGCACGCGGTCACCGACGATGATGTCAACGCATCGATCGAGCTGTACAACGATAACCGGCACGCCATCCGCGATCTTTACGCGTACCGTTCCGCGGAACCGTGGCAGGTGCCGACGCCGGAGGTCTATCTCCTGATGCGCGCCGGCATGATCCTGCCGGTCGACGAGCACACGCGGCTCATCCGCGACTACATCGCGGCGGCGCGAGAGACAAAGCGGCCGGTCAGGGACAACTGCCGCGTCGTCATCAACGGACTTTTTTGCGAACAGCCGCCGCTCGGGCTCTTGAAGTCGATCGAGTTGGCCGGTTGCTACGTCGTCGACGACGACTTCATGCTGGTCGCCCGCTGGTTACTGGACGACGTGCCGTCAGACGGCGATCCGCTCGAGAACCTGAGCGATGCCTTCCTTCGCTACTCGTCCGAGACCTCCTGCAAATATGTCGCCAAAAAAGAGGACAAGGGAAAATTCCTTGTCGATTCGGTCAGGAAGAACGGCGCCGAGGGCGTCATTTTCGCAAGCCCGAGTTTCTGCGACCCGGCACTGCTCGACCGGCCGATGCTGCAGCGAGCGCTGACGGCGCAGGCCATTCCCTACACCGCGTTCAAATTCGCCGAGAACTCCGGGCAACTGCAACCGATCCGCGAACAGGCCGGGACGTTCGCGGACTCGATCAAACTGTGGAGCGCCGCATGAATACCGCCGCGAACCAGAAACCCGAGGCCCAGAAAGAAAAATCGATGCTTCTGCAAAAGGCCATGATCACGGCCAACTACGAAGCGCTGGCCACGGCACACGAAGATGGCAAAAAGATCTCATCGACCTTCGTGCCGGGCAATCTCAACGAGTTGCTGATGTGCTTCGACCTCGTGCGCAACCTGCCGGAGATCAACGCCTTGCAAGCCGGCATGCGCAAGAAAAGCGGCGCCTACATCATGGAAGCGGAGCGCTCGGGCCATTCGGAAGACGTCTGCACGTACGTGAAGAGTGACCTCGGCATGATGGCGAAGGGCCAGGTCGGTCCCAACGACATGCCGCTGCCGACGCCCGACGTGCTGGTGCTTTCCTATACCGGCTGTTTCACATTCATGAAATGGTTCGAGCTGGTGCGCGACCAGTACGACTGCGAAACCGTCATGCTGCATGTGCCGTACATGTCCGACGGCAAGATTACCGACAACATGCGCAGGTTCGTGGTCTCGCAGCTCAAGGAGAACGTTATCCCGACACTGGAGCGCGTAAGCGGCGTCAAGTTCGACATCGATCGCCTGCGCGAGTACCTCAAGGAGTCGGCGAAGGCGGAAGAGGACCTCGTCTGGGTACTGCAGTCGGCAAAGAACCGACCGTCGCCGATCGACGCCTACTTCGGCGGTGTCTACTACTGCGGCCCGATTTTCACGGCCTTCCGCGGCAACAAGGACACAACCGAGTATTACCGCGCGCTTCGAGAAGAGGTGGCGGAACGGGTCGAGCAGGGGCTCGGCCCGGTCACGCCCGAAGGCCTGCTCGAGCAAGAAAAGGTGCGGCTTGTCGTCGAGGGCCCGCCGAACTGGACCCATTTCCGCGATTTCTGGAAGATGTTTTACGACGAGGGCGCGGTCGTGGTTGCCAGTTCATACACCAAGGTGGGCGGCATATACGACTTCGGTTTCCGTCACGACCCCGAGCATCCGCTGGAGACCCTCGCCGACTACTGCCTCGGCTGTTACACGAATCACAACCTGCCGAACCGGGTGAACATGCTCTGTAACTACATGGACGAGTACAGCGCCGACGGTTTCCTGGTCAACTCGATCAAGAGCTGCAACAGCTTCTCTGCCGGGCAGCTCCTGATGTTGCGCGAAATCGAGGAGCGGACCGGCAAGCCCGCCGGTTTTATAGAGACCGACCTCGTCGACCCGCGCTATTTTTCGCCCGCCAACGTCAAGAACCGGCTCGAAAGCTACTTCCAGATGATCGAGCAGAAGAAAACGCGCGGCGAGACGAGGACGGCGGCGTGAGAACGTTCATCGGCATCGACCTCGGGTCGACGACGACGAAGGCCATCGTGCTCGACGAGGACCGGACGGTCCTCGGCAGGGGCATTACCAACTCGCGGTCGAACTACGGCATCGCCGCCGAAGTCGCGAAACAGGAAGCGTTCGTCGACACCCGTTTTTATCTATTGAGCAAGCATTTGAAGGACGTTCCGGCGCTCAAGAACAGGCGCGACGAATTCCTGACGAATTTCGAGCAGGATTTCCGGCTGGAACAGTACCTCGAGCAACTGGAAGAGCTCGAGAGGATCTGCATGGATAATACGGATGACGAGCGGCTGGGCAAGGACGCGGTGGAGACGCGCACCCTGCTCGCAGCGGTGTTCGCACTGTTGAAGGACGAAGCGCCGCAACTCTACGAGCCGGGGTCCCGGAGAAAATCGGACTTCTTCCGCGACATCGCCGGTTCGCAATTCTCGCACGCGTCCGAGAAGGCGGTCCGCGGCAGCCCGATCAGTTTCGACGCGTTGCTCAATGTTTACGACCGCTCGATTATCGACGTCGAAAACATCATCGCCGACTCACTGGATGAAAAAAAATTCATGAGTGCGCTCGAACGTACCTGCAATCGATCGTCGGACTTCAAGGACGTGATCGCCGACGTGCGCGCGCCTTTGAAAAGCATACTCGATACGGAACTCGAGGAGACCTACGTCATCGGCACCGGCTACGGGCGTGCAACCTTGCCATTCTCGAAGGAACATATTCGCTCGGAGATCCTGTGCCACGGGCTCGGCGCGCACATCATGTATCCGAAGACCGCGACCGTGCTCGACATCGGCGGGCAGGACACCAAGGCGATCCAGGTCGATCCGCAAGGCATCGTCGAAAGCTTCCAGATGAATGACCGCTGCGCCGCCGGTTGTGGCCGTTACCTGGGCTACATCGCGGACGAGATGAATCTCGGGCTGCACGAGCTCGGGCCGATGGCGATGCAGTCGAAAAGAAAAGTGCGCATCAACTCGACCTGCACCGTTTTCGCCGGCGCCGAGCTGCGCGACCGCCTGTCCATGGGCGAGAAGCGCGAGGACATCGTCGCCGGCCTGCACCGGGCGATCATTCTGCGCGCCATGTCCATCCTCTCGAGGTCGGGTGGCATTCGCGACGAGTTCACGTTCACCGGCGGGGTTGCCAAGAACGAGGCAGCTGTCGCCGTATTGAAAGAGATCGCGTTCGAGAACTATGGCGAGGTAACCATGAACGTCGATCCCGATTCCATCTTTACCGGCGCGCTTGGCGCTGCGACCTTCGCGCGGCGCGCGATCGTTCACTAGGGAAGGGCATACTGATGACACTTGCAGCAGGCGTCGACCTCGGAACCGGAGCAGTCAAGACGGTCCTGTTCGATGTTTCCGACGGCGAATCGAAATGGCTGGCGAAAAGCGTCGAACGGATCCGGCGCCGCGACCCGATGATCCTCGCGCGGCAGGGCTTCGACGAAGTACTGTTGGGGCAAGGCCTGAAGGCCGAGGACATCGACTATGTGGCGACCACGGGTGACGGCGAAAACATTCCTTTCCGCACCGGGCATTTCTACTCGATGACGACACACGCCCGCGGCGCCACTTTCCTGCATCCCGGCATCAACGCCGTCATCGATATCGGCGCGCTGCACGGGCGTGCCATCGCGACAGACGATCGCGGCAAGGTACTTACCTACAAAATGACCAGCCAATGCGCGTCGGGGTCGGGACAGTTTCTCGAGAATATCGCCCGCTACCTCGGCGTCGCACTCGAAGAAGTCGGTACGATCTCGAAGACTGCGGACAACCCGGAGACGGTCAGCAGCATATGCGCCGTACTCGCTGAAACGGACGTGATCAACATGATCTCGCGCGGCGTGAGCACCGCGAATATCTTGAAAGGCATTCATATTGCGATGGCGGAACGGCTCGTCAAATTGCTGAAATCGATCAAGGCGCGCGAGGGAGCGGTGATGCTGACCGGTGGGCTGGCCACCGACGAAGGTCTGCTTGAGGCGATGAAAGAGCAGGTCGTCGAACAAAAACTCGAGGTCGAGGTATTGAATCATCCGGATTCGATTTATGCAGGCGCGATCGGCGCGGCGCTATGGGGTGCGTTCCGGCACGAAAGGCTCCTGAACGCAGAACACGGCGTGCCGGCCGCGAATCTCGACGCTTACGACGAACACAAACCGGTGCTTGCGGTAGACCTGGGCCAGGAAGAGGTGGAATGCCCGATGACCAGCGTCGCGGAACCGAAGAGCGCTGCCTGCCCGGCGGACCAGGTAATCGAAAAGGACAAGGAGGAAAAAGGCGCATGACACCAACCGAAATCCTGATGCAGGAACACCGGCTCATTCTTTCGGTGCTCGACAGCCTCGAAAAGGCGGCCGACCGCCTGGACAATGGACAAGACGTCGATGCGAATTTCTTCATCGATGCGGCGGAGTTCGTCGCCGGCTTTGCGGACAAATGTCACCACGGCAAGGAGGAGGACATCCTGTTCGTCGCGATGACGGCGATGGATATGCCGCAGGACTCGGGCCCGGTTGCCGTAATGCTTGCGGAGCACGACGCGGGCAGGCAATACACGGCCGCATTTCGCTCGGCGGCGGAGCAATTGAAGGCGGGGGACACGGCCGCGGCCGCCGACGTCGTGCGCAATGTCTACGACTACGTCAATCTGCTCAGGGAACACATCGTCAAGGAAGACAACGTCCTGTTCCCGATGGCGGAGCAGATCATCCCGGCTGACAAGATGGCGCAGGTGTCGGAGGAATTCCAGCGCGCGATCGACGCCGACAAGAAGAACGACATTCCGCAAAAATACGAGACGCTGGCCGAAAAGCTGAATCAATATCTGGCTGAGGAGTCATCGGCAGCCTGACCCCGTTCGTCGCTAGTTGCCGTCGACGGACAGTACCAGCGCCATGGCCGTGTCACCGGCCGCGCAGCCGGTAAACAGTCCTCGGCCGCCGCCGCGTAGCACGAGCTCCTCGATGAGCTCGATGATGAGCCGCATCCCGGTCGGCGCCTGCGGATGACCCCAGATCAGCGAGCTGCCGTAATTGTTCATACTGTCGATCGCGACCCGCGCTTCGCGCGCAAAGATGATGTCATTCACCGCAAACGGATTGTGCGTCTTGATCGCAGCGAGGTCGGCGAACGCCAGGTCCGCCGTCTCAAGCGCGGTGCGCGCCGCGACGTACGGTGCTTCCGGCATGTAAGCGAGCTCGGCTCGTGACTGACCGACGGCGAGCAGGCGAATTTTTATTGACTTGTCGGCCGACAGCTCCCTCGCCTGTTCGCTGCGCGCGATCACAATGGCGGCATTGCCGTCCGCGGGATGGGTCTGGCCGCCGAAAGTCACCGTGCCGCCTTCGACGACGGGTTTCAGTTTCGCCAGGCCGTCCGCCGTCGTCTCGAACACGCCCTGGTCACCGACGATTTCCTCGGCGGTCTTTTTAAAGCGCGGGTCCGGGACCGCGAACGGCAGATCCATGTAGCGCTTCTGAAAGGCGTAGTCGTCGGCGAGCGCGTCCAGGTATTGCGCATACCGGCGCAGGACGACTTCGTGCTGTTCGTCGGTCGATATCGAATGCTTTGCAGCGACGTTTTCGGCGGTCTGCAGCATGGAATGCCCGCCGGCCGGATCGCACTGGAAGCTGTCGATGACCACGTCCTCGTGGACGCCGGTGCCACCGGGCGCCTTGGGCGCCGGATAGTAGGTGTGCGGACCGTTCGAGCAGCGATCCGCCGTCACCGCCAGCACCGTCTTCGCGAGGCCGCTCGCGATCTCGGCGCAAGCCAGGAGCGGCGCCCTGACACCGGATGCACAGACCTGCGAGAACGTCGGTCCCGGCGCCTGCGGTGCGCCGATGAGACTCATGAACCACGGCGTGCCGTAAAAAGACTGGTGCTGGTACACGGACATGCCGAGCACCCCGGCATCGAAGATCGTCGGATCGATCCCTCGTCTGTCGAGTTCGCGTCGCGCGACATGCGCCGCGAATCTGATGGCATGAAGATGCTGGAACGCGCCCTGCCAGCGCACGAACGGCGTTGACCAGTAACAGCCGTAGGGTATCTCGACCCGGTCGAACATCGGATCTGTCCTCTGCGCGATCAGTTATCCCAGTTGAGATCACCTTCCGGCAACGCCTCGAGCAGCCGACCGTCGCGCAACAATTTCGCGGCTGCCTCGAGATAATCGGTCAGCGCCTCGTCGTGATCGAGATAGGGCACGACCTCGCGGACCATATCGTAAATCCTGCGCGTCACGGTACTCAATCGCGATCTGCCGCCCTCGCGCTGATCGACCGCCTGACAGGCACAAACCAGTTCCACGGCAGGGACGGCATAACTGATTTTCAGTATGTCGCGAGCGCGCCGCGCCGCGACCAGCCCCATTGACACGTGATCCTGGAAATCACCGGTCGTGGTCAGAGTCTGTATCGATACCGGGTGACACAGCGAGCGCATCTCCGCCATCGTCGATGCCGCGCAGTACTGGCTGCCCATCAGGCCGTGCCGCAGTCCGGGGTCCTCCTTGCAGAGAAATGGCGGCAGGCCGTTGTTGTGAAAGGGGTCGAGATAGCGATCGATGCGCCGGTCGTGCAGGTTGCAGGCATTGGTCAACGCGATTGACACGTGGTCCATGGCCTGGCTGACGTACTGGCCATGGAAATGCGCATTGTGAAAGGCATCGCCTTCCTCGACGATCACCAGCGGGTTGTCATTGGTCGAATTGATTTCGATCTGCAAGGT
>JBFHXJ010000081.1:0-19200 GCA_041598995.1 Woeseiaceae bacterium | reverse complement strand
TCCGCGTACGAGTTCGACCTCACCGGGGCAACCGGCACATTGAATGAAGTGGCGAAACTACTGCCGAGCGATGGCGCATTTGCCGATATTTTCGGTATATCGGTCGCGGTCGGCAGCGGTAGAACCGTAATCGGCGCTACGAACGACGATGATATGGGAATCGACTCCGGTTCCGCATACGTGTTCGCACTGACTGCGGACGACGAGGGACCGGTGACCGCGTACAGCGTTGCGACCGCGAATCCGGTCGCCGTCAACAACGGCGTCACGCTGACCGCCAACGTCGACGATTCGACCACCGGCGGATCGAAGATCGCGTCTGCGGATTACACCATCGACGGCGGGACAGCCGTCTCGATGGCCGCCCAGGACGGGAACTTCGATGAGGTCGCGGAAGGTGTAACCGCGGCGGTCCCCGCATTTACGTTGGCTAACGTACACGAGCTGTGCGTATCCGGTACGGATGCGGCCGGCAATACAGGAGCGGTCGAATGCACGCTGCTGGCGGTCTACGATCCGTCCGCGGGATTCGTGACCGGCGGCGGCTGGATCGACTCGCCGGCCGGCGCCTGCCTCCTGACACCCGGCTGCGCGGTACAAAGCGGCAAGGCCAATTTCGGCTTCGTCTCCAAGTATCAGCAAGGGCAACAGACCCCGACCGGCAACACCAAGTTCGTGTTCAAGACCGGCGATCTCAAGTTCGACTCCGACAGCTACGAGTGGTTGGTGGTTGCCAATCACAAGGCGCAGTACAAGGGTGTTGGCACGATCAATGGCGGCGGCAATTACGGCTTCATGCTGTTCGCGATCGATGCCGAGTTGACGCCGTCCACCAATGTCGATCTGTTCCGCATCAAGATCTGGGACAAGGACGACAACGACCTCGTCGTCTACGACAATGAAATGGGCAGCGCCGAGAACGCCGATCCGACCACTGAAATCGGCGGCGGCTCGATCGTGATCCACGCTTCGGGCTCCTGACAGAGCCCCGGGTCCGCCGGAGAACGGCGCAGCCGAGACCCCGCTCCACTGGGGAGCGGGGTCTTCTTGTCGCGGGGGGCTGATGCGTCGGCGAAGCAGTCGGGCCGGGACACACGCGCACGGCGATGACCACGCGCCCTGATTTTCAACAAATTACACCAACAAATTGACAAATAGTTTGAACGCCGGCGAATAATTTACTGAAGCGTAAAGGCGCCAAAACACGGCTTGTGCATCTGTCTGCCGTAAGGGACAGAAAAACGACCGGGAATCAATGAGTGTCCTCGATTTCCCAAAAAATATTTGACATGTGTGAAATTAAGGATGCCCGGTAAATCGCTGAATTCGTAACGATTCACAAAGATCATGTCTCAGTCTGTGTGACGCAGCGAGCAAGTCACCCCGGAAATAAATGGCTGTCCTCGAATAGCGTCGGCGACGGGCAGCCGTGGACGAGCCGCGTTGTGTCGTTGCCACGCGTTCCCGAGCGGGCGGACAGGCAGAACGGGCGGGACCGCGGGCCGGAGACGGCGCCGCGTTCCGCGGTGTCCTTATACAAATGTGCAACAAAATGCACACATAGATCGAACGTTGTGCCCGAATTCCCAAACGAGGTCCGAATTATGTCGCGAGCCACCGACGCCTGCGAGACTGTGACCGGTATCGCGTTTTGCGCGGCCTATCTCGATAACAATCGTGCAGATATTTTCCACAGAAAACTCATGGCGTTGCCTGGGCTGTCATGCAGAAGTACTTCATTCACCGATGGTCGCTCGCGGTGCTCGTGCTGTCCGGCTTGCTTGCCGGCTGCGAGGTCGAGACCTTTGACGACGCCGTGAGCCGCATCGAGGGTGGCGCGGCACCGCCGCCACCGCCGCCGGGCGGCTTCGGCCCGAATTTCTCCGAGATCCAGGCTGCAGTATTTACGCCGAGCTGCGCGACCTCGACCTGCCACGCCGGTGGCACGCCGGCAGCCGGGCTCAACCTGGATTCGGCCGCGAGCTACACGATGCTGGTTGGCGTCCAGAGCAGCCAGGATCCCGGGTTCATGCGCGTCGAGCCGGGCGATCCCGACAACAGTTATCTGGTGCAGAAACTGGAAGGAACCGCCTCCGGGGGCGGCAGCATGCCGCCCAGCGGCGCATTGCCGCAGGCCGATATCGACACGATCCGCCAGTGGATCTTCGACGGTGCCATCGACGATCGTGCACCGGCCGCCGGACCGGTCCGCGTAACGTCGCTGTCACCGGCGCCGCAGGCGACGCTCACGGCACCGCCGGCCTCCATCGTTGCCGGTTTCGACCGCGACCTCGATGCCTCGACCGTCAACGCGAATACGTTCACGCTACTGGCGAGTGTCGATGGCGTCTTCGGCAACGGCGACGACATGCAGGTCATCGCCGCCCAGATATCGCTTCCCGGCGGCAATCCGCGTAGCGCCGTTTTTGACCTGAGCAATATCGCGATGCCCGACGACGAATACCGCATCACCCTGAGCGGCTCGCCGCCCTCGATGATCATGGATCTCGATGGCAATGCACTGGACGGCGAGTTCACCGGCGGCTTCCCGTCGGGCAACGGCGTTGCCGCCGGCGATTTCGTCACGCAGTTCACGATCAGCACGCCGGTCGTCCTGGGACCGACACTGCCGCAGATCCAGGCGGTCGTGTTCGGGCCAACCTGTGCCGTCGGCGGCTGCCACACCGGCGGCGGCGCGATGTTGCCCGGCGTCATGGATCTCTCCAGCGAGCAGGCGAGCTACGACAACCTCGTTAATGTCCCGGCGCTGCAGGTCGGCGGCGGCGCCGCGTTTCGTGTCCTGCCGGGTGATCCCGACAACAGCTACCTGATCCAGAAGCTCGAAGGCGACCAGATGATCGGCAACCAGATGCCGCCAAGCGGGCCGCTGCAGCAATCGGTCATCGATGAAATCCGGCTCTGGATCAGCAACGGAGCGCTGCGAAACTGATGTCTGGCGGCTTCGCCGCGACATTATGTCGAATGGACGATCGCTGTGACGCCGCTCGTCGGCTGCTCGCCACCGTTCGTCGGCGCTTATGTCACATTTATGTGAGGCAGATCACAAAACCCATCGTAACTCGCTGATTAACTGCACTTTTGTGGCGTGGTTCGCGGACACAAAAAACGACCTGTCATAGACTTCGCGCTACAAGTTTTAATGCGTTGCTTATCAAAAAGGATAGGGATATGAAATCAATCAGGTTTGCACGAGAGTTCATGGCGGTTGTGGCTTCTGCCCTTCTCGGCCTGACGATCGCAACGGTCGCCAGTGCGGCGAACCCGGAGCCGGTCACGGTCGAAGTGGAATGGGCCGCTGCGATTACGATCAGTGAGACCAATGCGCTGCAGTTCGGGCTGCTCGACAGCGCGATGCTCGCTACCCAGACAGTCGTCATCGCGCCGGACAGCACGGTAACGGATACAAACAATAACGTTATCGGTGGCACGCAGGCCGCGGCGCGTTTCGACACGACTGCGACCCCGACGAAGTCCATCAATATACTCGTCGATAACGTCACCAACGGCACCTACTATACGCTCGGTGGCTGGATGTGCGATTATAATGGCGGTGCGGACGCTGCCTGTGATGGCGCAGGCATGAGCGCAACGTCTGTCGCGGGAAGCATTGAGGTACGCGTTGGTGCGACGCTGACCGCTTTGGGTAGTGCCGCGGACGGTGCCGACAACGGCAGCTTCGACATTACAATCACCTATCAGTAGACAGGAGACCGTCAGTGTCCACTCTCCATTCCGGACGGTGGCGCTGCTCTTCCGGAAGATCAGCCTCACTGCGAGCGCTGATCCTCTCGGTCGCGGTTTCGATTTGGCCGGCAGCGCCCGCCGCGGAGGAAACCCAGGACTTTATCGTCCCGGACCTCGGGTCGGAGGCGCTGCTCATGGCCGAACTGGCCGAGGTCAGGGCGACCTTTGTGAATCCGGCCGGGATCAGCGAAATCAGTGACATGGTGATCGGCAGCTCCAACGAGGAGATGCTCTTCAGCGACAAGATCACCGTGCAGACGAACGATGGCCATGGCGGCACGAAGGGCGGTACCGTCAAACCGAGTTTGAAGACAGCAGCTAGCCTCAGCGTCCGGGCGGCACCAGGCCAGCCCATCACGATCTACGTGGACGAGGTCAATGCCGGCGATGGCTATTCGCTGGCGGAATTCCGCTGCAACTACAATGCGAGTGACGACGTGGCCTGCGACGGTGAGGGCTTTTCCGGGGTCTCCGTCGCCAGCGGCACCTTGCTGGTCGGCGCGACCTTGACCAGCAGTGGCAAGAGAGTCACCGCCCCCGGGAACGGCAGTTTCGACATCACGATTTCCTACCAATAGGAAAGCCTGTGCGCCGCAAGACCGGCGGCCAGGGGAACGCTCCCCGATACTGAAAACGGTGTAACGACGCGGATTCTGCGACGTTATGTCGCGTTTTGCGCGCTGGTTCACAGCACCGCAACCTGCATGCATTTTACAGTTTCAACGATATGCGTCTGGCCATCGTTGAGCCGAGGAGAGATCGTGCCCGGGCATAACCGAATCAAGGGAATCCTGGCGGTTTGCAGTTCGGCCCTTTTGGGGCTCGGACCGGGAACCGTTGCGGATGCCGCAAACCCGGAATCCGTAACGGTCGACATGGATTTCGTCGATCCGGTCACGATCACGGAAGTGAATCCACTGCAGTTCGGCTTGCTGGACGTGGCGATGGCCATTAACCAGACGATCACGATCGCACCGGATGGCTCCGTTACTGATTCGTTCAGCAATGTCCTCGGTGGGACACAGGCCGCAGCCAACGTGACCGTCACGGCGACTGCTGCACAGTCAATTTCGATCCTCGTCGATAACGTATCGACGGCCAACGGCTATTCGCTGGAGACCTGGATGTGCAATTACGACAACGCGGCAGCGGATTCGGCTTGCGACGGCGCGGGGTACTCCGAGACTTCTGTCGCAAGCGCGACCCTGCTCGTCGGCGTGACCCTCAGGGCCAACGGCTCGGCGACGGTCGGCACCGACAACAGCACTTTCGACATCACCGTCTCATACCAGTGAGCCATAGCGCAGGACGATTTCCATCATCCCGAATAAGAACAATGTGCCGACAACTTACATATTCGGTTCCGGATCCCTGATATGGGGATCGAACTGTGCAGGACTTGCGGTTTTCTGCGTGCGCTGATCGCTGCGATCGGCGTCCTGTGGGCTCACGGGCCTGTCATTGCACAGGAAGAACTCGATCTCTATCTGCTGGATTTTCACGCCGATGGTTATTTGCTGGCGGAGAGCGTGCCTGCGTACGATTCCGAAGGCACCTTTCTTGTCGACTTCAAGTTGTTTCTGGAAGCCGTCGAGTTCCAGATCGAACAAGAGGACGAGCTATGGTCGGGCTGGTTCCGCAACGAGGACGATCATTTCGTCTGGCGCATGGACCTGGGCGTGGCGCAGATCGCCAGCCGGCAGGGAGAGCGCATCGCGCGCGACGAATGGATGCAGGATGTCGAAGGAACGTATGTGTCGGTCGATGTCCTGGAGCGCTGGTTCGATATTGCACTTGACGTGGATCTGCGACAACAGGTCCTGACCATTCAGTCGAGCGAGCCATTACCATTCCAGCTATGGCGTGAGCGAATGCTCGCCAAGTACCGCTACCGCCCCGGCGACGACCGGGATGCCGACATCGTCGTGCCGGATCAGTATCACTGGGCAACGGTTCCGCTTGTCGATTTGTCGACGAATTTCCTGACGAGACGACAGAACGGCAGCCGCAGCAGTTCCCGGTCGGCGTCACTCGCACTCGGTATGGACCTTTTCAAGCATTCCGCCGTTTACACGGGCGGTTTCGCGAGCAGCAACAACGACGGGAGCGATGCGACGAGCCGCCTGACGATCAATCGGGCATCGGCAACGCCGGACACGCCGCTGTTCGCGGGTGCGTACGGCTACACGCTCGGCGATATCTACCAGGGCAGCTTCAATCTCGTCAGCAGTTCTTTGACCGGTCGCGGTTTCAGGATTGACCGCTATCCGGCAGATCGTGGCGGCAATCTCAACCGGGCGACGATCGCCGGCGACGCGCCACCTGGCTGGGAGGTAGAACTTTATCGCAACGGTGGCTTGATCGAGTTCGGGACGGTCGGCGCCGACGGGAGATACTTCTTTCCCGACCAGGAAATTCCGTTCGGCGAGAACATTTTTGTCGCGAAGCTATACGGCCCGCAGGGCCAGACGCGAGAGGACCGCCAGACGATCTGGGGTGGGGGAACAGATCTCGCGAAAGGCGACTACGACTACAGCATCAGTCACATCGATTTCGACCGGCATCTGCTCGATGGCACACCCGACAACGTGAACGGGTTGCCGGCAAGCTACGCGACGACCTTCAGCTATTCACAAGCGATTACCGACGACCTGCAGGTCGGCGCCGCTTACACGCGAGCCGGGCTCGGTACGCGCGAGCGCGACGGCACCTACACGGACTCCGATTACCTGAGCATTTTCGGCAGCAGACAAGTCCGACGCGGCGTATTCGTTGGCGAAGCCGCGCGGCAACTGGGCGGTGGATTAGCCTGGCACCTCGAGTACCTGACCGCCTTCGAGGGCCACCAGGTCACCATCGCGCACCGTGCCTTCGACGACTACGTGAGCCCGGCAACGATCCAGCAGGACGACCTCGATTCCCTGGACGAGATTTCCGTTTTTGGATCGTTTGGTCACGATAACGCGCACGCTTATACGGTAAGCCTCCGGCATCGTGACGTTGCCGGCGCTTCGTCTGATTGGCGCCTGTTCAACCGATTGAGCACTCGAATCGGCCGGCTGAATGTGACCAATGACATCGATTACCGCATCGGCTCCGGATCGAACACCACGACCGGGCACCTGAAAGTCGCGAGCCGCATCAATGGCGTGAGACTTCGCGGACAGCTCGACTATCAACTCACGGGCAGCCAGCCGCTAAGACAGGTCTCGGCCTCGATGAATTGGGAAATGAGTTCGCGTATCAACAACAACCTGGCGATCAGCAAGCGATTGGCGGAAGGCCGATCGATGTTCGTTTCGAACCTGATGTCATTCAGGATTCGCGATTACGACATGACATTCAGCGTGAGCTCCGACTTCGAGGGCGATTGGTCGGTCGGTGCGGGCTTCAATATAGCCTTCGGCTATGACCGGCGTACCCAGTCATTCATCACCGATGTCGGCGGGCTGGCAAGCACCGGCCGGGCGACGATGAATCTATTTGTCGATGACAACAATGACGGTCGCCGCGATCCTCACGAACGGCCGGTCGCGTGGGCGAGCTATCGCGACCAGGAGACCTTGCCGAATGCAAGCGGCGCGTTGCCGCTGAACGGCATACCGATCTCCCGCGCGGTGCGGTTCGACATGAAATACTTGAAGCTCGACGATCCGTTCCTGGTGCCACGGGCACGAATGTACGAATTGCATACGCATGCCGGCAGCGATGTCAGTATTGATGTCGCTGTCGTCATGACTGGCGATGTCGAAGGCCATGTAATGGCCGGAGAGTCGGGTGCCGGCGAGGGTGCCAGGGGCGTTATCGTCACTTTGCACGATACAGAGGGGCGTGAAGTTGCAAGAACGCGTTCAGAGTTCGATGGTTTCTACAGCTTCAGCGGTGTTCCCAGCGGCAAATATGAAGTCAGGGTGTGGACCAACGGTGTGCAAACCGATTTGGCACAGTCATTCTCGCTAAATCCGGAAGACGGCTTTATCGTGTTGGAAAGGATCTATATTTTCGAGTAAGCAACGCCGCTACAGCAGCGTGATCGTAATGTCGTAGGTCACGCTGGCGCTGTCGCCACCGGCGTGAATCTGGGTCGTGTCGAGATTGACGCCGACCCAGAGAGTCTTGGTCGCATTGACTGTTACATTGATTCCCGAGCCTTCGCACGACAACTGTGCGCCGGTATCGTACTTGCACGGCACGGCATTGATGGTCACGCCACCGGTGGTCGAAAAATTGTCCGCCAGTATATTGGCATTTCGCGGGGCACCTGTCCTTTTGACGACCAGTTCTCCGGTTACGGCTCCAAACAAATAATCCGCGGCATCGGTGCCGCTCACGGTCTGGTCCGTGTTGAGTATGAAATTGCGGCCACTGGCGCCGCCAACCAGCGTGCCGAGGGTGGGCGTCACTGATTCCGTAATCGTCAACTGAGCAAATGCGTCGGGGATCGATACGAGCAACGTGCCAACGAGGAGAATATGTCGTGCGGAATTCAGTAGCTTTGGCAGGTTCATGTTCAGGGCACGATCGGATACGTAGCGATGAGTGCCGATCGGTCGGTAATTTCAATGTCCGGTGAATAGAAAACTTCGGTGCCGCGTTTCAGATTGGCGGCGACAACGCCTTCGTTCAGGTCGATCGACATCGTGCGCGAATCGATATTCGGATAGATGACGAGCGGCACCGGCGCTGCAAGAGAACTCCGCGTGCCGTCATCCGCTGTTTCGATCACTTGCAGGTAACCGCGGACCGACAATTTACCGTGACGCCGTACATCGACGCTGAGCTTATTGGCGTCGGGGTCGATACGCACCGCCTCGATAGAGGCGCTCGACGCGTCCCGACTGTTGCGCCAGACAATCGGAATCGCCACCGCCGAGCGGGCGTCGATCACGACGGCCGATGAATTTGGTTTGTCCGCCGAAGCGTCCTCGCTTTCAACCTGCATCGACAGCGCCTCGCTGTTGAGCGTCAAAACCCGGAAATGCGAGTAATACTCGCCTTCGGGAACGTCCAGACCTCGGCGCACCGCAACTCTGATGACCTGGGACTCGAGCGGCTTGAGCGTTACCCGGCGCGGCGAGTAGCGCACAAAGGACTGCACTGACCATGGGGCGTTTCCGTCGTGTTTCACGAGCCCGCCACTCGGCGTCATGGTCATGTCGGTCCAGTTCATCTCGAAGGTGCCGATCTCATCGCCGCGGTTGGTCAGCGTGATGGTCGCACTTCGCTCGTTGCCTTCGAACATGACGAGCGTCGGATGAATGAACAGGACAGCTCCCGCCTGTGCCACCGCCGGAACCAGCGTCGCGATCGCAAATAACAGAAGAATGCGAGTCTTGATATTCACGTTGTGCCCCAGCGCGAAGTTGACTGCGGTGTAATATATCAAAATTCCCCGAGACTCAACATAATGGGCACGCAAAAGCGATAACCAGTTCTCATTATGCGCGGCGCGATGTCGACTGCGTCATAAGCCCGCCCGAACACATCCGGATAAGCGGTCGCCCCGATGGGCCCGGGCTCACGCGGCGTCGCTGTGCAGTGTCTGCTCCGCTGTTCTCGCGATCTGGATCGCCGGATTATCGAACCTGAGCACGCCGTCGTCGACGTCTCGCAGGCGGAGGAGCTTGCGGTCGTCCTGATAGTTCTGCGTGTTGATCCAGGGCGGCCGATCGCCCTGTTTGGGAAAGCGATGCATGACCCGTTGCACATAGCCGGAGGAAAAGTCGGTGATCCAGTTGCGCGCGGGCATTTTCTGGTCCTCCCGTCGCAGACGAGGCGTGCATTGTCGGGTTCCCGTGTCGTCCATGTGATTGAGGATGCGGCAGGCGTACTCGGCGGTGAGGTCCGCGCGCAGTGTCCACGAGGCGTTGATGTAGCCGAAGGTGGTCACGAGATTGGGGACTCCGGAATACATCATGCCGAGATAGCTGAAGGTGTCGGACAGCCGTACCGGCGCGTCGTCGACTGAGAGCTCGGCGCCGCCCAGCACGACCAGATTGAGCCCGGTCGCCGTGACGATGATATCGGCCTCGAGTTGTCTGCCGGATGTCAGGCGTATCCCCGTCTCGGTGAAGGTGTCGATCTGATCGGTCACGACCGACGACTTGCCGGCCCTGATCGCCTCGAAAAAGTCGCTGTTCGGCACCAGGCACAACCGCTGGTCCCAGGGGTTGTAGCGCGGCGTGAAGTGCGTTTCGATGTCGTAATCGGGCGGCAATTCCTTGCGCAGCATGTCGAGGAGTTTCTTTTTGACCTTCTCCGGATGCGTCCGCGTCTTGCGATAGACCACCTGCTGGAAGCGGATGTTCTTCCAGCGCGTGATCGCGTAGGCCATCTTTTCCGGGAGCAGCCTGCGCAGGATATTCGCGACGATGTCGGTATCCGGCCGCGACACCATGTAGGTCGGGGAGCGCTGCAGCATCACCACATGGGCGGCGTCCCTCGCCATCTCCGGGATCAGCGTGACGGCGGTTGCGCCCGAGCCGATGCAGACGACTTGCTTGTCCCTGTAGTCGAGGTCTTCCGGCCAGTCCTGGGGATGCACGATACGGCCGCGAAAGCGCTCGCGGCCCTCGAAATCCGGTGTATATCCCTGCTCGTAGCTGTAGTAGCCGGCGCACATCAGGATGAAGCGCCCGCGGATGGTGACCGTTTGCCCCGTGACCTTGCGTTCCGCCTCTACCGTCCAGCAGGCGTCATCGGATGACCAACTGAGCTTCTTGACCTGGTGACCGTAACGGATGTGCCTGTCGACATCGCCTTCCGCCGCCGTTTCTTTGATGTAATTGAGGATCGATCGGCCGTCGGCGATGGACTTGCCCTCGCGCCACGGCTTGAAGTTGTAGCCGAGCGTGAACATGTCGCTGTCGGAGCGAATCCCCGGGAACCGGAACAGGTCCCAGGTGCCGCCCATGGCGTCACGGCCCTCGAGGATGACGTACGACTTGCCCGGGCACTTGTCCTGGAGGTGGCGTGCCGAGCCGATGCCCGACAATCCGGCGCCGACGATCACGACATCAAAATATTCATTGGTCACGCTTCATTCCTGTGTATCGGCCGTAGCGGTTATCCCGATCGGCGGAATGCCCATTCTAGCAACTGCCGGCCAGTGAACGCTGCGGCGCCACGGCGAATTGAGATTCCCGGCGGACCGTGCACTGGACATTTGCCGCCGGCGCTGTAAATTTCTACATCCTCCGCGGCCTGAACGGCCGGACGAAATCCTACGAACCGAATCAGAAAAATCGCCGCCTCGGCGGGGGAGATACAGGTGAGTCGAAAAGTCATCATCATGGGGGCCGCCGGCCGCGACTTTCACACGTTTAACTGCTGCTACCGCGACAATCCGGAATTCGACGTCGTCGCTTTCACCGCGACGCAGATTCCGCATATCGAGGATCGCCGCTATCCGGCGTCCCTGGCGGGGACGCAATACCCCGATGGCATCCGGATCTATCCCGAGGAAGAGCTCACTGACCGTATTAATAAGTATAAAGCCGACGAGGTCGTTTTCGCCTATTCGGACGTGAGTCTCGATTACGTCGACGAGCGTCGCAAGATCGTCGAGGCGCTCGGCGTTACTTTCTCCACCTTCGACATCGATGCGACCATGCTGAGGGCGTCGAAGCCCGTCATCGCGGTTTGCGCCGTGCGCACCGGCTGCGGCAAGAGCCAGACGTCGCGCCGGGTCACGCATATCCTGCATGAGCTTGGCAGGAAAACCGTCGCCATTCGGCACCCGATGCCCTACGGCGACCTGGCGAAGCAGGCCGTGCAGCGATTCGCCACGATCGAGGATCTCGACCTGCACGAATGCACGATCGAGGAACGCGAGGAATATGAACCGCACCTCCGCAACGGCGTCATCGTCTACGCGGGCGTCGATTATGCGGCGATCCTGTCCGAGGCCGAGAAAGAAGCAGACGTCATCGTCTGGGACGGCGGCAACAACGATACGCCGTTTCTGAAGCCGGACCTGTGGATTGCGGTGACCGATCCGCATCGTGCGGGACACGAGCTCGATTACTTCCCTGGCACGGTGAATTTCGAGCGCGCGGACCTGATACTTATTAATAAGGTCGATTCCGCGGAAGAGAAAGCCATCAAGATGGTCGAGGCGAATGCGCGACGAAAAAACCCGGAGGCGGTCGTCGTTCGCGCCAGGTCGCCGCTCGAGGTGCCTGATCCGGGCGCGATCAAGGGACAGCGCGTGCTGGCGATCGAGGATGGGCCGACCACGACCCACGGCGGCATGGCCTTCGGTGCCGGCGTGCTGGCGGCCAGACAGAACGGCGCCGGCGCGCTAGTCGATCCGCGACCCTGGGCGGTCGGCGAGATTGCCGATACATTCAATGATTATCCGGACACCGGTCCATTGCTGCCGGCCATGGGATACGGCGAGCAACAGATTCGCGATCTCGAGGCGACCGTCAATGCCGTCGACTGCGATCTCGTGCTGGTCGCAACGCCGATCGACCTGACGCGGCTCATCTCGATCAACAAGCCCGTGATGCGCATTCTCTACCGGCTCGACGAGGAGGGCGATGCGTTCGCCGATGCGGTGACGCGCGTCTCGAGCTGAGCCGGGACCGCAGCGTTACGCCGTTCTCCCGGTCGCGATCCACCCCATTGTCGTGACCGAGCCGCGATATGGTCCGTTTGCCTCACATATTTGTGACGGCGGTCAAGGGATATGGCAGACGTTCTCGCCATACTCGACATGGGTAGGTGGCCTATGCAAAAAATTGTTCTCCTCATTATGTTGAGTTGCGGCCTGAGTCTCTCCGCTCACGCTGATATCTGGAAATGGGTTGATGCTGAGGGCAAGACGCATTTCGTCGACTCCAATACACCGATCTATACCTGGTTGGACGAATTCGGCAAGCGACACTATGCCGATGTGCCCGAGCACGAAGATGCCATCAGCGTTGAACTGGTGTGGCATTCCGAAGGCAGCCTCGAAAACATTCAACAGGGCGGCGACCGCGGGCAGGACAGCGGCAGCAATGAAGCCTATCCGGGCGAAACTGCCGAGGAGCGATTCGAAAGAGAGCAGGCGGAGGCCTATTATTGCAAGCGCGCGACGGAGATATACGAGTCCTACCTGAATGCGCCGCGTTTGTACAAGACACGCGAGGACGGGACGCGACACTATCTTTCCGAAGAAGAGACCGAAATCACGCTGGCAGAGACGAAAGCACACGTCGACGAGCTTTGCCGGTGAACAAGTAGATTGAGCAACGTAAGCAAACACCACTAGGGGCCTAATCGGCCCCTCTTTTTGGCCGTCGCGCGTGCTCCGGCATACTATAATGCCGCGAACCGTCCGGAAAAATAAAAAAGGGAACGATGCATGTCTGCGGACCCGGATCTGCGACGCGGATTTGAATTCGGGCCATTCACCATCATGCCCGAGCGGGGTATCGTGCGCCGCGACGGTAACGATCAGCATCTCGAACCGAAACAGATGGACGCGCTGGTGACGCTGGCGCGTCATTACCCCAATGTGGTCAGCAAGGACATGCTGGTCGACGAAGTCTGGGGCGGGCGGGCGACGGCTGACGAATCGATCGTGCAATGTATCAAGGGTATCCGGCAGGCGCTCGGCAAGGACGATCCGCGCAATCCGACGTATGTGGAAACGATACACGGACGCGGCTATCGCCTGATGGTTCCTTTGAGACTTCCGGCGGCGAAGGCGGCGCTCCCCGAACGCAGGCAGGTGCCCAGGAGCTGGTGGATCGCCGGGACGGCAGTGCTCCTGATGCTGGCGGTCATCTGGGGTCAGCGGGACAGGCCCACCGTTGACGGATCGACGATTGATTCCGTGGTCGTTTCCCGCTTCGTCAACATGAGTGGCGATGAAAACCAGTTTCTCGTCGACGGATTCGGCGAGCAGCTCATCACGACCTTGTACCAGCTTCCCGACCTGCGCATCCTGAAGGGAAGTCTGCCGGCAGAAGACGAAGACCCGCGGGAGACGGCTTCCCGCTACGACGTCGACACGGTCGTCAGCGGCAGCGTGCAGGAACTAAACGGCAAGTTCACGATCAGGACGTCGGTCTACGCCGAGGATCCCGCGAAGCGCTGCGGGCGGAGTTTCGGCGGCAATCTGCAGGACATGTTCAGTTTGCACGAACAGGTGGCAACGGCGGTTCGGGACTGTCTCGTCGGGGCGAGGGCCGGGACCGTTTCACCGGCGAGCAAACCCGCGGGCTCGGTATCATACCTGCGCTACTTGCGCGGCATGTCGTATCTCGCGCGCCGCGACGTGAATTCCCTGAACCGGGCCGTGCAGCTGCTACTCGAATCGATCGAGATCGATCCGGCCTACGGTGCCGCCTACCTCGCGCTGGCGAATACCTATGTGTTGCTGGCAGACTACGAGGCGCAGGAGTCGATGTTTGATCTTGCGGTCGCGACGGTCGAAGAGGGAATCCGGCGCGATCCTTCGATTGCGGAGCCCGCACAGACGTTCGTCGGCTACGTGCAGACGAAACGCGGCGAATGGGCCGCCGCGACGGAATCGTTCAGGATTGCCACGGGCAGTCAAACGGAATACCCGCCGGCACAGCATTACTACTCACGGCTGATGGCCGCGACCGGCCGCATCGACGACTCGCTGGCCGCGGCGCAGGCCGCATGGGAGATGGACCGGCAAGAACAGGTTTTGAACAGCAGGCTCGCGATCGCGCATCTGTGGAAGAACAACATGGAGGAGGCCCGCCAGTTCTACGACATCGCCAATGCGATGTACGTCGGCGCGCCGATACATTTACTGAGTTACGCATTGTTCCTGATACGGGACGATCGACTGGACGAGGCGCGCGAGGTGGCGAGGCGGGCGATGAATCTTTCCCAGTCGGATGCGAGCTGGGTCGATCCCGTGTTCGATGCGCTGGCCCGTGATCCGCAATCGCCGGAGACTGTCGCGCTCCTCGACACGCAAGCGGCACAGGGTGTCATTCCACAGGCGGCCCTCGTCACCTTCTGGGTGCTGGCGGGGCAGGCCGATCGGGCGATGGAAATGGCCTGGCAGCTCGTCGCCGATCCGAGCTACTTCGAGCTGGAACTGCTTTATCTCGACGAATTCCGGATCTTGCGGCAGCATGCGGATTTTCCGCGCCTCCTCGATGCACTGGGGCTGACCGCTTACTGGCGGGCCGCAGGCTGCCGCTGGAACAATGACGCGGGGGTGTGCCATTCGTCCTGAGTCTGCTGTTACGATGACGCTTTCACTGAGGGAATAGATTCATGCCCCGCGTCTTGAGTTCACGCCACGAATGGGTAAGGCGGTCCGAGCTGCGTTCGATGAGCGTCGAATGCGAAAAGGTGGGCGGCGTCAACCTGTCACAGGGCGTGTGCGATCTCGAAGTCCCGGAAGTCGTGCGCCAGGCAGCGCACGCGGCGATCGAAGACGGACAAAACAGTTATTCGCGGCATGACGGCACCGCCGAGCTGCGTCGCGCCGTGGCGGCGCGATACGAGCGCCTGCTCCGCAGAAATATCGATCCCGAGACGAATGTCGTCGTCACCTGCGGTGCGACCGGAGCACTGTATTGCGCTTGCCTGGCCCTGCTCGAGCCCGGCGACGAAGTCCTCGTTTTCGAGCCCTACTACAGTTACCACCAGAGCACTTTAATGGCGACGCAGGCGGTGCCCGTCTACGTGCCAACGACGATGCCGGACTGGTCGTTTTCTCCCGATGACCTGGAGAACGCTGTTACTGGCCGAACACGCGCGGTCATTATCAATACCCCGTCGAATCCGTCCGGTAAGGTCTGGAGCCGGCCGGAGCTCGAGACCATCGCGGCGTTCACGAGGCAACACGACCTCATTGTATTCACCGACGAAATTTACGAGCACTTTGTGTATGACGGGCGCAAACATATCGCACTGGCATCGTTGCCGGGCATGTGGGAGCGAACAATCACGATCTCCGGTTTGTCAAAAACCTTCAGCATAACGGGCTGGCGCATCGGCTACGCGGTTTGTCCTCGCGATTGGTCTGCGGCGATCGGCAACTTCAGTGACCTCGTTTACGTGTGTGCACCGACGCCGCTGCAGCTCGGTGCGGCCGCTGGTCTGATGCAGCTCGACGACGAGTATTTTCTAAATCTGGCGGCGAACTACCAGTCCAAGCGGGAGCGATTGTGTCATGCGCTGGACGAAGCGGGCCTGACACCCTGTGTTCCACAAGGAGCCTATTACGTACTCGCCGACGTGTCTTCTCTTCCGGGCAAAGACAGCAGGGATCGGGCGATGTACTTGCTGCACGAGACGGGTGTTGCCAGTGTACCCGGCGAAACCTTCGTCACCGGCCCAGAGGGCAAGGCGATGGCGCGCTTCTGTTTCGCCAAGGAAGACGACGTCATCGAAGACGCCTGCCGGCGGCTCCGAACGCTCACCCGGAGCGTGGCAGCCAGCGTGTAGGCGGTGCTGAGTGTTCAGCGAGGTGTTATGTCGCTGCGCACGATAGTGTCCGCGTTACTTTACCTCGAGGGAGGACGCAATCAGGAGGTCGTCAATTAGGATTGTCTTGGCAATGTGTGCCGGCTGCTGTTTCCTGACGGTCATCGGCCTGTCGATCGGCGGCGAACTCGCCACCGCGCCCGAAGCAGAGTTCCACATGGCGCGCATGGTCTATTCGAGCGGTTACGCCGGTCGTGCCTGGCGTCCGTGGTGGGCGATCGACTATCCGGATGCCGAATATCACTTCACCCGCGGCCTGCGCCGATTAACGACGCTCGAAGTCGCGGACGACAGCCAGCATCTCAGGTTGACCGACGACGAACTCTTCGACTACCCGTGGCTTTTCGCCCAGCAAGTTGGTCACTGGAACCTCGACGACGCCGAAATCGCGCGACTGCGCGAGTATGTGCTGCGCGGCGGCTTCGTCGTCTTCGACGATTTTCATGGCGAATACGAGTGGGTGATCTTCAGCGATGTGTTGCGGCGGGCATTTCCGGAGTGGCCGATCACGCCATTGCCCGAATCGCATCCGCTGATGCACGTCATGTACGACCTCGATCAGCGCACGCAGATTCCCGGCCGGCGTCACCTGTATCGTGCCGCCGGTGGCAGGATCGAAGCACTGCTGCACGGTCCGGCGGAGTGGTATGGCGTTTATGACGATCAGGAACGACTGGTCGTGGCCATCAATTTCAACATGGACATGGGGGATGCCTGGGAGCATGCCGACGATCCCGTCTATCCCGTGCCGATGACCTCACTGGCCTATCGCTTCGCGGTGAATTACGTCATCTATGCAATGACGCATTAGCGTCACGTCGCATCGGTCACTTCGCCGCCGATCCCGCTGCGGCGGGCGACATCGTAGCCGAGGCGGCCCTGAAGAATATCGATCGCCGCGTGCAGCACGATCGGAAACCAGATCGAACCGCTGAGGAGGTACAACGCCGCGAGCGCGGCGCTGACGGCGGTTATCTGCGGCAGATTGACGATGCCCTGGTAAGCATGCGCGAGTGCAAACCCGACCGTGCTCAACAGGGCGGCGGCCCACAACGGCATGAAGTGGCTTAAGTACCAGATCATGAAGCCGCGCCAGAGAATCTCCTCGACAAACCCGGCCGTCACGGCAAGTCCATAGAACCTGGCAAGCTCGGACCCGTTGTGGGGAATGATGATCGAAAGATTGCCCAATCGCTTCGACAGCTTGTCGATCTCCTCCTGCGACGCGTCGCGAACCCGTTTTCCCTGGGTCACGAATGCGACGATGCCGAGCAGGGTGAATACGGCGCTAATGGCGACCCAGAGATCGGGGTTCAGTTGAAAACCGATCGCCGGCCACGGTCGCGCCGTGACACTCCAGATTACCGCGAGGATGAGGAACAGTGCCCAGTGGCCGATGAGCGTATTGCGATACAGTTGCAGTCGATTGACCGGCTCGCCGGCCGCGACCCGACTGATGAGGCGGCGAAAACTCAGGTACCCGGCCAGCGGGTACACGATGGCCATGACGAATACGTAGGCGTGATCGAGCAGGCTGATATTTGTTTCCATGAGGATGAATATTTATAATTATGTGAATAAAATTTTCTTCACGATTGCGTGAATAGTCAATCACCGAATGGATGAGATGGAATCCGGGAACTCAGCACCGTGGATACGTATATCGTCAGACGCCTCGACCAGGCCAAACTACTCACCGATCCCTTCAAGCTCAAGCTCCTGGAGCAGTTCGGCAGCGACCCGGTGACGACCAAGCAGGTCGCCGACCAGATGGGCGAAAAAGCACCCCGCCTGTACCGGCATGTCGATGCGCTCCACGACGCCGGGCTCCTGGAGCTGGTCGAGGAAAAGCCGAAGCGCGGCACCGTGGAGCGTTATTTTCGAACCATCGCCTCCAGGTTCGAGGTCGATCCTGGACTGTTTGCGACCTCTCCGGGGCACGACAACGACGCGATCGACATGATGCGTTCACTGATCAGGGAAACCGAATCGGAGCTCGTCAGCCTCTACGCCCGCCTGGACGGCTATCCCGCCGACAGGGACCAACGCCCGTTGCTGATGCGCGTCTCCGTATCCGGCACCGATGACGAGATCAGGCGCTTGAAGGAAAAGCTCAATGAGTGGCTCGAGGCGTGCGACACTGTGGGGCAGGACGGCAAAACCGCCGGCAAGGAAACGACCTACTCCGGCCTGGTCGCTTTTTATCCGCGACTCGATGCCGAGGGCGGCGACGGGGAGTGATGGCCGAGCTCGAATCGGTACCGGGGATTGAATTAATTCGATGCTTGCCGGGTCTGTAATATTCTGGATCGAGGGATTCAACCGCTGCCGATGTTTCGTTCGTTGATAAGCACATTTCTTGCGCTGACGCTGCTCGGCCTGGCCGGTCCGGGGTCGGGGCAGGCGACGAAGCCGGAGTCACCGGCACAAGCGCGCGAATCGCCCGGGGAGTTCCAGTTCGTGCGCCTCGCGTATTCGGCGAATCGCTACGGCCGCAGTTACCGCGGCCGGCAAATGTGGCAGACGGATTACCCCGAGGCAGAACACCATTTTCTGAAGGGCGTCGCCCGCCTGACGCGGATCGATGCGGCGCAACGGGGTCGCATCCTGACGCCGCTGGATGACGACATCTACGACTTCCCGTGGATCTACGCGGTCGAGGTCGGCTACTGGTATCTGAACGAGCAGGAAGCGGCGCGTATTCGCGACTATTTGTTGCGCGGCGGATTCCTGATGGTCGACGATTTCCACGGCGCCTGGGAATGGTCCTCGTTCCTGGCCTCGATGCAAAAGGTGTTTCCGGACCGGCCGATCGTCGATATTCCGGAAAACGATGAAGCGTTTCACGTGATCTACGATCTCGACCATCGCGTACAGATTCCGTCGTTGCAGATCATCTACACGGGCGTGACCTGGGAGAAAGGCGGGTATACGCCACACTGGCGTGGCATTTATGACGACGAT